>JAUQVP010000080.1:0-11294 GCA_039794745.1 Thermostichales cyanobacterium HHBFW_bins_127 | reverse complement strand
CGGTTGCACAAAGGCAAGAGAAGAGGAAACAATCACATGGTACAACTTGGGAAGATATGCGAGGATCCCGGCATGGATGTGCCTGCGCTTGTGGCAAATGTGGTGACGCTGGCTCGCCAGGCAGGGGATAAAATCTTGGAAATCTATGAACAAGAAGATTTGGGGGTGGTCAATAAGGCGGATCACTCACCCTTAACCCTGGCAGATCTGGCAGCCCATCAGATAATCGTAGAGGGACTGACAAACCTAACCCCTGCCTGGCCAATCCTGTCGGAGGAATCCAAAACAATCCCCTACCATGAACGCCAATCGTGGCAACACTTCTGGCTGGTTGACCCCCTAGACGGGACAAAGGAGTTCATCCAACGCAATGGAGAATTCACCGTCAATATCGCCCTCATCAATGACGGGATCCCAATGCTGGGAGTGGTGTATGCGCCGGTGCTGGGGATAGCCTATGGGGCGGCGCAGGACTGGGGGGCTTTTCGCTACCGGGGAGAACAAGAACCGGAACGGATTCAGGTGCGGACCTATCAACCGGGATCCCGGCTGCAGGTGGTGGCCAGCCGCTCCCACGCCGGACCGGAGACGGAAGAGTTTTTGCAAAGGCTGGAAAGCCGGGGGCTGGAGGTGGAGGTGGTCAGCCGGGGTAGTTCTCTGAAGTTTTGTCTGGTGGCGGAAGGACAAGCCGACCTCTACCCCCGCTTCGGACCAACGATGGTCTGGGATACGGCAGCGGCCCAGTGTGTGGTGGAACAGGCGGGGGGATCAGTGACAACCCTGGCAGGGGAACGACTGACCTATGACCGGGAAGCATTGCTCAATCCCTATTTTGTGGCAGCAGGGTCGTTTCCTTGGCAAGACTATAGGTAGATGGGAACGGTGTTTTTGCGGTGTATTTGCAACAGTTGCAACTCCAAGATTTTCGCAATTACCGCCAACAAGAGGTGATCTTCTCTGCCCCTAAAACGATTCTGGTGGGGGACAATGCTCAAGGAAAATCTAATCTGCTGGAGGCGGTGGAATTGCTCAGCAGTCTCTCCTCCCACCGCGCTAGCCGAGAACGAGAACTGATCCACCGCGACCGAGATCAAGCCTGGATCCGCGCTACTATCCGCCGCTGGGATGTGGAACGACAGGTGGGAATCCTGCTGCGAAACGGAGGACGCAAATCCCTGCAAGTCAATGGACAAACCCTCAACCGCCATCTGGATTTTTTGGGACAACTGAATGCAGTCCTGTTCTCGAGCTGGGATCTGGAAATTGTCCGCGGTAACCCGGAATATCGCCGCTCCTGGCTAGACCGGGTGCTGATCCAACTAGAACCTGTCTATGGCCAAATCCGCGAGGACTACGCCCGCACCCTGCGCCAACGCAATGCCCTCCTCAAAAGTGAATCCCGAGATCCGGAGGTGTTGCTGGTGTGGAATCAGGCGCTGATCAAAACCGGGATGCGGGTGATGCGCCGCCGCCAACGGCTGATCCAACGGCTACAACCCCTAGCCCAAACTTGGCATCATCAAATCAGCGGCGGCCAAGAAGAACTCACCCTCTCCTACCAATCTCAGGTGCCCTGCCCCCCAACGGACGCAACGGATGCCTGGATCGCTGCTTTCCAAGAACAGCTACAGCGCCTAGCCAAGGCGGAATCTCAACGGGGAACTTCTCTGGTAGGACCCCACCGGGATGAGGTAGACCTCTACCTCAACGGGATCCCGGCCCGTCTCTATGGCTCCCAAGGGCAACAACGAACGCTGGTGCTAGCCCTAAAACTGGCGGAACTACACCTGATCGAGGAGGTGATCGGCGAACCACCCCTGCTGCTGCTCGATGATGTACTAGCCGAACTGGACCTGCACCGCCAAAATCAACTCCTCGATGCCATCCAAAACCGTATCCAAACCGTAGTCACCGCGACTCACCTCAATGCCTTCGCTGCCCCCTGGCTGGGTTCAGCCCAAATCTACCACGTCCACCAGGGATCCCTAAGGCTGTAGGTATGGCACAATGCCTAAGCGGACGTGTGGAAATTGCTGGCATGGATCCCCAAACCTATTATTTTGTGGCAGCAAGCCAGAGCTTTTTGGAGTCGGAACCGCTGCAGGAGGTGCTGGAGGAACGCACCCGCCACTACCAGGAGCATAACCGTCCGATCGATTTTTTCTATGTCACCCGGCCGGCGTTCCTGGGGGATCCCAGTTTCCGGGAACTGCACCAACGCCTGGAGGAGCCGGTGGCGGCGGTGGTGTCTACGGATGCTGGGTTTATTCGCTGGTTGAAGGTGCGCCTCACGTTTGTGGAAAGTGGGCAGTTCCAAGCCCCAACCCCAACTATCCCTGATCCCCTGGCCAGTGTTGTCGAGTAATTGCCCCCGCTGCGGGGATCTTTTGTTGTTGGCGGGGTATTGTCCCCGCTGTGGGGAGCAGGATCAGCGGCGGGGTCAGCGGCGCCGGCGCCAGGAGCGGCGGGCGGGCTATGATGTGAATCACAGGATTGATGGGCAAGAGTTTCGTCAACTGCAACGCTGGTACCCCCACTGTCCCTGCTGCGGTCGCCCCTGGCAGCAGATCCCCGAACCGGTGTGTCAGGATCACATTATTCCCCTCAGTCGCGGTGGGCCTAATCACAGCGGCAATCTACAGCCCCTCTGCAGCCTCTGCAACACCTGGAAGGGAGATCATGTGATCTTCTTTGACCCGCGGCAGCCGGGATATGCTCAGGCTCTGCCCGGGCGATTGCGGGAGGTTTTCCTGTCTTTGGAACACTACCTGCCCCAAGCCTTTCCCCCCGACCCGCAACTAACCCTGGAGTTGGCAGAACTAACTGCACAGCCAAGCTATCCCCACGCCAGCCCGGCAGCCCTGCAGGCAATCACCCTGCGCCTGACCTGGAGCCAGTTCGGTCTAGGCTAGGATCAAGATTTGCGTTTGGGGATCCCGATGTTGCCGTTGTTGGCGATTGTTGGCCGTCCGAATGTGGGCAAATCAACCCTGGTCAACCGGCTGAGCGGGGAGCGGGCGGCGATTGTCCATGATGAACCGGGGGTGACCCGCGACCGCCTTTACCGGGAAGCGGAATGGAATGGACGCCGGTTTCGAGTGGTGGATACGGGTGGGATCCTCTTCGATGAGGAGGGGTTTTTGCCCTTGATTCGGGAGCAGGCGCTGCTGGCACTCCAAGAGGCGCAGGTGGCCCTACTGGTGGTGGACGGGATGGAAGGGGTCACACCGGCGGACCAAGAACTGGCCAACTGGCTGCGCACCCACGCCGGGATCCCGGTGTTGGTGGGGGTGAATAAGTGCGAGTCGGCGCAGTTGGGTTTGGCGCAGGCGGCTCCCTTTTGGCAGTTGGGGTTAGGGGAGCCGTTGCCCTTTTCGGCCATCCATGGCAATGGGGTGGCGGAGATTTTGGAGCGGGTGTTGCCTTATTTTCCGGAAACGGAGGCGGAGGATGGGGGGGAGGAAATTGCCATTGCCATTGTCGGTCGTCCTAATGTGGGCAAATCCAGTTTGCTGAACCGCTTGGTGGGCCAGGAGCGGGCGATCGTCAGTCCCACTGCCGGTACAACCCGGGATGCTATTGATACGTTGATCTCCTGGCATGGACAAGCCTTTCGCCTCATCGATACTGCCGGGATCCGGCGCAAAAATCGCATTGAGTATGGAGTGGAGTTTTTTAGTATTAATCGGGCGTTTAAGGCGATTGCTCGGGCAGATGTGGTGCTGTTGGTTTTGGATGCTACGGAGACCATCAGTGAGCAGGACCAACGCCTGGCCGGACGGATTGTGAATGAGGGTCGAGGTTGCATTATCGTAGTCAATAAGTGGGATTTGGTGGAAAAAGATAGCTACACAATTTATGAACATACCCAGGTGGTGCGGGAGCGGCTGTCATTTTTGGAGTGGGCACCGATTGTGTTTGTCAGCGCTAAAACAGGGCAGCGGGTCACCAATGTTTTGGAGCAGGTCAAGACAGTGGTGGAATGTCATCGGCGCCGGGTGTCAACGGCGGTGATCAATGAGGTTTTACAGGAAGCTCTGAACTGGCTGACACCACCGACTAATCGCCAGGGCAAACAAGGGAAGATCTACTACGGAACTCAGGTGAGCAGTCAGCCACCAACTATTGCTCTGTTCGTCAATGACCCGGCTTTATTTCGGGAAAATTACCGCCGCTTTTTGGAAAAACAATTCCGCAGCCAGTTGGACTTCACCGGCACCCCACTGCGGTTCCTCTGGCGAGGCAAAACGGAACGCCAAGCCCGACGACAAAACCCCTAATCCCTCACTTCCAACCTCAAATGGGCCAGAGGTATTGTTTGCTCTCTCCCCTAGTTTCTCTGCCAAAATGGGTGAGGGGAGATTAAATTAAAATCTGCTCCAAACCGTAAACCAAGTGTTTCAATTCCATCACCTTGCGAATCGCCAGCAAAACCCCCGGCATGTACGCCACCCGATCCACAGCATCATGGCGAATCGTCAAGGTCTGCCCCAAACCACCAAAAATCACTTCCTGATGGGCCACCAACCCCGGCAACCGCACACTGTGAATGGGAATCTGCCCCGCCCCCTGACCACCCCGGGATCCCGCAAGGGTTTCTTTTTCTTGGGTGGCGGGGGGGTTAAAGGTTTTGCCGGTGGCTGCTAGGAGGGCGGCAGTTTGCAGGGCCGTGCCGCTAGGGGCATCGGCTTTTTGGTTGTGGTGTAATTCGATGATTTCCACATGGTCAAAGTAATGGGCCGCTTGCCGGGCCAATTGCTGCATCAACACCACCCCAATGGAAAAATTGGGAATAATCAAACACCCCAAACTGGCCTTTTCCGCAAACCCCCGCAACGACTCCACCTGCTCCGCTGATAAACCCGTTGTCCCCACCACCGGACGGATCCCATAGGCCATCGCTGCCCGCACATTCTCATACACACAACTGGGATGGGTGACATCCACCATCACCGCCGCTTCCTTGCGCTGCGCCACCTGAAAAAGTGTCTCCTGCAAATTGGCCGTCACCGGGATCCCGAGATGTCCGAGCCCGAGGCGTTCGCCGATGTCTTCCCCTTGGCCGGAGCGGGAGACGGCCCCCACCAGACGCAGGTCTTGGGTTTGGGCGACGACCTTAACGATTTCTCGCCCCATTTTGCCAAGGGCACCACTGACAATCACCGGTATGGCCATAGATGTTCTGATTGGGTTGTTTTCAGCCTAGCTTAGGAGGTGACCAAGGCCGTAGCCAACAGGGACTGCAAAAGGATCTGATACTGCTGACTGAGTACCTTGGGGATCTGCCCTGCTTGGGCCTGCTGCTGCACAATCCGCCCAATCTCCTGGTAGTACCACAGGGTGGCTGCCTTGGGGGCCGTAAAGCGTTGCCAAATCCCTTCCCCCACCATCTGCCGATCCAGCCAAATGGCATGTAAGTTGTGCAACTTGTCACAGGTGGTCACCAACAAATAACCGGGATCCCGGGACTGGGCCATGCGCTGCAGGTAGCGACTTTTGCGTTGCTGCCAGCTTTCCTTTTGACCAGTGCTGTCCGTATCCGTGCAGTCCAAGACGATCTGCAAAACCCGCTCCCCAAACTGCTCCCGAATCTGGGCTTCTATCTCTTCCCAGGAGCGACCGCTGTACTCCGGTCCATCCTCAAGGCTGTCGTGGAGCAGGGCGGCAATCCCTAGCTCCTCATCCCCCCCATGGCTAAACACCAAGCTGGCTACTCCCAACAAATGGGTCAAATAGGGAATCGGGGATCCCTTACGCAATTGCTGGCGGTGCAAGTCAGCAGCATAGACAAGCGCCTGATCAAAACGAGGACTCAACACCATGGGGACATCACGCAACTATCCCAAGGGTAGCCTAGCTTGGCCGGGATCCCTACCCAAGAACTGGGTAGAGGGCTAGGTGTTGAAGTAGCGGGCGGCGGGGTGGTAGGCGACAATAGCGGTGGTGGATTGTTCCGGATCGAGTTGGTCGCTCTCATCCATCCTCAGTCCGATGCGCTCTGCCCCCAGAAGCTGCAGCAGTAGCCGTTGGTCGGGAATATGGGGGCAAGCCGGATACCCAAAACTGTAGCGGCTCCCCCGGTACCCCTGGTGCAAAATCCCGCGAATATCAGGGCTATCTTCCTGGGCAAACCCCAGCTCCCGACGAATGCGGGCATGGGCCCATTCCGCCAACGCCTCCGCCAACGCCACCGTCAACCCATAAAAATACAAATAATCACTGTAGCGATCCCCGGCGAACAATTCCTGGGCCAGCTTGGTGGCCTGGGCACCCACCGTCACCGCCTGCATGGGAAAAACATCCGCATACCCTGCCTCAATCGGAGCATAAAAATCGGCAATACACAGCCGCTGATGGCTCTTTTGCCGCGGAAACGTAAAGCGACCCAACTCCCGCTGATCCGGCGCCAAGGGCAACCGCTCTCGCCCCGGCAGATAACACCCCTCCCCATCCGGCTGCAGTTCCCCAAACCCCGCTGGGTCATAAAGAATCACCGTATTCCCGCTCGCCGCACAGGGGAAATACCCATAAACAATCGCCGGGTCCAAGAGCTTTTCCTCAATAATGCGCTCCTGCCAAGCCAACACAATCGGCTCCACCTTCCTCTGCAAAAACTCCTGAAACTCCTCAGGACTTTGATCCTTCCCCTTGCGAATCTGCCACTGCCCAGCAATCAACGCCTGCCGATCCACATACCAAAACACCTCCCGCCAAGGAATCTCATCCCCTCGCAAAATCCGGGATCCCCAAAAGGGCGGCTGCACCCGTTCAATGTCAACTGCCACCGCTTCCGAACGGCGGGTATCCACAACAGGAGCTGCCGGGAGGGGTGGGGTTAGGGCTTCTTCCTCATCAGGGCTGATTTCCGGCTGTTCCCCTGTGTATAAATCTTGCCACTCCCCCCTCGCCTTAGCTGCCATCAACCGATCCATAAAATGCAGATCCGTAAAAGCATCCTTACCGTAAATCACCTTACCCCGGTAAACTTGCTGGCAATCCTGTTCCACAAAGCGGCGGGTGAGAGCAGCCCCCCCCAAAATCACCGGAACCGTAATATTCTCCCGATTAAACACCTCCAGATTTTCCTTCATAAAAGCCGTCGATTTAACCAACAAACCACTCATGGCAATACAATCCGCCTGGTGCTGCCGATAGGCCTCAATGATATTTTCCACCGGCTGCTTAATCCCCAAATTGATCACCCGATAGCCATTATTAGAAAGAATAATATCTACCAAGTTCTTGCCAATATCGTGCACATCCCCCTTCACCGTCGCAATCACCACCGTACCTTTGTGGGATCCCGCGGATTCAGTTTTTTCCATAAAGGGCTCTAGGAAAGCCACAGCGGCCTTCATGGTTTCCGCCGACTGCAACACAAAGGGCAACTGCATCTGTCCCGCCCCGAACAGATCCCCCACCACTTTCATCCCTTCCAAAAGGTAAGTATTGATAATTTCCAGGGGGCTATATTTTTCTAGAGCTTGTCTGAGGGTATCTTCCAGACCAATTCGCTCCCCATCAATGATATGCTGCTTGAGTTTTTCTTCCAGGGATAATTGCACCTGGGATGCGGCAGAGAGTTTTTCTGCATTCACCTCCGCAAACAACGTCGTCAGGGTAGTCAGGGGGTCATAGACACAAATGCCCTGGTCATCAAAGCGGCGGGCATCATAGATCAGATCCCGGCAAACCTGTTGGTGCTGCGGGTCAATTTTGGCCAGGGGCAAAATCTTGCTGGCACTGACAATCGCTGCATCCATACCCGCCTGCCGGGCTTCATGGAGGAAAACGGAATTGAGCACCACCCGCGCCGCCGGCTTCAAGCCAAAGGAAACATTGGAAATCCCCAAAAGAATATGGCACTCAGGAAAAGCCGCTCGAATCCGCCGAATCGCCTCAATCGTAGCTAAACCATTGCTGCGATCCTCCTCAATACCCGTGGAAATCGGTAACGCTAAAGGGTCAAAAAAGATCTCCGCAGCCGGGATCCCAAACTCTTGGGTGGCCTGTTGATAGGCCCGTTGGGCAATGGCAAACTTTCGCTCAGCGGTGCGGGCCATCCCTGCTTCATCAATGGTTCCGATCACCACCCCCGCCCCATATTTT
The DNA here is from genome assembly GCA_039794745.1 of Thermostichales cyanobacterium HHBFW_bins_127. GTDB lineage: Bacteria > Cyanobacteriota > Cyanobacteriia > Thermostichales > Thermostichaceae > JAUQVP01. Next base: position 3,185 of record JAUQVP010000080.1, on the reverse strand, counting down.
TTCGCTAGTTGGATCACCTTAGCAAAGCGTTCTTCCCCATCTTCATAGTTCGTGGAATTGAGCAGACATTTTCCCCCCGCCACCTTCAGGCCAGCTTCCATTTTTTGCCATTCCGTCGAGTCCAACATCAGAGGGATAGTAATATCCGTAACTAGGCGAGAAACAAGAATGTGCATATCCCGCACCCCATCTCGCCCCACATAGTCCACATTCACATCCAAAATATGGGATCCCTCCTTGACCTGTTGGCGGGCTAAAGCCACCAGTCCATCCCAATCTTCAGCATTGAGGAGATCGCGCATCTTTTTAGAGCCGCTGGCGTTGACCCGTTCCCCAATAATCAAAAAAGAATTCTCCTGGGTATAGGGCTGAGGGGTATAGATAGAAGCGGCTGCCGGGATCCGTTCTGGGGTGCGAGGTTTGGGTTTGAGGGGGCGAACCGCCTCCACTAAAGCTGCAATATGGGCGGGGGTGGTACCGCAGCAGCCGCCGACAATTGCTACCCCTAAATCCTCGACAAAATGCTGCAACGTCAGGCGGATTTGCTCCGGGGTCATGCGGTAGTGGGCTTTGCCGCCGATATTTTCCGGCAAGCCAGCATTGGGAATACAGGCAATGGGGAAGGGGGAATGCTGAGATAGATAGCGGATATGGGGAGCCATTTTATCGGGGCCGGTGGCACAATTCAGCCCCAAAACATCAATGGCAAAAGGCTCTAAAATCGTCAGGGCTGCCCCAATTTCCGTGCCGACCAGCATGGTTCCCTGGGCTTCAAAGGTGAGAGAAACCACAATCGGACAGCGTTGCCCCCGCTCGGCAAAAACCTCCTCTGCGGCATTGAGGGCAGATTTGGTCTGCAAAATATCTTGGCAGGTTTCAATCATGAGCAGATCCACACCCCCATCCAAAAGCCCACGGATTTGCTCTTGGTAGGCTGCCTGCATGGTGTCAAAATCAATGTGACCAAGGGTAGGCAATTTGGTGGTTGGACCGATGGAGCCGGCCACAAACCGAGGCTGATCCACAGTTGAAAACCGATCCGCCAGTTGACGGGCCAATTGGGCTGCTTTCAGGTTCAATTCATAGGCTAGATGGGCAATGTTATATTCTGCTAAAACAATGGATGTGGCCCCAAAAGTATCGGTCTCAATCACATCACAGCCCACAGCCAAAAAACCCTCGTGAACCGCTGCTACCGCTTCCGGTTTGGAAATCACCAAATACTCATTGCATCCCTCCAGTTCCGGGCCGCCGAAATCTGCCGCCGTCAACCCCTGGTTTTGCAGGGAGGTTCCCATGGCACCATCAAAAACCAAGACCCGCCGCTGTAACTGCTCTAAAAAAGGATGCACCATAGCTAGACTAGGCAAAAATCAGTACATCCATTGTACGGGAAGGGAACGGTGGGTTTGTGGGAGTGATGTTACGGTCACAAGGGATTTGGCTGTCTATCATTTCTCATCTACACTGGCAATCAAGTTGCATGTGAATTTTCCCCCAGCGCCAATCTGCTATGACCGCTGTTGATGTCCAGCGCTTCGATGTGTTTGTCTTAGCCTGTCGGCTGCTGCAGCGCTACCGTCAACAGGCACCCGGGCTGCATGCGGTTGGCTTTGAGGTGGCTTTAGCCATTCAAGCCTATCGCCAACAGTGGGGCGACAATTGCCCCCTCCCCTGGGTCCACCAAGGGGAAGGCATGCCCATCCAACGGGTCGCCAGTGAAGTCTGCGATCCCTTCTACGCCAAAGAACATCCCAACCTGCCGGGATCCCTGATTTGGCCGGTGTTTAACCAGGGGGAAGATGGTCTGATTCGGCCGTTGCTGCCCAGTGTGGCGGAGGGCAAGACCTCGGAGTGGCGCTGGCTGAAGGCCTGCAATAGCCAGGAGGGGATTGGCTGCCATGCGGTGGCCCAGCACCTGTGGCAGGATCAGGAGTTTTTGGCCAGTGACCGGGATCTCTGTCCTTTTCGGCTCTACGATGGCCGCTACCCTTTCACGGTGGATCAAGGACGGCAGACCTGCGGTTTCGATTCCCATCCCTGCGGCTGGCAGTCGGGCTTTCCCAAGATGCTGCAAATTGTCGGCAAAGGCAAAGACTCGCGGGTGCTGCAAACCCCCTGGACGGCCAAAATGTGGCATATGCTTGTCCCCCCCACCCACCCCATCCCCGTCTATCCCTTTGTGACCACCCTCGCCTTCGGCCATCCCCACCTGGGACAATCGGGATCTCTGAGCCCTGAGGATCTACGGGATTATTTGGGGCTGGAACGGGAGTTATTCCAGAGTTTGTTTGACAGCAATCCCCAGTCCCCCTTGAATCATGCCCTCCTCACCGGGATTCCGGAGCCGGTGCAGGTCTCGTTTTTGTTGCCGCCGCGGGGCCAGCCCACGGGGGGGAAGGTGATTTTGGAGCCGGATGAGCCGCCCAAGTTTCACAGCAGTGGTTTGCCGGCGGGGGCGGGGCAGGATCCCTTGTTAGCGGAGCGGCGGCGGCGGCGGCAGTTGGAGCGCACCCCCCACCACAACCGGATTTTGACCCAATTTCGCCGCTGGTTTCGCTTGGCGGGGTTGGAGGTGCGGGAGGATCCCCATTATTTTGATTTTTTGGCGGTGGGGGCGGATCGGGTGTTGTTGGCGGAGGTGAAGCTGCTTTACCAGCGGGATATGGCGGAGAGCATTCAGGAGTTGGTGGGGCAGTTGCTCTACTATGAGTACTTTACCCTCACCCCCTGGCGGGAACATGGCTACCAGATTTGCAAGGCGGCGGTGTTCGACCAGCCTCCCTTTGGGGAGTATATTGATTTTCTGGCGGATCTGGGGATTTTTAGCTACTGGTTGACGGAGGATGAGTACATCGATGGGCGGGAGGAGAGCCTGCGCCTGCTGCGGCACATGGAGGTGACCATCCGCCCGGATCCGGAGTTTCCCGATTAGCTTTGGCAGAGCTTGGCCAGGATTTGGTCATGGCTTTCCCCAGCTTCCACCCAGGCTTCCGCATCCTTAAGCCGTTCAGCAGCCGTGATCACAAAAGTATCTACGGGGGCACCTAGGGCGATACTGGTGGTTTGCACACAGTTGAGATCCCGCCCCGTGAGCTGGCTGAACCAAGCAGCGAGCATCCCCGCCTCCAGATAGCCCATGGGTCGCTGGGGAGTCCCGGGGAAAAGGGAACTGAAGGGGGAGT
>JAUQVP010000079.1:0-11383 GCA_039794745.1 Thermostichales cyanobacterium HHBFW_bins_127 | reverse complement strand
CCACTTTGGTTGAGCCGTTCCAGCCCCTGGGATAGGATCGGTTCGCTCTGCAAAATGGTGATATTGGTGGTCTGATCCCGAGCGGCAATCCCCACATTGGCTATGGTCCCTAGGGCTCCTGGCAAGGTCGGCAAGCCTTGGGTCTGACCAGCCCCCAAAACCAAGCGAAACTGCGATTGATAGATGGGGGTGCGGGTCAAGGTGTAGGCTGTCCCCAATCCCCCCACAATAAGGGTGGTAAGCACGGTCCAAATCCAGCGGCGCTTCAAGGCCCTGAGTATCCCTAAATCTTCTAAGGCCAGACTCGGATCGGCCTCAAGTCCTGCGGCGGCGGCTGGAACGGTGCTAACCATGGATCTCACTTGGAAGGTTCATCGTATCTTAATACAAGTCTAGGAATCCGGGGCTGTCTGTGATCTGGGTTTTAGGGGTGCAAAAGGGCAGTCTTTGGGGTGGGCTTGCCGGCTGATCAGCCGCTCCAGCAGCTCCCGCAAGGCCCCTAGCCCCTGCCCCCGCGTTGCCGAAATAAACAGCCCTTGGGGATAGAGCCGCTGCACATCCTCCAACCATTCGGGATCCACGCGGTCGATTTTGTTAAACACCAGTTGCCTCGGCCCGGGACTGGGCTCCATCTGGTGCAAAATCTCCTCGACGGCAGCAATGTGGTTTTCCCACTGGGGATGGGCTAGATCCACCACATGTAACAGCACATCCGCTTCTGTCACTTCCTCTAGGGTGGAACGAAAGGCATTGACCAGAGCCGCTGGCAACTCGGTCAAAAATCCCACCGTATCCGTGAGCAACAGGGATCCCTGGGGGGTGGTGTAGCGGCGGGTGGTGGGATCTAGGGTGGCAAAGAGTTGGTCGGCAACATAGACATTGGCGTGGGTGAGGGTGTTGAGGAGGGTGGATTTACCGGCGTTGGTGTAGCCGACGAGGGCCACAAGGGGGAGGCGGGATTGTTCTCGTTGCAGGCGTTGGCGTTGCCGCTGGGCGGCGAGCAGTTCTACTTCGGCTTTGAGTTTGCTGATCCGCCGCTGGATGGCTCGCCGTTCCATTTCCAGTTGGGTTTCCCCGGGACCACGGGTGCCGATGCCACCCCCGAGGCGAGACATGGTTTTGCCTCGCCCGACCAGTCGCGGCAGGAGGTACTGGAGTTGGGCTAGTTCCACCTGCAGTTGACCGGCCTGGGAACGGGCCCGCTGGGCAAAGATATCTAGGATCACTTCGTTGCGATCCACCACCCTAACCCCCAACTGCTCCTCTAGGGTGCGCCCCTGACTGGGGGAGAGCTCTCGGTCGAAAACAACCAGATTCGCCCCCAGATCCTGAACACACAGGGCCAATTCCTGCACCTTGCCTGCCCCAATCAGGGTTTGGGTGTGGAGGTGATCGCGGCGCTGCCACAGGGTGTGGATCACCTGCCCCCCGGCACTTTCCACCAAGCCTGTCAATTCCTGCAGCCGGTCCACCAGATCCTGATGACTTTGCTGAGGTTGCTGAATCCCCACCAAAATCACCCGCTCCCGATCGGTAACCCGAACAGAAACACCATCGGCAAAGGCCCGTTCCCGCTCCGCCACCAATTCGGCTAAATCCCAGTCACATAACCGCGCCAAGGGCAGTAGGTCCGAATGCCACCAGCGGGGACTGTCGGGATCCCGCTGGGGCACTAGATAGGCCAAGTAGCCCTGCTCCACATAGCCGGCCGCTTGTCCTTTTTTGCCCCGAAACCCAGACCCCGTCACCGCCAGCACCACCAAAGCATCCAACCGCTGCAAAGCCATGGCCAACAACGACTGCCGGCCGGGGGGATCCCGATGGGGTTGGGTGGTGATGCAGCGGATGCCAGAGAGGCGCTCGGATCCTTGGCGGGGGAGATCTAGGGGGGCAAGTTGGTTGTGGAAGGGGGATCCTAGGGCGACTTTGAGGATTTGTCCGCGGCGGCTGATCAAAACCGTCAGGGGGCCGAGGTCGCTGGTCAGGGATCCCAGGCGTTGGGCGAGGTCCCAGGTGATCAGGGTGTTGGGGGGTTGGCGCAGGTTGGCAAGTCGCTCTAGTTGGCGGTGCTGATGGGGTTTGAGACCGTGCCAATGGGGAGATTGGGCCATGCCGGGGGCAACAGAGGACTTGTGTCTATGATAGGCGGGATTTTACAGTGGGATGGGTAGACAAGAAATAAGGATGATTAGGGATCAGAGCAGTGGGGGGCAATCCCGGTGGCGCCGCCTGCGGGGTGGGGTGATGTTGGGGTTGGGGTATTTGCTATCGCCCTTGTGCTGGTGGAATGATGTGGTGTTCAATCTGCCGATTGCTTTGGGGATCGGCTACGGGTTGGAGTGGTTGGTGCCGGGGAGTTGGCTCTGGGGGACTGTGGGGGGCTATTGGCTGTCGAATGTGCTGGGGATGCTGCTGATGCAGTATGGGGCTTTGGATATGCTCAACCGGCCCAGGCAAAGCCGCCGGGAGCTGCTGTTGGGCTTGGGGGGTTCGACCCTCTACAGCCTAGTGATTGCCGCCTTGGTGTATTGGCATGTGCTGGAGATCCCGGCTTTGCTGCTGCCTCCTACCTAGTGAGCAACCATCACATGCTTCGTGACCAGGTATTCCCCCAGGGATTCTAGGGAGAGGTCTTTACCAAAGCCGGACTGCTTGAACCCACCGTGGGGGGCTTCCGAAGCTAAGGGCAGATGGTCGTTCACCCAGACGGTGCCGAACTCCAGTTGAGCGGAGAGGCGCATGGCCCGCCCCACCTCCTGGGTCCACAGGGAAGCCGCCAGACCATAGCTGACATCGTTGGCCAAGGCAATCGCCTCCGCTTCGCTTGCAAATTGGCTCACCGTCATCACCGGTCCAAACACCTCCTGCTGCATGATCTCCCAGTCCTGCCCTACATCCGTGATCAAGGTGGGCTGGACAAAATAACCGGGCCCGGGCAGCGCTGTCCCCCCGGTGAGAATCGTTGCCCCCTGGGCTTGAGCCCGCTCAATAAACCCCAACACCCGCTGCCGCTGGGTTGCCGAAATCAAGGGCCCCATCTCCGTCTCTGCCTGAAAAGGGGATCCCACTTTCACCTTTTGCAGGGCGGCCGCCAGACCTTCCTGCAGGGCCGGAGCAATGTGGGTGTGGGCATAGATGCGGGTAGCGGCGGTGCAGTCCTGCCCCGTATTCACCGTCGCCGCCAGGGTCGCCTTGGCAATCACCCTCTCTAGATCCGCATCGGGGAAAACCAACAAGGGAGCCTTGCCCCCCAGTTCCAGGTGCACCCGTTTCAGGGTTTCCGCCGCGGTGCGCATGATCTGCTTACCCGTAGCCGTCGAACCCGTCAGACTCACCATGCGTACTCCCGGATGCTCCACTAAAGCCTGACCCGTGGCATTCCCCCCCGTAACAATATTCACCACCCCAGCCGGGATCCCGGCGGCAGCGATCAACTCCGCCAGCATCAGGGTGGTCAGGGGGGTGGTGGGAGCGGGCTTGAGCACGACCGTACAGCCGGCCGCCAGGGCAGGCGCCAATTTCCACACCGCCATCATCAAGGGATAGTTCCAGGGGGTAATTTGCCCCACCACCCCCACAGGATCCCGGCGCAGCAGGGACGTATAGCCACTGGCGTATTCGCCGGCGCGGCTACCGTGGCTATCCCGGGCAGCCCCAGCAAAAAAGCGGAGATTATCAATAGCAAAGGGCAGATCCCCGCTCAAACTCAACAACTCATAGGGTTTGCCGGTATTTTCCGACTCCACCCGGGCAAACTCTGCCTTGCGCTCCTCCAAGAGGTCGGCCAATTTCCATAGGGCCAAGGAGCGATCCGCCGGACTCCATTGCCGCCACAGGGGAAAAGCGGCCTGGGCTGCCTGCACCGCCTGATCCACATCCTCAGCACTGGCATCCGTCACCTCTGCAATTACCTCCTCTGTGGCTGGATTGATGATCCTACTGACACCACCCCCTCGACTGATGGTCCAGGTATTGTTAATCCAGAGCCGATGGGTCATCGGGATCCCCCTCAGGCAAACTCCACCTTGACTTTAACTCGTAAGCTTTCGGTTGCGTCTCTTAAAATGTAAACAACATCTGGGGCTGATTATGTACGAATCCACAACCATGGGAGAGCGGCGCAAAACTCGCCATGTCTTGGTCCTAGACGACCCCCAAGGCCGGCGCACCATTGCCCTGGAAGCCGCCACCTATTCCCTCGGTCGGGATCCCAGTAATATGGTGGTTTTACGCTCTGATTATGTTTCTCGCCAGCATGCCATTATTTTCCGGGTGCCGGTGCCGGGATCCCAATCTTACCTGTTTCGGATTTTGGACGGTAACCTAGAGGGCAAGCGCAGTACCAATGGGTTGATTGTGAACGGTCAGAAGGTCTATTCCCACGACTTGCAGCATGGGGATCTGATTATTTTTAGCCGGGATGTCTCGGCGGGGTACTATGTCAGCGCCAATCTCACCGATGCGGAATTTGCTCGCTATGTGGATTCTGTTGAATTTCGTAGCCTCAAAGCTGAGATCCGGGATCCCCAGCAGACCAGCTTGGAGCTAGGAGCGATTCCCATTCCTCCCAAACGCCGCTAGGAGGTGGATAATGAAGCGGATTTTGGTTGTGGACGATGATCCAACGATTTTGATGAGTTTGACCCGTTATTTGCGCAAGCAGGGCTATCAGGTTTACAGTGGTTCGTCTGGGGAGGAGGGGCTGGCATTATTTAGGCAGGAAGCTCCGGATGTGATTATTTCCGATGTGATGATGCCGGACATGGATGGGTTAGAGTTTTGTCGGCGCTTGCGGCAGCAGCGGGGTGGGGAGTTGATCCCATTTATTTTTTTATCGGCTAAGGGGGAATTGGAAGACCGCATCCAGGGCTATGAATTGGGGGCGGATGATTATATTACCAAGCCCTTTGAGCCGCGGGAATTGGTGGCTAAAATCGAAGCCCAAATTGAGCGGGCCCGGCGCACCCAAGCGGAACTGCTGCGATTGATCCAGACTTCGCCAACGGTTGCTGAGCCGGCACCCAAAAAAGCAGAGGTGAAGCTGCCCCTGACCCCGGCGGAGGAAAAAGTGTTTCGGGAAGTGATTCGCGGGGCCACTAACAAACAAATTGCTGAGGTTCTTTACATCAGTCCTCGCACGGTGCAAACCCATCTCACCAGCATCCTCAGCAAACTCAATTTAGAAAATCGCTCCCAGTTGGTTCGCTTTGCCTATGAGCAGGGATTTACCGCCCAAGAGCCGCAAACACCAGACCAAAAGTGATATCTAGGATACCAGCTAGCCTCTCTCCTCCATTTGAGCAGGATTTGAGCAGCCTTTGAGAGGCATGGATTTAGGCCTCGGGGCACAGAAGGCCAAGAGATCTACCGGTCCATAAAAAATATAGTCATGAGACTGCAACAGCTCCCTCACCCCCTGCCCCTCTCCCAGAGCAGAAGAGGGGGATTGAGAAAATGTATCTTTCTTATTTGAACCTCTAGGCTAGCTTGGGGATGCCCTGAAAAATCCGGATCTTTGCAATCGGCTTGACCCCACTCCCAGTCAGACAACAACAAGAGGTGCCCTGGGGTCACTATCTTGCTTGCGTTTCTTCCCCTTGGGTAGGAGCAGGCGCTACTTTACCTCAGCGATTTCCACAATTTGCCCCTGCAGATCCTTGACCCAAAAAACCAGGGGATTTTGGGAGCGCACCGAGTGGGGAATGCGATTTTTAATGACATGTTTCAACAAAGCTTTCACGGAATCCCGCTCACTGGCACTGTGGCGACGGGTCTGGGAGGCACTATCCCCCAAAGAACCGCTGATCACATGGATCTGGGCATTGTCCGTAAGCTGATACCACAACCCCGGCTCCTCGGGAATCGTCGGCGGGGCGGCCCGAAAATCTCGGGATCCGGCGATGGTACCGGGGAAATAAAGGGAATCAAAGCCGGTGCTGGCCATGCTTTGTTCGTAGTTGTAGTAATAGTAGAGGGGGAGTTCTGCCTCCGTCAGCTTGAGGACATTTTCGTAAAATTGCCGCGCCTGCTCCAAATCACTGACGACAATGGTGTGAACCCGGGGCGCCCCACTCAAAAACGTCCACATCGCCCCCCCATAGGCCGACAAGAGCAAAAACATCAGCCCCTTCGTGGACAACAGCACCTCAATGGGCAAAAACGGCAATAACATGGCTAGAGATGCAGGGAGCAACAACATCATGTCTGACCAGGGCAGCATTCCTAGTATAGTCCCCCCCATCACCTGGATTCTCTACAGCAAACCCGGCTGCCACCTCTGCGAAGGACTCCTCGATAAACTCCGACAACTGCCTGAGATTGCCCCCACCCTGACCGTGCGCGACATCACCACCAACCCCCAATGGTGGCAGCGTTTCCACCTAGACATCCCCGTCCTTGCCCTGCAAACCCCCGGGGATCCCGAGATGGTGCTGCCCCGTCTGTCACCGCGGGACTCCCTAGAGCGGCTGCGGTTCATCCTGCACAGCCACCGGCAAAAGCACCTTGCTAAAATGAAGCACATCTAAAAGAGCTTTAATAAATCTCAGTATGACCCCTCCTATCATTGGCATTTCCCTGCAAGGTCGTCGGGATCCCCAGGAGTATTTTTTGCAGCGCTCCTATGTGGAGGCGGTGCGGGCGGCGGGTGGGGTGCCGATTCTTTTGCCCCCCGGCGAGACCCATCCCAAGCGGGTGTTGGATTTGGTGGATGGGCTGATCCTGTCTGGGGGGGGAGATATGCACCCGGAAACCTACGGCGGGGATCCCCATCCGGCCATTGACCGGGTGGATCCGGAGCGGGATGAGTTTGAATTGGCTTTGGCAAGCTATGTCTTGGAGCGGGAGATGCCGGTGTTGGGCATTTGCCGCGGGCACCAGGTTTTGACGGTGGCTACGGGTGGTCGCCTGATCCCCCATGTGCCGGATCAGTATGGCTTCCAGGTTTTGCATGTGGATCAGCAGACTCGGGATCCCATCACCCACCCGGTGAGCCTGAAGCCGGAGAGCCGTTTGGGGGACATTGCCTGTCTCGGGGAGATTGAGGTGGTTTCCTGGCATCATCAGGCGGTCTGTGACGTGCCTGAGCACTGGGAAATTGTTGGGTGGGCTCCCGATGGGCTGATTGAGGCCCTCGAGCACAAGGATCACCCCTGGGCTATCACCGTGCAGTGGCATCCGGAGCGCTCCTATCAGCAGCCCTACCACAAAAAACTCTTTCGTGCTCTGGTGCAGGCGGCAGCGGTCTAGACGCGAAAATGGCGAAACTCTGCCTCTAGGGGTGGGCATTCCACCTCCTCAGTCAAGAGGGATTCCAGTTCTGCCGCCTGCTGGCGTACCAACACCAGCCGCTCCTGCAACTGTTGTTTAATGTGCTCGGGGCTCGCCTGGGCACAACTGCGGCAGACTTCCCCGCGAAAATGACCACGATTATCGTAGAGCACCGCCACCACAAAATGATGGCTGCGCACCTTAATGGGATAGCACTTACTGCCGCACACAGCACAGGTCACGGGAACCGTCCCACCATAGATACAGGATTCCCAGGCAATTTTCATAGCTGCTCCCGCCCAACGCTGCTATCTTAATTTGCCCTCCACAAAGGGCACCTGCCAAACTTTTTCGTGCTGAATCGGCCCATGGCCAAAATACCCCCCCTCCCCAAACAGTTCCCCATGATCCGACGTGACCGTAATATAGGTGCGGGGTGGCACCAGATCAAACAGCTTCTCCAACAACCCATCCACGTAACTCACCGCCCGAATCTGCCGCCGGTGCATCCCCTCCATCTCCTCCGGGGCAAAAAACACCGGCTCCGTCCCGGGATCCCCAAGGCGTTTGAGGGATCCGTGCAGCCCCGAGACCCGGGGATAGGCTTGGGGGTCTTCCCCGGGCAGGACGTAGGGATAGTGGGTTTCGCCGCAATTGAGCAGATAGAACGTGGGGCGATCCGGATCAAAGCGCAGCCGGTCCAGCATCCCCGCCAGGTCATTGTGCCTGGGCATCAGCTCATAGCTATCGAAGTCTTGGTTCAAAATTGTTTTGGGATTGAGTACCGGCAGGGATACCAAGGCCCGGGTGACATAGCCCAAGTGATGCTTGAGAAAGGTGGGCAAATAGAGCTGGGGCAACATCTTGGCAAAGGCAATCCCTTCCACATTCAGGCGCTGGTTATAGGCCAAATACTCCTGCTGGTACAACTGGGAGGCAAAGACCCCGGCAGGACTGCGGTGGGGCAACAACCCCATCAGCAGATTGTAGTGGGATGGGGCCGTCCAAGAGGCATAGCTCCAACGGGGTTGGGGATCCCCGAGTTTGAGGAGATGGCGGGGTTGGGCGGCCAGCAAACTGTCCCAACGGCAGCTATCCAGGATCACCAGCACATAGTTATTAGCGCCGGGGGGGGGCGGCGGGCGGTCCGGAGCCATAGGCCAAAGGCGAGACCACATAGCTTGTCCCCTCAGACCGTCAGCGCCCCTTGGGGCAGCGGCACCACCTCCTCTGTGATGGGGAAGCGATCCAGCAGTTGTTGGGCTTGGCGGGCAGCCTGTTGCACAGCCGCAGACAGATGGGGAACATGGGGGATTTGGGAGAGCACATCGACCGTGCGGCGGATAATCCGCACCAGATCCCCGGCATCCAGGGTGGTACTGCCCTCCAGATCCTCCCACTCCATCCCCAGGGCCCACTGCTCCACCAACCCGGCATAGCAGGTCTCTAACCAGACAGGCACCGTAAACACCTGATGCTGCCGCTGGGAACGGAACAATTGGCGCCGCAACCCCCGCAACTCATAGAGGATTTCTTCGGTTTCCGGGGAAGGTTGACAGCGGATGCGAGTATCCGAGCGGGGGGATTCATTCACCAGGGCCGCCAACACCCCCGCCAAACCCTGGGGTTCCAAGCTATCCAGTTCCCCGGAGCGCAGCACCAGCGCCAGCCACAGTTCATTGTCGCCGCGGATCGCCGCCGCCGTCTCCCCTGGCTCCAGGATCTGATAGTCCAGGGTCAAACAGCCAAACTCCTGCAACACATCCCCCAAGGCCAAAAACTGCTGCCAGCGGGACTGACTGACGGGGGTTGCCAGTTCTTGCTCGAGCTGCTGGATTTTTCGTTCTAGGCGGCGGCGTTTTTCCTGCCACTGCCGCAGCTTCGGATAGCCGGCATGCACCGGACTGCTGCTCAACTGTTGCCGCAAAGCCAGGATCCGCTGTTCCTGAGCAGCAAGTTCTGCCGCCGCTGCCGGGTCTTCCTGGGCAAACTTCTCCAGATACTGGGCCACCCGTTTTTCTTCCCGCAACTGCCCTAGCCATTTTTCGTAGCGCTGCAGTTCCTGGGGAGTGACCGCCGCCAAGAGCCCCTCCACCGCTGCTAATTCCGCCTTCAGAGCTGCTAGGGCTGCCTGCTGGGGCAACTCCTGCTGGCTGAGAAGAAACTGCCCAAAACTGCGATTCACCAGATCCTGGGCTTCCTCCAAACTGTGGCGCTGCAACAGATTCAACACCATCCCATAGCTAGGGGTAAACTGACTCACCAAAGGATCGGGGCCAACCGTAGCCAAGCGAGCCGCCTCCGGTGCCCCCTCAAAGGGCGACTGCAACGTCACCACATAACCCCGCACATCCTTACCCCGCCGCCCCGCCCGCCCCGACATCTGCATAAACTCAGAAGCGGTCAGCAGACGATGACCGTCATCAGTCCGCTTCGACAAAGAAGAAATCACCGTGGTGCGCGCCGGCATATTGATCCCAGCCGCCAGCGTCTCTGTAGCAAACACCACCTTCACCAACCCCTGCTGGAATAACCCCTCCACCAAGACCTTCCAAGCCGGCAGCATCCCCGCATGGTGAGCAGCAATCCCCCGGTAGAGCGCCCCCACCTGATCCTGCCGCACTGCCTCCGGATTGCTGCGGCAAAATTGATCAACCTGCACCTTCAGCAACTGCTGCTCTTCGGGATCCCGAACCAGGTTGAGGTCTTGCAGTTGTTGGACTGCCAGGTCGCAGCCGCGGCGACTGAAGATAAAGTAGATGGCCGGCAGCATCTGCCGTTCCTGGAGCTTGAGAATGACACTGTTGAGGTCGGGGGGTGTAGGTCGGGGGGCGTGTCTACCGAGGGATTTCAGGGGTCGCTTGGGTTTGAGGCGGGGATTGCAGACCCATTGGCCGTCCCGTTCTTCCAAGAGGGGAAACATCCCCTTGTGATTGACGAAGCTAAACTCCAAAGGCACCGAGCGGTGCTCGGAATAGACCAGATCCGTTGGCCCATGGACAGCATTCATCCAAGCGGTCAACTGGTCACTATTGGCGATGGTGGCAGAAAGGGCCACGAGCTGAATACTACTTGGGCAATAGATGATGGATTCTTCCCAAACCGTGCCCCGTTGCTGGTCATTCATGTAGTGGCATTCGTCCAAGACCACCGTCTGCACCCCTTCTAGGGAGGTGCCCACCTCACCAATGGCGGTGCCGTAGAGCATATTGCGAAAGATTTCCGTGGTCATGACCACAATGGGGGCATCCCGATTGATGGAAATATCTCCCGTCAGTAGCCCCACCTTTTCAGGACCAAATTGCTCACCAAAATCCCGAAACTTCTGGTTCGATAGGGCCTTGAGGGGGGTAGTGTAGAATACCCGCCGCCCCGCCGCCAAAGCTCGGTAGATGGCATATTCCCCCACCAGAGTTTTGCCCGATCCCGTAGGGGCACACACGACCACGGAATGGTTTTGATCCAATGCAGCAATAGCCTCGAGCTGAAAAGGGTCGAGGGGGAAGGGGAATAACTGTTGCGGATCAAGACGCTCCATGAGCCATAGGCTAGCCGATTCCTCAGGCGGGCGGGGAGGGGTGCAGTCGCGCTAAAGCCTCTTCCAGGGAGTTCTGCAGACAAAGGAAATCCTGAAGACGCACAAGCTTGACAATTTGATTCACCCGCGGATTACTGACGATCTGGAAAATCCCCCCTTGCTCTTTGACCTGTTTGGCAACCTGCACCAAAGCCCCCACCCCAGTACTGTCAATGAACTCCACACCAGTCAGATCCAAAATCAGATTGGGGGGGGGATCCTGAACAATCTTGCTGAGAGCTTTGCGAAAGTTAGGGTCAGAAAAGGCATCCAACATGCCCGTGAGATGGACAAGATGACAATTGTCCCTAATTTCGTGGCTGCCTCGTAAGCTGACGGTCAGCGTAAGTGGCTCGGAAATAACCGTATCCTCCTCAGCCCTGTTGGTCGAGATTCTCATCATACCGCTTCTCGGGGATCCCTAAAGGGATCTGAGCCCTACTCAGGATATTTTAGGTTGGGTTTAGGGGCTACTGCCCAATTGCTGCACAAAGGTTTGGTGTGCCGCCGAGTCCAGTCCCTGCTGCAGCACCGCCA
>JAUQVP010000078.1:0-11542 GCA_039794745.1 Thermostichales cyanobacterium HHBFW_bins_127 | reverse complement strand
GTAGAAAACTGATATTGCCAGTAAACCCTCAGCCCCTCTGCATCCCTCAGCTTGTCCAGAATCTTTCCCCAAGAAAAATCCCGAATATTTTTTCATTTTCTTTGAAAATCCTATCTGTCCTGCCTGCCCTCCTCAAAAAGACCACCAAGGCCAACCCCTGCTCTGGTCGGCAAAGGCTGGCAGCAAATTCTCGGGTGTCATGTAAACTTGTTTTAAGTAACTGCCGCTGTCGTGTTGTCTATGCTGAAGCCCGCTTTTGCTGCTACTGCCGAGCGCTTGGCGCTGGGGATCCACATCGGTTCGCTGTTTTTCGGTCTGGCCGGATTGCTGATCTTTGTCCCCCACGGGGAGTTGGTGGCGGCTCTGCCGGAGTTTGGGCAACAGTTGTTCTCGTTCAGTATGGGCAATGGCGGGGTGGTCTATATGGTGTTCGGTATGCTGGCGGCGGTGCTGTTCGGGGCGCGGCTGCTGGGCTGGCAACGCTTGCTGATGTTTCTGATCCCGGCGGTCTCTATTTCTCTGGGCAGTGAACTGCTCGGCACCAGTACCGGGATCCCGTTTGGGTTTTACGGCTATTTGTCGGGGTTGGGCTATAAGATTGCTGGTTTGGTGCCGTTTACGATCCCGCTGTCTTGGTTTTATATGGGGCTGGCTTCGTTTCTGCTGGCTCGTACGATTCTCAAACACTGTGACCACTGGCTGGTGCGGTTGGAGGCGATTGCTCTGGGGGCGCTGCTGCTCACCTCTTGGGATTTTGTCCTGGATCCCGCGATGACCCAGGCCCAGATCCCCTTCTGGCAGTGGTTTCAACCGGGACCTTTTTTCGGTATGCCTTTGCAAAATTTCGGCGGCTGGATGCTGACGGGCAGTTTGTTTATGGGGGTGGCGAGCTTGTTGTGGTGGTGGACGGGGGTGGATGCCCCGGTGCTGCGCCGGGATCAACTGGCGGCACCGCTGCTGCTCTATGTGGCCAATTTTAGTTTTGCCCTAGCCCTCAGCGGTGGCTCGGGGATCTATGCGCCGATTCCTCTGGGAATCCTGCTGGGGCTGGGACCGGCGCTGGGACTGTGGTGGATGGCCGATCCGGCTCCGGCCACCCTGGGGGAGCCACCAACGGATGCGGAAGCGGTTGCCAGCCTGTGATTTGGGGAGGTTTGACGGTACGGGAACTGCTGATTGGTTGCCTGCTGCTGTTGCAACTGCCGGCGGTACTGGTGCTGTTGGCACGGTTGTTTGGGGCTTTGGGACGGCTGCCACCCCTGCAGCCGGTGCTGGAGGAGCATCCCCGCTATAAGGCTACGGTAAGTGTGGTGATCCCAACGTTGAATGAGGGATCCCGAATTGGCCCTTGTTTGGCGGGGGTGGAGCAGCAGGGGGCAGCGGTGCGGGAGATCCTGGTGGTGGATAGCCGCTCCCAGGATGATACGGTGGCCCAAGTGCTGGCAAGGCAAAGGCGGGATCCCCGTTTTCGGGTGCTGACGGATCCGCCGCTACCGCCGGATTGGATCGGTCGCCCCTGGGCTTTGCACTACGGTTTTTTGGCTAGCGATCCGGACAGTGAGTGGATTTTGGGGCTGGATGCGGATACCCGTCCCCAGCCGGGTTTGGTGAATGCGCTGCTGCGGGAGGCGGAGCGGGGGGGGTGGGAGTTGCTGACTTTGGCTCCTCGCTTTCTGCTGGAATATCCCGGGGAAGCTTGGTTGCAGCCGGCGCTGCTGCTGACGTTGATCTACCGGTTTGGGGCTGCCGGTGGGGGGGCGGATGCGGAACGGATGATGGCCAATGGCCAATGTATGTTGGTGCGGCGGCGGGTACTGGAGCGGTTGGGGGGCTATCGGGTGGCGCGACAGTCGTTTTGTGATGATGTAACCCTGGTGCGGGCGGCAGCTCGCCAAGGGGTACGGGTGGGGTTTCTCGATGGTGCCCAGGTGTTGCAGGTGCGCATGTACACGTCTTTGGGAGAAACCTGGCGGGAATGGGGAAGATCCCTGGCCCTGAAAGATGGGGCGCCGCCGGGACAGGTGCTGGTGGATGGCATCTTTCTGCTGCTGGTGATGGGGCTGCCGCTGCCCCTGCTGACCGGCTGGGTCGGGCTACAGCCTTGGACCAGTGATTGGATTCTGGAACGAATAGCCTGGTTTGTCAATCTGGGACTGGTGGGGATCCGCTGGGGGATGCTGCTGGCCATCCGCCCCTCCTATCAGCGCCCCCCTTGGACGTTTTGGCTCTCCCCTTTGGCAGACCCCCTAGCCAGTGCCCGCATCCTTATTTCGTTGTTCTCACGACCGAAGCGCTGGCGAGGACGCATCTATGCCTGATTACCTCAGCCGCCGCGCCACTCTGCTGCTGGGAGCGGCCTGGGTAGCCGGGATCCCGACCAGCCCTTCTTTGGCCCAGGCGGTGGGGGACCGGCGGGCTTTTGCTTTGGTGCGAGATCTCAAGACCGGCCACCTCCACACCAGCCGCAACCTGCAGACTATCAATTTACCCCGCTCGCCGGGATCCCTGATCAAACTCCTGACGGCCCAGGTGGGGTTGCAGCGGCAGGCGATCAGGCCAGAAGAATCCTTGCTGTGTGAAGGGGGCTGTTGGCATCCCCGGGGGCATGGTTCTTTGCGGCTGCGGCAGGCTTTGGCTCATTCCTGCAATGTGTTTTTTTATCAGGTGGGGGAGCGTTTGGGATCCCAAGTTTTGGCAGCGGCTGTGGCAGCGGCGGGGTGGGGGGAGGTGGGATTGGCCTCGGCTTCCCTGCTGGCGACCGGGGAAGACCCCCAACTGCAGGTACTACCCTTGTCTTTGTTAGGCTGGCTGGAAACCTTGGTCACCGATTCGGGATCCTGGGAGCGGGAGGTGGTGCGGCAGGGGATGATCGAGGCGGTGCGGCAGGGCACCTGTCAGGGGCTGGCTCTGCCGGGGGGAGTGGCAGCCAAAACCGGCACGATTCGCGTCCACCACCACTACCACGGCTGGGTTGCAGCCTATAGCCCCACCCAACAGCCCCGCTGGCTGATCCTCGTCTATGTCCCCACCGGCCGAGCCTACCAAGTCGGGATCCCGGTGGCCCAACGGGTTTTGACCTGGGCCTGGGATCACCGATGATAAAGGGGCACTTCCCTGCTGGCAACGATGACCCCCAAAGCTGAGATTCTCTGCATCGGCACCGAACTCCTCCTCGGCGAGATCACCAATACCAACGCCCAGTACCTGGCCCAACAACTGGCCCGCCTAGGGATCCCCCACCATGTGCAGACGGTGGTTGGGGACAATATCGGTCGCATTCACCACGTCCTGGATGGGATTGTCCCTCGCTGTCAGTTGCTGCTGATCACCGGTGGTCTGGGCCCAACCCCCGATGATCTCACCCATGCTGCCTTGGCCGAGTATTTTCACGTGCCTCTGGTGGAATACCCCGGTCTGTGGCAAGAGATTGTCCGCAAATATCAACAACGCGGGCTAACCCCTTCCCCCAGCAACCGCAAACAGGCCCTGCTCCCCCAGGGATCCCAAGTGTTGGCCAATCCCAGCGGCAGTGCCGCCGGCATCATCTGGTCGCCCCGGCCAGACTTGACCCTGATGACTTTTCCGGGGGTGCCAGGGGAAATGGAGCGGATGTGGCAGGAGGGAGCCGTCCCCTACATCCAACAGCAAGGCTGGGTGGAAACGGTGCTGGTCAGCCGCGTCCTGCGCCACTGGGGGATCCCGGAATCGGTGTTGGCGGAGCGGCTGGGGTCATTGCTGGACAACGAGAATCCCACCGTCGCTCCCTACGCCGGGCAGGGGGAAGTGCGCATCCGAGTCACAGCCCGAGCCCCTGATCCAGCCGCCGCCGAAGCCCTTCTAGCCCCGATTGTGGCCCAGGTGCAAGCCCTTGGCGGCGAAGACTACTTCGGCAGCGACGACCAAAGCCTGGCTGGCGTCGTGGGATCCCTACTGAGGCAACGGCAGCAGACCCTGGCGGTTGCCGAATCCTGTAGCGGCGGTGGGCTAGGGCACCTGATCACCGGCATCCCTGGCAGTTCCGGCTACTTTTTAGGGGGGGTTATTGCCTACGACAACCGCATCAAAACGGCCCTGTTGGGGGTGAGTCCGGAGCTCCTGGCCAGGGAGGGAGCCGTCAGTGAGGCCACCGCCATTGCCATGGCCCAAGGGGTACAGCAGCGCCTGGGTAGCCACTGGGCCCTGAGTATCACCGGCATCGCCGGCCCCGGCGGGGGATCCCCGGAGAAGCCTGTGGGGTTGGTGTGGATCGGCATTGCCGCCCCAACGGGTCAAGCCTGGGCCCTGGAGCAGCGTTTTAACCCCCAGCGGGGGCGGGAGAGTATCCGCCATTTCAGTGCCCAGACCGCCCTAGATGTGTTGCGGCGTACCTTACAGCGGCTCTGACCCCCGCCCAAGCAGCATCGGTATAATAGGAAGCGGGTATTGGGACAAACCGTGGTCAAATCATTGCAGCGCTATTCCGATCGGCAAACCCTTCCCGAGGATCCCGCCCCCCTGTCCCTAGCCCCTTGGCGCTGGCTGACCCAGGCCATTTTGGCATCACTTTTGTTGGGGACAACGGCTACGGCTGCTGGCTTGGTGGGATTGGCAGTCAGTTTTCGCAATCTCCCGGATGTCCATCAACTGCGCTACTATGCCCCCGTTGAGACCACCCAGATTTTGGACCAGGAGGGCAACCTTCTAGCCAGCTTACACGGGGAAGCCAATCGCCAAGTCATCCCCATCGCAGAGGTAGCTCCCAGTTTACGGTTAGCAGTTTTGGCCATCGAAGATAGCCACTTTTACAGCCATCGCGGCATCAACCCCGTTGGTTTAGGGCGGGCCTTTTTGGGCAGTTTGGAAGGGGGTTTAGGCTCCGCCGGCGGTGGTTCCACCATCACCATGCAACTGGTAAAAAACCTGTTTCTGCGTCCCGAACGCACCCTTAGCCGCAAAGTGGCCGAAGCGGTCCTGGCGGTACGCCTAGAACAGGTTTTCAGCAAGGACGAAATCTTTGAAATGTACCTAAACCAGGTGTACTGGGGGCATAACCTCTACGGGATCCAGACAGCCGCCCAGAGTTATTTTGGCAAATCCGCCAGCGACCTCACCCTCGGGGAATCGGCCCTGTTGGCGGGGTTATTGCAGGCTCCAGAAGTCCTCAGCCCCTTTCGCAACCTGCCGGCGGCCCGGGAACGGCAAAAGGTCGTCTTGAATCGCATGGTCGAGCTAGGCTGGATCAGCGCCGAAGAGGCCAGTGCCGCCTACCAACAGGAACTGCGCCTCGGACAAATTACCTCCTTTCGCTCCGCCGGCCCGGCGGTCACCGATGCCATCGTAGCCGAACTGGAGCGTCGCTTCGGCGCCAAAACCCTCACCGAAGGGGGACTGCGCATCCAATCCACCATTGATATGGACCTGCAACGGGAAGCCGAACGCATCGTCAACGAGGGATCCCGGCAATTACAGGCGATGGGGCGGCGGGCGGATCAGATGGCTTTGGTGGCTATGGATCCCCGCACGGGCTACATCAAAGCCCTAGTGGGGGGGGTCAACCAGCAGCGGGGCAACTTTAACCGGGTGACCCAGGCACGGCGACAATCGGGATCCACCTTCAAAACCTTTGTCTACTACACCGCTCTAGCCACTGGCCGCTACAGCCCCTATTCCGTCCTCATGGATACACCGGTGACCTTCCCCGGCGGTTACACCCCCAAAAACTACGACGGCAGCTTCTCTGGCCCCATCAGTTTCCGCCAAGCCCTGGAGCTATCCCGCAATATCCCTACGGTGGTGCTGGCCAATAATATCGGCATTCGCCGGGTGATTGCCACTGCTCAGTCCATCGGCATCGAAAGCGAAATGTATCCCAATCTCTCCACCGCCCTGGGATCCACCAGCGTTTCCCCCCTAGAGATGACCCGAGCCTATGCGGCTTTTGCCAACGGTGGTTATGCCGTCGAGCCCACCCTGTTGATGCAGGTGGTGGACCGCACCGGACAGGTGCTTAAAGATGGGGATCCCCAGCTGAAGCCGGTGTTGGATCCTTGGTCGGTGGCGGTGATCAACCAGATTTTGCAGGGGGTGGTGACCAGCGGTACGGGGCGGGCAGCCCGCTTGGATGATGGGCGACCAGTGGCGGGCAAAACCGGCACCACCTCCGATTTCCGGGATGCCTGGTTCATCGGCTATACCCCCCAGTTGGTGACGGCCATTTGGATCGGCAATGACAACAACCGTCCCATGGCTCCAGGGACCGCCGGGGGAGCCTTTGTGGCGCCGGTGTGGAAACGCTTCATGACCGTAGCCATGCGGGATCAACCGCGGGAATCCTTCCCCGTGCCGGAGTCCTTCCCACCCCCCCGCTCCCGTTGATGGCACGACAGGGGATCCTGGGCGGTACCTTTAATCCCGTCCATTGGGGACATCTGCACATGGCCAGGGCCGCCCTGACTCAAGCCCAGTTGGATCGCATCCTCTGGCTGCCAGCGGGGGATCCCCCCCACAAGCCCTTGGCTGCTGGTGCCACAACTGCTCAGCGGGTGGAGATGGTCAAGCGCGCCATTCAGGGGCATCCCGAGTTTGTGTATTGTCCATTGGAGGTGGAGCGGGCTGGGCGTTCCTATGCGATTGTGACGGTGGAAGCCCTGCAGCGGCAGTATCCTGGGGATGAGTGGTTTTGGATTATTGGGGCGGATGCTTTTGCGGATTTGCCCCAGTGGTACCGGGTTAAGGACTTGGTGACCCAGGTGACCTGGCTGGTGGCTCCCCGTTCAGAATGGGCAGATTGGCAGGGGTTATGGGCGGCGGTGCAGGCTGAGATTGGGGTCGAGGTGCGGGCCTTGCCCCTACGGATGCCGACGGTGGGGATTTCCTCAACGGAGATTCGCCAGGCCTGTCAGCGGGGGGAGTCTATCCGGGCCTATGTGCCCCCGGCTGTGGCCAGCTATATTGAAGAACAGCGGTTATATCAGGAGTCCCACCATGCCCCGCAGCATGAAGAACGATAACTTTATTGACAAAAGTTTTACGGTGATGGCGGACCTGATCCTCAAGTTTATGCCCGGGGTCAATAAATCCCAGAAACAAGCCTTTGCCTATTACCGGGATGGGATGTCGGCCCAAGCGGATGGGGAATACGCTGAGGCACTAGAAAACTATCGGGAAGCCCTGAAGCTGGAAGAAAATGACATTGACCGCAGTTATATTCTCTACAATATGGGGCTGATTTACCAGAGCAATGGACAGATTGAGGAAGCCATGAACTATTACCAACAGGCGGTGGACCTCAATCCTCGTCACTGCTCAGCCCTGAACAATATGGCAGTTCTTTACCACTACCAAGCGGAACAAGCCAAGGCAGCCGGCAACGAGGAAACCGCTGAAGAACTCTACACTCAAGCAGCCCAACATTGGATCCGAGCCATTCGTATTGCCCCCAATAATTACATCGAAGCGCAAAATTGGCTGAAAACCACTGGCCGGGCCAATTTGGAGGTATTCTAGCTAACTAGAGTTTTGAATGCAGAACCCAGGGATCCCTCAGCACTGCTGCTCTCAAAAAGTGTCAAAAAATGACAGATTGTGCCGCTCTGCCCTTGCTTAACCCTTGACTAAAAATATAGTCATTTCCATTAGGTCTGTAACGGATCCTTCACCCCTGGCCCCTATCCCAGAGCGGGAGAGGGGGGTCAAAAAATGTATCTTTCTTACCTCGAATGACTATAATTGCCAGACAAGACCTTTGCCCCCTGCGCCCCCCAGCAACCCTTTCAGCACTCCATAGCTAAGCAACAATTTTTTTAGCCCCCTACTATAAACTCGAAACTCTAGATTTTAGGGTAGTGCCCTTAGGTAAACATTCAAGGTGCCCTGCAAGATAGTGCTTTCCGGCCCCTCTCCCAGAACGGGAGAGGGGGATTCAGGACCTTATTCTTTGAAAGAACTCTGAGATACTGCCTGGACAAATTATCTAAGATACGTTGTGGCCACTCTCCAACAATAGCTGCCTCCCCTGGGGAGAACTGGGGGCTAAAACCCTACTTTTTCAAAAACCAAGTCAACTCCAGAGCCATTAAACCCAACCCAACGCCCGTAACCGCTAGCTTCACCGGCAAAGGCTGTTCAATAGGCTGGAAAGCAATGGCAGACGGATGGGACTCAGCAGCCTGAACCGGAACCATCAACAGCACACTCAGCAATAAACCCATCATTTCACCTCCCCAAAATGCCCAAAACGAGGACGATACCCACGCAAACGCAAAGCATTACTCACCACCGACAGGGAACTCAAAGCCATCGCCGCCCCCGCCACCATGGGATTAAGCAATAACCCAAACCCCGGAAATAAAACCCCCGCCGCAATCGGGATCCCGACAACGTTGTAGATGTAGGCAAAAAACAGATTTTGGCGGATATTGGCTAGGGTGGCACGGCTGAGGTCGAGGGCCACAGGAATGCGGCTGAGATCCCCACCCAGTAAGGTGATGTCACTAGCGGCAATGGCCACATCCGTGCCAGTGCCGACGGCAATGCCAATATCGGCTTGGGCTAAGGCCGGAGCATCATTGATCCCATCCCCCACCATGGCCACCCGCTTGCCCTGCCGCTGCAAACGAGCAATCTCAGCAGCTTTGTGCTCCGGCCGCACCTGGGCAATCACCGTTGGGATCCCGGCTTGGGCAGCAATGGCTTGGGCAGTACGGGGGTTATCGCCGGTGAGCAGCAGCACCTCCAGCCCCATGCGCTGCAATTGCCTTACCACCTGGGCAGCCTCAGCTTTGATCGGATCGGCCACCGCCATCAAGCCCGCCACCTCCCCCTCCCAAGCCACCCAGATCACCGTCTGCCCCTCCCCTTCCCAGACCAGCCCCTGCTCCCCTACCTCGGTGGCAATCCCCAACTCCTGCAACCAAGCTTGGGTGCCGATCTGAATCCGGGATCCCTGGAGGGTGGCTTCCACCCCTTGCCCGGGATAGGCACGGAAATCCTGGACCTCCGGCAGATCCTGCTCTCCGGCCCCCTCCACCACGGCCCTGGCTAAAGGATGCTCAGAGTGCTGTTCCACCGCCGCTGCCATCTGCAGTAACTTTTCTGGATCCCCATGGCGGCTCCAGATCTGGGTCACTTGCGGATGGCCTTGGGTGAGGGTGCCGGTTTTATCGAAGACCACCGTGGTGACCTGGTGAGCTCGTTCCAGGGCTTCGGCGTGCTTAAACAGGATCCCCAACTCTGCCCCCTTACCGGTTCCCACCATGATGGCCGTTGGGGTAGCCAAGCCGAGGGCACAGGGACAGGCAATAATCAGCACTGTTGCCGCCGTCACCATCGATAGGGTGGCATTGCCCAGAAGCCAAAACCAAACCACAAACGTGCCAATGCTGATGGCCAAAACCACCGGCACAAACCAGCCCGTAATTTGGTCCGCCAACTTTTGAATCGGTGCTTTGGAATTTTGGGCCTGCTCCACCAGGCGAATAATCTGGGCCAAAACCGTCTGGGATCCCACCCGGGTGGCTTGGATCTGCAAACTGCCGGTTTGATTTAGGGTGGCTCCGATCACCTCCGAGCCAACCTGTTTGAGGACAGGTACACTTTCCCCGGTGAGCATGGATTCATTGACGGTACTGCTGCCGGCAAGGACGATGCCATCCACAGGGATTTTTTCCCCGGGGCGCACCCGCAGCACATCCCCCACCTGGACCTGTTCTAGGGGCACCGTTTGCTCCTGCCCATCCCGAAGAACCACAGCAGTTTTGGCCTGCAGACCGATCAGATGGCGAATCGCCGCTGCCGTTTGCCGCTTAGCCCGCCCCTCCAAAGCTTCCCCCACCAGCACCAGGGTAATCACCACCGCCGCGGCCTCGTAGTACACATCCGCCGGCAGTCCTTGACGGAGGAAAAACTCCGGAAACAAGGTCGGAAAAAAGGAATAGATATAGGCGACATTGGTGCCCAAGGCAACCAAAGTATCCATGTTGGCAACCCGATGCCTGCCTGCGGCCCAGGCTTTGCGCACAAACCCATGCCCACACCACAGTTGAATCGGCGCACTCAGCAGCAACTGCGTCCAAGGATGGTGCAGCCACAGGGGCCAACCGGGGATCGTCACCCCCAGCATCATCGGCAGGGATCCCACCACCAAAATGGTGCTCAGCACCACTGCCACCCAGAGTTGTCGGTTCAGGGGAGGCCGTTGAGGTAGGGAGGTTGGGGCTGCTAGGTCGTAGCCTAGGGACTGAACCGCCCGTTGTAGCTGGTCAAAGCTGGTGAGGCGGGGGTCGAAGGTGATGCTGGCCTGTTCGGAGGCAAAATTGACCGCGGCAGCTTTCACCCCCGGCACCTGGGTCAGCACCCGCTCGATACTGGTAGCACAACTGGCGCAGCTCATGCCCATCACTGGCACCACCACGGTGGTTTCAGCCATCCCTCTGCCCTCCCCTCTAGCTATCGAGAAGCTTAATCTTTCCAGTCAGCTGGAGAGTCAAAGGGGATCTATAATATGCCAGGTGTGAGAGGTGAGCGGATGACTATGCAGCGGAAAGGGTGGGGACTGATTGCTGGGCTTGGGATGCTGGTGGGTTGCAGTGGTGGGGGTAGTCAACTGCAGCCGTTGGAGCTGGCGTTTTTGCGGGTGCGCAATTTCAATGTGCCAGACCCCTTGTCCGCAGGCACTGTCAACAACTATCTCAGCTTCGAACTCAGACGGGAACGAGATAACGCCATCATTCGGGATCCCCTAACTGTCTATGTCCAGACCGCCGGTGCCGATCCCAGTCAGGATCCCCTCACCGATCGTCTGAACAATCCCATTTCGGTCAATCGAGCAGTGGTGCTGTTGGGTAATGGGCTGACGGTCGATGAAGTCCTGCAGCCACCCCCCACGCCTTTCCCCAACATCAATGCCGGCCCTAGGGATCCCTATCCGGTGCCCCAGGGTTGGCAGGGGCGGGCGACCTTGGCCTATGTCCCCGGACAAACCACCATCCCCGCTCGGGATCCCGGTGAGGATTTTGGGGTGTATGTGGCGTCGCTGTTGCCCTTCAAGGCTCGTTTGGTCTTTTCCACCCAGGATGTGCAGAATACGGTGGTGGTTTCCCCCCTGACCCTAGAGTTTACCCCGACCCCTAGCCAAACGGTGACGGTGAATCTGGAGGGCATCACTCCTTCTGCGCAGGAGCCGGTGATTGTGGCGGTGTGCAATCAGATTAATGCGGCTATTCTAGTGGGGCTGCAAACAGGTTTGCGGACGGAGTTGGAGGTGCCGGTGCTCAATCCCGAGCCCCATCCCCTAGATGCCCCCACCGCCTACCGAACCGAAGCCTATCAATTTGGCTTAAGTAACAATCAACTGCAAATTCAGCGTTTTTCTGTTAATCCTGCCGATCCTGACCGTTTGGATGTACCCCTGTTGAGTGCTGAGCAGCCGGCGGGAACCGCAACCCTCAGCTTCACCGCTGTCACCAACCCCGAAACGGAATTGGCAAAACCCACCTGCTTTGGGGATCCCCTGCGGGACGTGGTAGGGATTGCGGCGAGTTTGTTGGTGCCAAGATAGGGATTG
>JAUQVP010000077.1:0-11748 GCA_039794745.1 Thermostichales cyanobacterium HHBFW_bins_127 | reverse complement strand
GGTTGTGCAACTGCTCAGTGCTTTAACGGGTGGGGCCATCACCGTGGGTGGAGTTGCGGTGGGCTTGGCGGCCCTTTTGGTATCCTTACTGCTGCCGGGGGTATTGGTTTGGTATTTTCTCAATTCCACCTGGCTAGCTTTGGCAGCGGGAGCGATTGGCGGTGCCATGGCCTGGTCCTTTTTGTGGTCCCTTTCTGGGCAGCAGCGGCGATCTGGCAAAGAACCCAAGCGTTACACCCGTCTTTATCGGGCGGATTTGCGCGGGGCCCAGATGGATGAGAAATTTCGTCTCTACGCTAAGCAGCAGAAGGCTTTGCTCGATTGATGATTCCCCCCCAAGTCCGCCCCCTTCCCACCCCTTTGCCCCTGCGCCAGCGGCGGGTTTTGCTGAGGGCTCGTTTGGCCCATCTGCAGCAGCGCACCCAACAGCAGGCCTTGTCCGGTCGCACCCAGCAGTCCCAGCGCCGTTACCTGCCCACTTATTTGAAAGCGGTTTTGCTGCATTTTCGCACCAGCTTGATTCACAGCCTCCGCCACAGCACCCGCCGCTGACCGCCTAGGGCGATCTGCATTTGTGTTGACTACTACCACGCATTTCCCCAGTCAGCAGGTATGCTAGTGGCAGTGCTCCCCTAGGGCCATGGATCCCCAGGTCGTCTCCTCCCCCCCCACCCCCCCAGCCCTGCCGATCAGCGAAGATAGCCTGGTCGAGCAGCTTTTGCAGGCCAACCAGTTGGAGCAGGCCGGGGAGCTGACCCAAGCTCAAAAGATCTACCAAGAAATCCTGACCCTTGACCCCACGGGCACCTACGGGGCCATGGCTGCCCGGGCCTTGGAGAAGTTCGCCCCTGTCCCCGAAGCTGCGCCGGCCACGGTCGCCCCGACCGATGACAAACAGGCGGGATCCCGATGGGTGCGCTGGTGGCAGTCCCTTTCCATCCAGGGGAAGCTGACCACGATGATTATCACGGCAGCCACGGTGCCGATTGTGGTGATTACAGCGGCCAGCCTTGCCATTACCCAGGACAGTGTGCAGCGGCAGTTTCGCCAGTTATTAGAGCAAGCTCTGGTGGCCTTTCGGGATGAGTACATTATTTTTATTCGCGATGAGAGTCTGTCCCAGGCCAAAGCCATTGCTGAACTCGTGGATGTGGCAGGGATTGACCTCAATGATCCCCAACAGGTGGAGAGCAACCGAGTTTATCTGCAAGCCGTTGTTCGGGATGTATTTTCCCGCCTCGACGAAACCGAAGGGCAGGGATCCCTGACCAAGAGTTTTCGCTTGATTATTAACCGCAACGGGTTGGTTGTGGCAGAGAGTTTGAAGATTTATGCCGATGATTTTTTCAACTATCCCAAAGCCTTTGATGGCACTTTGAATGAGACCTTCTTGGTGGCCGGCATTGGGGGTAGCAATACGGATCTTTCCGATTTAGCCATTTTGGCCCGCACCCTCCAAACTGGCGAGCCACAGGTGGGGATTGAGCTAGTGCCAGCGGGGATTTTGGAGCGGCTTAAGCTGAACTTTCAGGGGCAGATCCCCCTGCGGGATGGCTCGGCGACCTATGAAAACGGGCTGGTGTCGATGGCCGTTTTCCCGATTCGGCAACGGGGAGGTGGGGTAGCGGGAGCGGTGGCCGTGGGCACCCTGTTGAATCGCAACCTTGCTTTGTCAGACAACTTTGCCGTTGACTACGGTATGCCGATTATTTCTGTTTACAGTGAAGGGATTAATGTTGCCACTACGGCTCCCTTTGAGGATCGGCAGACCCGGGCTATCGGCACCTTTGCTCCTGAAGCTGTCCGGCGGGCAGTGCTGGAAAACCAAAAAGAGCTCCACTTTACCACCACCCGCGTTGCCGGGCGAGATTATGTGCAAGCCTTTGCACCCCTCTATGACCACCGCCAGGAGGCTGACCCCGAAACGCCACCGGTGGGGATGGTGGCGGTGGGACAGTCGGTGCTGGTGTTGCGGGGGGCGGTGATTGGGCAGATTGCCGTTACCTTGGCTTTAACCGGGGTGGTGGTGGTGTTACTGTTGGCGGTGTCGGGGCGGTTAGCCAGCTTGTTTGCGGATCCAATTGAGCGATTGGCCTTTTTTGCCCAGCGATTGGGGGAAGGGGTGGAAGGGGCACGGCTGCGCTTGAGTCAGCGCCAGGATGAAATCGGCATTCTGGAGCGGCAGATGAACCAAATGGCCGAAAGCCTGGAAACCACCCTCAATCAAATCCGCCGGGATGAGGCCCTGCGGCGGCAGGAAGCTGAGGAACAACGGCAAGCCCGGGAGCAACTGCAGCGGGATGTGATCAATTTACTGCTGGAGATTGAAGGGGCACAAAAAGGGGACCTGACCGTAGCTGCCCAGATTACGGAAGGGGAAGTGGGATCCATCGCTGACGCTTTTAACACGACCGTCCGCAGTCTGCGGCAGTTGGTGCTGCAGGTGCGGGATGTGGCTGTGCAGGTCAATCAACTGGCCCAATCCAGTGCAGCGGCGGTCAGCCAGCTGGCCCAAACCGCTGCCCACCAGTCCCAGGAAATGAACCAAACCCTGGCAGCGGTGGCAGAAATCAATCGCGGCATCCAAGCCATTGCCAACTCCGCCCAGGAAGCTGCCGGCATTGCCCAGCGGGCCCGTCAGGAAGCGGAACAGGGGGATACGACGGTGCAGCACACAGTGGCTACTATTACGGAGGTGCAAGCTGCTGTCACCGACACTGCCCACAAGGTGCAGCAGTTGATCGACTCAGCCCAGGAGATCTCCCGCATTGCTGCCACGATTGAATCTATTGCTGAGCGCACCAACCTGATTGCCTACAATGCCTCGCTGGAAGCGCTGCGGGCCGGTGAAAAGGGGGCCGGCTTTGGGGTTGTGGCAGCGGAGGTGCGCCGGTTGTCCCAGCAGGTGAGTGATTCTACCCGCACCATTGACCAATTGCTGCAAACCATTCAACAGGAAAGCCAGCAGGTGGTACAAGCCATGAGTACCGGCACCCAGGAGGTGGCGGAGGGGGTGACCTTAATTCAGCAGACCCAGCAGGTGTTACAGCGTTTGGCCAGCACGAACCAAGCCATTGACAGCTACCTCCAGCAAATCAGTGCCAGTGTCACCCAGCAGAGCCAAGCTTCCCAGCAGGTCAATCAGGCGGTGGCTCAGGTTGCTCAAGAGGTGAGTGAAAATGCTCAAGCTTCTCAACAGGTGGTCAATGCCCTAGAGGAGTTGCTGAAGCGGGTGGACAGTTTACAGGCTTCGGTGTTGAAGTTCCGGGTGGAGGCTTAGCCATGGTGAGTCAACTTGACCCCCAGATGCTGGCAACCCTGGCCCAGGAAGCGCGGCAATGTTTCCTGGAGGAGGATGCCCCCGACTATCTCGCTACCCTCCAGCGGGGTCTTGGTCAACCCAACCCAGATTATGGAGCTTTAATGCGGGCTGCTCATTCCCTCAAGGGGGGCGCGGGTTTGGCCCAGCTCACCCATCTCGGCCGCTTGGCCCATCTGTTGGAGGATATCCTGGAGGCCCTGCGGGATCAGCGCCTGCTGCCGGAGTTTGGGGAACAGGCCCAAGTGTTGCTGCAGCAAGGGGTGCAGGAGGTGGAATATGTCCTCAGTCAGGCGG
This sequence comes from Thermostichales cyanobacterium HHBFW_bins_127, assembly GCA_039794745.1. Taxonomy (GTDB): domain Bacteria; phylum Cyanobacteriota; class Cyanobacteriia; order Thermostichales; family Thermostichaceae; genus JAUQVP01. The sequence goes on along the minus strand of JAUQVP010000077.1, from coordinate 8,132 downwards.
TGAGTCGGGCGGGGGATGTGGCTGTTGATGAAAAACTGCTGGAAACCCTGCAGATTTTCTGCGAAGAGGCCATCGCCAGTCCCATCCCGGCGCCCATGGTTCCCGTCCAAGCCCCTTCAGCCCTGGTCAAGGCTGCCCTGGAAGTTGATCTGGAGGAATGCTTGCAGCGGGCGGAGGCACTGTTGACGGAACCCAGTGGCATTTCTACCCAACAGCAATTGATTACTTTTGTGGAGGAATGCACCCTGTTGGCGGAGACCTTGGGGTTGTCTTGGTTGGGGGAGGCAGTGGCTCCCTTGGCGGATGCTTTGGCTCAGCCCCGGCCAGATGCGATTCTACTGGGGACAACGGCCCAGAGGGCGATTGCCCAAGTGCGCAGCGGGCGACAGCAGTATTTGTACCCCACCCAGATCCCTGAAGCAGAACCAGAACCGGAACAACGGGAGCGCCCCACCAGTGTGCGGGTGCCTTTGACCCGCTTGGAGGAACTGGCCAATACGGCAGCGGATTTGTTGATCGGCTATGAGCGGCTCACCTTGCAGCAACAACAGTTCCGCCAAGCTAGCCAGCGTTTGCAGCAGTTGGCCCAGTTGTTTGAGCCGGTGCGAACCCAAGTGCAGGCTCTCTATGACCAGATGGCCATGGCCCACCCCACCCAAGGGGCGGGAGAGTTTGACAGTTTGGAGCTGGATCGCTACACAGCTCTGCATAGCAGCTTGCAGTCCCTAGAAGAGCTGATCGTGCAGGTGCAGGAAACCCGCGCCGACCTGGACTTGGTCAACCGGGAGTTGCTGGATAACCTAACTGAGCTGCGCCAAGATTTGGACCAACTCTATAGCGAAGTCACCCAAGCCCGGCTGGTGCCCTTCCGTACCCTGTCCCAACGGTTTATTCCCCAGGTGCGGCGCCTAGCCCAACAAACCGGCAAACAGGTGGATTTTCATGTCCTAGGGGAAGAGGTGCCGATGGAACAGACCCTCCTAGAGCAACTGCAAAATCCCCTCACCCACCTGATTACCAATGCCATTGACCACGGCATTGAAACGCCCGCCGAGCGAATCGCTGTGGAAAAAACACCCCACGGCACCCTGACCCTGCAAGCCCTCCTAGAAGCTAACCAGGTGGTCATTCGCCTAACAGACGATGGGCGGGGAATTGACCTGGAGCGGGTCTGGCAACGGGCCCAGGACATGGGCTTAATCCCCAGCCAAGCCCGCATCGCAGACCAACGGCGGGAAACCGTTCTGGATCTGATCTTTGCCCCCGGCTTCTCCACAGCCACCCAAGTCAGCACCCTCTCAGGTCGCGGCGTCGGCCTCGATAGCGTCCGCCAAGAGCTACAACGCCTACGGGGATCCCTGACGGTGGAAACTCAACCGGGACTGGGTACCTGTTTTACGATGCGCCTACCCCTCCAGACTACCCTACTGCCGCTGTTGCTGTGTCAAGTCAATCGCCAGATCATCGGGATCCCGGCGGTGAATGTGTTGGAGGTGCTGCCTTTGGCGGATCTGCCTATGCAGGAAGGGATGTGCCAGTGGCGGGAGCAGTGGTTACCTTTCAGGGTGCTGTCGGAGATCTGGCAGGTAGGGCAGGAGGTGACGACGGCACGGGTAGGGCTGCGGGTGCAGGCGGGGGAGCGTCATCTGGCTTTGGGGGTGGATGCCTTGGTGGGGGAACGGCAACTGGTGCTGCGCCCCTTCGATGAGCTGATCCCCGTTCCCCCCTACCTAGCCGGTGGAGCCGTGTTGGGCAGCGGAGAAGTGGTGCCCGTCCTCTGGCCCTACCACCTCCCCGAATCGGGATCCCTGGTGCGGGCGGTTTCCAGACGGGAAGGGACGGTGCGGGGGATCTTGGTGGCTGAGGATTCCCTGGCGACCCGGCGTTCTTTGGAGAAGATCTTGACGGCCCAGGGGTATGTGGTTGTGCCTTGTCGGGATGGGCAAGAGGCCCTGGAGGAATTGCAGCAGCGACAAGAGCAGATTGGGTTAGTGCTGACCGACATTGAGATGCCCCGTCTGAATGGTTTTGATTTGCTGCAAAAGATTCGCACCCATTCCCGTTGGTTTCAGGTGCCGGTGGTGATGATTACTTCCCGCAGCAGTGAGCGGCATCGGCAGCGGGCCTTTAGCTTGGGGGTGACTGCCTATCTGACCAAGCCTGTGGATCCCGATGCTCTCTTGGCGGAAGTGCAGCGCTGGCTGGCCAAATCAAATAGGGATGATGAGCACTTGTGATAAGTCAATTGTGGTAGCTGCGCTAGGATATGGATACCCGCCATCATGATCTATGGATGAAGAGGCACTTAGTCATAGAAGTAGTCATTAATTTTTAACAGGAGGAGCAGACTAGTGAAATCACTCATGCGTCGACTCATTCCAGATTCCGTAGTTTCTAACTATCGAAAGGTTAAGAGGTGGATCGAAAGCCGTCAAAACACCCATAAATCTACTGAGCAGGTATTTACAGAGATTTATGAGAAGAACAAGTGGGGTGGCAATAAAGGAGAATTTTGCTCTGGATCGGGCTCAGTCGATGAACAGCTTGTTTCGAGTTATGTATCGGTAATTCGAGAGAAAGGCCTGGCTGAAGGTTTCCTAGGGCTAACGTTTGTTGATCTAGGCTGTGGAGACTTCCGTGTGGGGCAACTATTACTCAGGATCAATTACCCGATGGAGATGTATGCTTTGTCCGACAAGTTCTCCAGCATTTATCGAATCAACAAATAGTGACTATTCTTGATAAGATCAGGAAATACCCCTGGGTGTTTATCACAGAACATTACCCTTCAGATAACCAAGCTATTTATCCAAACAAAGATAAGGTTCACGGCGGAGATATTAGGTTGTATGATAACTCAGGTGTCTATCTGACAGAGCCCCCTTTTGCCATTCCTAGGCAGCACCTTGAGATGGTCCTGGAAGTTCCAGGAACTCCTTTGGGAGGGAAGGTTGATCCGGGTGTAATTCGGACATTCCTCTATAAGCCGGCGGGATCCCTAACATGTTGAGAGTCACCATGACTTACTTGCTCAAATTCAAATTGTTATATTTGTAACAACCCCTGTCTAGCCTAAAGTTAGGGTATTAGATTGACAGCAAAATTTACAGAGATTTTGATCTTTTTCCCAAAGAAGATGGCAAAATAGGGAAGCTGAATTGACTGCTGCCATGCCCCGCCGCACGGACATCCACAAGATTTTGTTGATTGGTGCCGGCCCGATTGTCATCGGGCAAGCCTGCGAGTTTGACTATTCCGGGACCCAAGCCTGCAAAGCCCTGCGAGAAGAAGGCTTTGAGGTGGTACTAGTCAACTCCAACCCGGCCACAATCATGACCGATCCCAGTATGGCCAATCGCACTTACATTGAGCCAGTCACCCCAGAGTTTGTGGCCAAAATTATCGAGCGAGAACGTCCCGATGCCCTGCTGCCGACCATGGGCGGTCAAACAGCCCTCAATGTTGCTGTGGCCTTGGCAGAATCAGGGATTTTAGCACAGTATGGTGTGGAATTGATCGGCGCCAAACTGCCTGCCATCAAAAAAGCCGAAGACCGGGAGCTGTTCAAAAAAGCCATGGAAAAAATCGGTCTGGCTGTGCCTAAATCCGGTCTGGCTACCAACCTGGAAGAAGCTCGACAAATCAGCCGAGAAATCGGTTTTCCCTTAATTATCCGCCCAGCCTTCACCCTTGGCGGCACCGGCGGCGGTGTAGCCTACAACCAAGAGGAGTTTGAGGAAATCTGTACAGCGGGTTTAGATGCCAGCCCGGTATCCCAGATTTTGGTGGAGGAATCTGTGCTGGGCTGGAAGGAATTTGAACTGGAGGTGATGCGGGATCTGGCAGATAATGTGGTGATTATTTGTTCCATCGAAAACTTGGACCCCATGGGGGTTCACACCGGGGATTCCATCACCATTGCTCCCGCCCAAACCCTCACCGACAAGGAGTATCAGCGCCTACGGGATTATGCCATTCGCATCATGCGCGAAATCGGCGTGGAAACCGGTGGCTCCAATGTCCAATTTGCTGTCAATCCCGCTAATGGAGAGGTGCGGGTGGTGGAAATGAATCCGCGGGTTTCTCGATCTTCGGCACTAGCTTCCAAGGCGACGGGCTTTCCAATTGCCAAAATTGCTGCCAAACTCGCCGTAGGCTACACCCTCAATGAAATCCCCAATGATATTACCCGTAAAACCCCGGCCAGCTTTGAACCTACCATTGATTACGTCGTCACTAAAATCCCCCGCTTTGCCTTTGAGAAATTCCCCGGCGCCGAACCTGTCTTGACCACCATGATGAAATCTGTCGGCGAAGCCATGGCCATCGGCCGCACCTTCCAAGAATCTATCCAAAAAGCCCTCCGCTCCCTAGAAGTGGGATCCCCGGGTTTTGGGGTGGATCGCGATGAAGCTCTGCCGAGTTTGGAAACGGTCAAGCGACAGTTGCGGATCCCGAATCCCACCCGAATCTTGAGCATTCGCCATGCTTTCCTGCAGGGTCTTGGGGTGGAAGAGGTGGCTAAGCTCACCTCTATTGATCCCTGGTTTATTGATAAGCTTTACGGCATCTTTCAGGTCGAACAAGCTCTCAAAGGACAAGATCTAGCATCCCTAACGGCGGCGGATTGGCAACAGATTAAGCAGATGGGATTTAGTGACCGGCAGATTGCCTATCTGACCGGAACAACAGAGCTACAGGTGCGAGCACGGCGGCAAGAATTGGGGATAGTTCCGGTTTACAAAACGGTGGATACCTGTGCGGCGGAGTTTGCTGCCGAAACCCCCTACCAATACTCTACCTATGAACAGGAAAGTGAAGTTTTCCCCTCCCAAAAACAAAAGGTGATGATTTTAGGTGGGGGACCGAATCGGATTGGGCAGGGGATTGAGTTTGACTATTGCTGCTGTCATGCTGCCTATGCCCTCAGCGCTGCCGGCTATGAAACCATTATGGTCAACTCGAATCCGGAAACGGTCTCTACGGATTATGACACTTCTGATCGACTTTATTTTGAACCCCTGACCCATGAGGATGTTTTAAACCTTGTGGATGCGGAAAAGCCGGTGGGTATGATTGTCCAATTCGGTGGCCAAACCCCCCTCAAATTGGCAGAGGGGTTGGCCCAAGCTCAGGCCCCCATTTGGGGGACATCTTCGGATTCCATTGACATCGCCGAAGACCGGGAACGCTTTGAAAAAATCCTGCGCCAGTTGGGGATCCGCCAACCGGACAATGGCATTGCCCGCACCACTGCTGAAGCTTTGCAGGTCGCCCATCGCATTGGCTACCCGGTGTTGGTGCGCCCCAGCTATGTTTTGGGGGGACGGGCGATGGAAATTGTCTATAGCGATGAAGAGCTAAAACGTTACATGCGTTTTGCGGTGGAAGTCACCCCTGATAAGCCAATTTTGGTGGATCAGTTTTTGGATGATGCCATCGAAGTGGATGTGGATGCCATTGCTGACCACACTGGCCATGTGACCATCGGCGGCATCATGGAACACATTGAACAAGCAGGGATCCATTCTGGTGACTCGGCCTGTGTTTTGCCAACCCGAACTTTATCGGCTACGGTTTTAGAAACTATTCGGCAATGGACAAAACAATTAGCCCAAGCCCTGAAGGTTGTGGGATTAATGAATGTCCAATATGCTGTCAAAGACGAAACCGTCTATATTCTGGAAGCTAATCCCCGTGCCTCCCGCACTGTACCCTTTGTCAGTAAGGTGATCGGCAGACCTTTGGCCGGTTATGCAGCACAAGTGATGGCAGGAAAAACACTGGCAGAGCTGAACTTTCTTGAAGAAATTATTCCCCCCCATATTGCTGTTAAGGAAGCTGTTTTGCCCTTTAATCGTTTCCCTGGAACGGATACTTTGTTAGGCCCAGAAATGCGCTCCACCGGGGAAGTGATGGGGATTGAAGATCGCAGCCTCGATGGCAGTGATAGTGACTTTGGACGAGCGTTTGCTAAGGCCCAAATTGCTGCCGGACAAACCCTGCCAACCCAAGGAACGGTGTTCATCAGCGTCAGCGACCGAGATAAACAAGCCCTCACCCCCATCGCCAAAGGCTTCCAAGCCTTGGGATTTCGCCTTGTCTGCACGGAAGGAACCCAACACTTCTTGGCCCGACAAGGGATCCCAACAGAGCTGGTTCTGAAGCTCCATGAAGGTCGTCCCAATGTGATTGATGCCATTAAAAATCGGGAGATCCATCTGATCATCAACACCCAGTCCACCGGGGGGTTGGACAGTGCTTCTCAGGTGGCCCGCAGCGATGGGCAAAAGATCCGTCGCACCGCCCTTGCCTACAAAATCCCTTTGGTCACCACCCTGGCCGGCGCTAGAGCCACCACCGCCGCCATTCGCGCCCTGCAAACGGGATCCCTACACGTCAAATCCATTCAGGAGTACCATCAAGCTATCCTGTAGCCGGTCGTCTCTGATGAAGCGACGTCTCAACCCATCCCTGCTGATCCTGCTGTTCGGGATCCCGGTGATTTATGGGTTGGTTGTTTTTCCTTGGGGTTTTTTGCTGGGGGAATTGGCTGAATCCCTTCAGGATGGGGAGGCGATGCAGAGCTTTGTCGGCAACTTACCGGAAGTGCTGACGGGGGTCTTGGGGTTTACGGTGTCGGTGGTGGCGATTGTGGTGCAGTTAGCGGCGGATCGCTTCACCCCCAAAGTTACGGATTTATTTCTCAAAGAGCCAATTAATTTAGCTGTTTTTGTCTATTTGATTATTGCTGATTTGGTGAGTCTATGGACGACTTTGCTGTTTGCCAGTGAAGATAAACCAGTGATACTTGTGATTGTTAATCTAATCTTGGCATCCTTGGCTTTTATCATTTTAATTCCTTATTTTATGTTTGTGTTTCGATTTTTGCAACCGGCCTCAATTATCCGTAAAATTGTACAACAAGTATCTCAAGGAATTCTCAACTTTAGTCGAGGCAGCGCCCCCAAAAAATCAGCAACCCTAGCACTTATACAATCCCAATCCCTACAGGGTATTGAAGAACTTAAAACCATTGCTGCTAATGCTATCCGACAACGGGAAAGTGCCATTGTCTTGCTGGCTCTCAATAGCCTTAAGAATCTAGCTTCCTTCTATGTGAATAATAAATACCGTCTGGATCCCCAGTGGTTTAACCTAACTCAGCCCATCTATCGGGATCCCGATTTTGTTTCTATGGATGAGTCTAAGCTAAAAGAAATTGAGGTTCAGCAGATTTGGTTAGAGTTAAAGATACTCAGGCAGTATCAAGCCCTTTTGGGGGATTCTTTGAATGAGTATCGCGAGGCTTGTTATCTAGTTGGGATCAATACTCGGGAGCTGGTGGAGCGTGGGATTAGCCTCCATTCTCAGGATCTAGTTGATTTGGGGATTAAGTTTTTCAATACTTACCTCAGGGCTATTATTAATAAGCAAGATATTCGTACCGGCTATAACCTATTAAAGCAGTATCGGCTGGTGGCAGAATATGCCTTGATCCACCAGAAGGATGAGGTGGTTATTGAGATTTCTCAACATCTGCGCTACTACAGCTTAATTTGTCACAAGGCTGGATTGCTTTTTTTGTGTGAAACCATTGCTTTTGATGTGAGCGAATTAATCCAATTAGCCTGCCAATGCTCTGCCCTTGGCATTGCTGTGCAACTGCTCGACATTCTCCTCAAGTTAGATCAAGATCCAGAAAGTGAACAGCAGGAAAGTGGGCTGCGGGGGATCCGCAAGTCCCAAAGTAAGCTAGCAGCCTATTTTTTGCACCGGGGCCATGAAAAATTAGCCCTGCAAATCTATGAGGACATGAAGCATGAACCGAAAAGCCGCCTGAAAGTTATCCAGGAGGAGTTACTGACCACCCGGGCTGATTTTTGGGAGTTTACCGACCGCGGTGACAACTTCTACTATGTCAAAGATGACCTCAAACCCTACCTGAAACAGTTTTTTAGCTGGTTTGAAATAGCTGTCCCCTCCTAAATCTAATGACACTGAGCCACAAACTCACACCAGGGATCCCCCTTTTCCCGGGCTTTGACTTCTGCTCCTTGGAAAAGCCCACCCCGCTGGAATAATTGGTTGTAGAAACGCTCGTTGAGCTCTGGTTTTTCGTGAATGCGACC
>JAUQVP010000076.1:0-12241 GCA_039794745.1 Thermostichales cyanobacterium HHBFW_bins_127 | reverse complement strand
CACCTGCGGGAGCATCTGGAATGGCTGAACCAACTAACCAAGAGATTAAGGAATTATTGCTGGCTTTTGAAAAAAAGGTGGATTTGAGCCTTGCAGCAATGGATCGCAAGGTAGAAGTGGGTTTTGCGGAACTGAATCGCAAAATGGAGGTGGGGCTGGCAGAGCTAAACCGCAAAATGGAGGTGGGGCTGGCAGAAGTCCGTACGGAAATTGCTGAGGTTCGGGGTGAGGTCAGGCAAGTTGAGGAAAAGTTAACGGGGGAAATTAATCGTCTTGAGGAGAAGGTGGAGGGGTTGGGTAAACGCATCGATAGCCAAGAGTTCATTAATCGGGGGGTGATGGTCACTTTGGCCGGCAGTCTGCTGGCAGGGCTGGCAAAACTGCTGTTTTTCCCGGACCGCCTATCCTAGTAATGACATTGTCTTTCTAGCTGCTTTTCCTCGCTACAATAATGGGATGACTCACGCTTACCTGCGCCCTAGCTTGCTGCCTTTGCAGCCCTATGATGCCGTGCCTGCCTATCAGGCGGATAAGCTGGATGCCAATGAGTTTCCCCTGGATATGCCGGAGTGGTTCAAGACGAAGCTGGCTCTGGTCTGGGAAAAGGCTATCTCCAGTAATCGCTACCCGGAAGCCAGCCACCACGGCCTCAAGGAGGCTATTGCTGCCTATGCAGGGGTGAATGCCGACCAAGTCAGCTTGGGCAATGGTTCGGATGAACTGATCCGCAGTGTCCTGATCGCTACCTGCCTGGAAAACCGCGGCCCAATCCTGGTGGCAGAACCAACGTTTTCGATGTATGCCATCATTGCTCAAAGTCTGGGGATCCCGGTGATCCGCACCCGCCGCCAGGAAAACACGATGGCGATGGATGTGCAGCTTTGCCAGCAGGCGCTGGAAGAAGAAGGGGTGCGGGTGGTGTGTGTCACAAGCCCTAATTCTCCGACGGGAAATGCTCTGACGGCAGAAGAATGGAACTGGCTGGAGGGGATCCCGGATCGGGTTTTGGTGTTGATTGATGAGGCTTATTTTGAGTTTTGTGGGCAAACGGCGGTGCCGAGGCTGCCCGAACACCCCAATTGGGTGGTGTTGCGGACGTTTTCTAAGGCGTTTCGATTGGCAGCTCATCGGGTGGGCTATGCGATTGGGGATCCGGGGTTGATCCGAGTGCTAGAAGCAATCCGCTTGCCCTACAATCTGCCGAGCTTTTCCCAGTGGGCAGCTCAGTTGGCCCTAGAACACCGGGGGGAATTGCTGGCGGATGTGGAGCTGATCCGGCAGGAACGAGCCCGGCTCTACCCGCTGCTGCAGGCAATGCCAGGGCTACGGGTGTGGCCTAGCCAAGCTAACTTCTTTTATCTGCGCCATGCGAGCTGGGATCTGGGGGCATTGCAACGGGCCTGGCTGGCGGCAGGCACTTGTGTGCGCTTGACAGGGGGCGGACTGCGTCTGACTGTCGGCACTCGGGCAGAAAATGAACGGGCACTACAGCGCTTGGCTGGGATTCTGGCTTAGCCTGCTGGGGCTAGGGCTAGCCTGGGGATCCCCTAAGGAGCCGGGATCGGTGAGGTTGCTGCTGGGGCTGCCTGGGGCTGAGTTTCGCGGGGATTGCCGGCAGGAGTTGTGTCAGTCGCTGCTGCAGTTGCTGTCTCAGGCGGGGGAGCGGATTGATTTTGCTATCTATGGGCTGCGGGGACAGCCGCAGATTCTCAGGGCACTGGTAACTGCCCAAGAACGGGGGATCCCGGTGCGGGGGGTGGTGGATGCCGATGCCCAGGGAAGGAATCCCTATGGAAATACGGCCGAGCTTAAGGCTCTGATCCCAGGGATCCAGACGGATGTTGCTGATGAGCAGGCACGCCAGGCTACAGATCCCCAAGCCCGAGCACGGCTGATGCATCATAAGTTTTTTGTGGTGGATGGCTGCTGGGTCTGGACGGGCTCGGCGAATATCTCCGATACGGATCTCGGTGGCTACAACGCTAATCTGGGGGTGCTGATCGAATCCTGCCAGGTGGGAGCTTGGTTCCAGGCGGAAGTGGAACAAATGCACCAAGGGGCCTTTAATCAACAAAAGACCCAACGCCGGGATCCCCAATGGGGGGTGAGGCTGGATCCGGATGCGCAGGTGAGGGTGTATTTTTCCCCCCAAGACCGACCGGAAGCAGCCATCATCCGCGAAATTGACCAGGCCCGCTCTCGAATGGATGTGGGAATGTTCTATCTGACCCATCCCCAGATTGCTGAGGCGCTGATCAGGGCTCACCGCCGCGGGGTCACGGTCCAAGTTATCACTGATGCTACGGCCGCTGGCAATCCCTCCTCCCAACACCAACGGCTGCGGGCCGCCGGGATCCCGGTGAAGGTGGAAAATTGGCCGGGCAAAATGCACCTGAAGGCAGCCGCTATCGATGGGCAAGTGCTGATCCTGGGGTCGATGAATTGGACCCTGGCGGGATCCCGATTCAATGATGAAAATACGTTGATCCTCCGCAGCCCCAGTCTCAGCCGGCAGGCACATGGGTTTTTACAGCAACTGTGGCAGGGGATCCCTGAGGCTTGGCTACGGGCTGACCCACGCCCGGAGGGAGCGGATTCACCGGGGTCGTGTCAGGATGGGCTGGACAATGACCATGATGGGCTGGTGGACAGTCGGGATCCCGATTGCCCCTAGGCTATTCTGGAGGATGGATTGAGTGGGCAGGGCGATGGCAGGGGAAAGCAAGGAGATCTTTTGGCGCCAGGGCAAGCTCTACTGTGTGACGGGGTTCAACCAGGCAATGCCGGCGGAACAAACCCCTTTGGCCCAACGGTTGCAAGGGCGCTGGAAGACGTCTTTTGAGTTGGCCCAGTTGATGATCCAGGGCGGCTACCGCTTGGTGTCGAAGTAATGCCCAAAACCGCTTGCCTGGGGATCCTGGCGTCCCTGCTGCTCTGGAGCGGGATCCCCAATAGTGCGACCTGGCAGTGGACATGGCTGGGTGGGAGCCTGTGGGCGGGGGTGCTGGTGCTGTTGGCGGGGATTGGCATCCTTTGGGGACCAAGGCTGGGACAGGGGCTGGATCAAGCTTTAGGCTTGGGCTGGTTAGGGCTGGGGATCCCGGTGTTGACCTCTCGCTGGCCGATGCAGGGGCTGTGGTGCTGGTGGCTGGTGGGGCTGCATGGTTTGGCGGTGTATGGGGTGATGGCGGTGGCCCGGGATGAGGGACAGCGGCGCTGGCTGGGGCGGGGGTTAGGGATCTGGGCGGGGCTGTGGAGTGGGATCAGTTTGGGGTTGTGGCTGGGGGGCTGGGGTCAGTTTCTGGGACAAAATGCTCAGCCCCTCGGACATCCCAATTATGTGGCCGGCTATGGGTTGCTGCTGCTGCCCGTGGTGGTGATGCTGGCCTGGCAGGAACGGTTTTGGGGCTGGTGGCCGGTGGCGGCGGGGCTGGGGGGGGTGATCCTGACGACCCAATCCCGGGGGGGAGGGCTGGGACTGGGGCTGATCGCAGGAACTTTGCTGCTGCAGGGGCTGTGGCGGTCACGGCAGCACTGGCTCTGGGCCATCCTGGGAGCCGCGGGATCCCTAGCCCTAGCTCTGGCTAACCCCCGCTGGCAGGCCCTAGGGGCGGGATCCCCCTACCGGCGGGTGGTCTGGACGGCAATTCAGGGGATCCTTCAGGATCACCTTTGGCTGGGGACAGGGCCGGGGACGAGCGCTTGGATCTACCCGCGCTACCGTCCGGCTTGGGCCGGGGGGGAGGCGGTGGCGGTCTGGCAGTTGCACACCACCCCAGGGCAGGTGCTGGTGGAAGTGGGGCTATGGGGAACAGGGATCGTGTTGGTTTTGGGCTGGCTGGCCTGGCGCTGGGGGCGCGGGCGCACCTGGGATGGGTGGCTCCAGGCGCTGTTCTACGGTTTGCTGGGCTACAGTGGCTTGCTCCTCACCGACTACCAACTGGATGTGGCAGCGATCTCGGGATTGCTGGTGCTGCTGATTGGCATCACCCTGGCTCCCCAAGCCGCCAACCCGTGGCCCCGTGCCTGGCGGCTGCTCACCCTAACCCTCCTCGCCCTCTCCCTGCTGCTGCACCTACCCCGCTATAGCGCCTGGCAAATCTCCGCCCAAGCCCCCCCCAACCAGCTCATCCCCGCCCTCCGTCAGGCCCATCAGCGCTTCCCCACCGATCCCCTCTACCCCCTCACCCTCGGCTGGCTAACCCGGGATCCCCAATGGTTCCACCAGGCCCAGGCCCTCGCCCCCTATGACGAATATCTCAGTACCCAACTGGGTTGGTTGGATCCCGCCCAAGCCATCCCCCAGTTCCAGCACAGCTATGACCTCCTCCCCTCCCGGCTCGGCATCCCCAGTGCCCTCGGTCTAGCCAAACTCGCCCAGGGAGAAAACGGGATCCCCTATCTGGTGCGAGACATCCTCCGCCACCCCCACCTTGCCGCCAGCAATTGGTACGCCCAGTCCCTCACCGCCGAGCACCTCCTGACCCTGCACACCAGCATCCTCAAGGCCTACCAGGAACTGCTCCCCCGCTTCCCCCACTACCCCTTCCTGACCACCCAAGCCGCCATCCTAGCCTGGTGGTTCCGGGATCCCGAAGGGCAACAGCGTTGGTCTCACCCTTGGGTGGATTTGCTGCGGATTGCCGACAGTGGTGATCGTCCCCGCCTGATCCAGGCTTTGGTGCAGCAACCCGTTAACCGCAACACCCTCCTGCTCATGGCCTGGGCGGATGCCGACCAGCGCCAGACCTGGCTCAACGCCCTTGGGGATCCCCAACTGGCGGAATTGGCTGCCACCACCTTGGCTGGGGATCCCGATTTTCGCGCTTGGTTAGGGCATCCGCTCTGGCAGCAGCAGTATGTTGCCAGCCGGGGATATTTGGTGCTGGGTACCTACCGGCGGGCGGACATGCCCATTGTCACCGACCTAGTTGGGATCCCAGTGCATCGTTTGTGGCAACAGGAATGGGGAGAATTTTTGGATGTTCCGCCCTTTGTGCCGGATTGGGATCAAGCCCTGGCTACTCTGGCAGCGGCACCGACCCGGAATCCCCCTTGACCACGATCAAGCTTTTGGGGGGTAGATAGGCTACCACCTCATCACCGATCAAAAACCCCTGGTCTTCGATATCGCTGTTCATGCTGCTGACATTCAGGACTGCCCCGGCGGCGGTTTGCAGCACATAGTGATTTTCCGCCCCCGTATAGATCAGATCCTTGACCCTTAGCCGCACCTGATTAGGGTAGCCGTCCCAGCCTTGACGGGAGAGGAGGATCTTTTCTGGGCGCACCGAAAGCTGCACCGTTCCTTGATCTGGGCGGATGGCCGGTACCATCAGCTTGCCAAAGGCAGTTTCCACACAATCCACCCCCACCGCCTTAGCCGTAAGGAGATTGCTTGCCCCCAGGAATGCTGCCACAAACGCCGTGGCCGGCCGCTCATACACCTCATCAATGGCCCCCAGCTGTTCGATTTTGCCCGCTCGCATCACCGCCACCCGATCGCTCATCACCAGGGCCTCCTCCTGGTCATGGGTGACAAAAATAAACGTCAGCCCCAAGCGGCGCTGCAGATCACACAACTGCACCTGCAACTGTTTGCGCAACTTGGCATCCAGAGCCGACAGCGGTTCATCGAGCAGCAGCACATCCGGTTCATTGACAATCGCCCGGGCCAGCGCCACCCGTTGTCGTTGTCCTCCCGACAGCTCATGGGGGCGGCGGCGGGCAAAGGGAGCGATCTCCACCAATTCCATCGCCTCTTGCACCCGCTTCTGGATCACCGCCGCCGGAAACCGTCGCATCTTCAACCCAAAAGCAATATTTTCCGCCACAGTCATATAGGGAAACAAAGCATAGCTCTGGAACACCGTATTGACACTACGTTGGTGAGCCGGCAAATGCCCCACATCCTTCCCCCGCAAAATCACCTGTCCCTCATCCGCCACCTCCAAACCCGCCAAAATCCGCAGCAGCGTCGTCTTGCCACACCCCGACGGCCCCAGCAAACTAAAAAACTCCCCCCGGCGCACCTGCAGATCGATCCCCGCCAACGCCTGATACTCCCCAAAACGCTTGCGAATCCCACGAAACTCCACATCGTACTCGGGATCCCTCACAGAATCACCTCCTCGAGCGTCCTTCCAGAGATTAACTTAGCAACTTGATGGGAATTGTGCCCCAGGATTCTAAAGGTGTTGGCAGGCCCAGATCACCCGTTGGCTAGCGGTACAGAGGACCAAAATTGCCATCACAGCCAGCAGCAGCGGGCAATACTGGGGCAGCAGCAAAAACACACAGTAGAACAGCATCGTCTCCGTCCCTTCAATCAGTCCGCCCGGCATGGTGATCGTTGTGAGGGTAGAGGGATGCTGTTGTCGTTTTTCCAGAATCGCTGCCAAATAAGTCCAGGAACACAAATTGATATAAAAGCTGGCCAGCAGTGCCGCCAAACTCCACCAGCCCTGATCTTGGCTCCAGACCAAACCGCAGGGGATCAGGGCATACACCAGCACATCCGCCATCATATCCAGGTAGCCCCCCAGATCGCTTTGGCGGTCCTGCTGTCGGGCCACCGCCCCATCTAGTCCATCACAGAGGCGATTGAACAGCCACAGCCCCAGCCCCCAGCCATACTGCTGCCCGGCCACCAAACAAGCCGCCCCCACCCCCACAACCAGCCCCGTCAAGGTCAGCAGCCACGGTCGCAGCCCCCCGATTGGGGAACTAACCAGCCATCCCAGCAAGCGATCTTTATGGTGGCGCAAGCGCTGATCCAGCACATCCCCTCCCGATGAGTCCAGAGTTAATTTCTCCGAATCTAACTTGATTGTCAGTGTCTGCGGCAGTCAGGGGGGGATCCACAACCAGGCAAGCCTTCATGCTTGATAGGGGCTTGATAGGGGAGCAAGTCCAGTCCTAAAAGCGCTTTTTGCGGCTATTTCAAACAAGTTTAAGACACTTCCCTAAAGCGGCCTTAGCTTCCCTATCCTGGTGAGCTCGCCATTTCCCCTGCATTTCCATGCATCACTCTTTTGAGTGAAGAAAGCCCCTCCCGATGCAAGGCAGTGGCACACCCCCAGTAGCAACTCAACCCCTTATCACAGGCCACCAGCAACCCAGTTCCCGCGCCCTGGCACCCCTGCCTCAAGCAGTAAAGAGTAAAGCTGATGACGTGACTCGAACACGCGACCTGCTCATTACGAGTGAGCTGCTCTACCGACTGAGCTACATCAGCACGCTTCTCACTTATCTAGTTTATCTAATCTGCCACACAATTTAGAGCTCTTTGCGTTGGTACCTGGGGTTAATACTCAGGGGAGCCGGGGAACTCATGCCCCGCTGGCTGAGGTACTCCAGATTGCGGCGCCGCATCGTGCTGTCATAGTCCGTCTTGGTCTTGCCTTGCAGCATCTCAATCTGCTGCCAAGCCGACAACAGCAACGCCGCCGCCTGCTCCGCGGTGTAGCCATTTTGAGCTGCATAGCGAATCGCAAACTCATCGGCAGCGATCTGGGGCTTTTGCCCCTTTTCTGCCCGCCGCAACAAATACACCGCCGAGGCTGCCAACCCCGCCGCCAACCCAATGCCCAGGTTGTCCCCCATCTGCATTTCCACAAAAATCCCCATCGTCCCTGCCCCAATCAGGGCCGGATAGAGCAGCAAAGCCGACCAATTGTCCGACAAGGCCAATTCCGTGGCAGCCACCGCCTCCCGCAAAAAGTAAATCTTTTGTTGATCGGGGGTCAGCCGTTGCCAGCGCACCGGGTCAATGGCAAAGCGCACCGTCTGCTGCCAGGGAAAACGCCACAGCGGCTGAAGCACCCGCTTCTGATCCTCCGTCCCCACCTCAATCTGCACTTCCGGACGAATCTCAATCGGTAAGAACTGAATCAACCGATCAAAGTCAGGGGTAGAATAGCTGCTGTACATTGTGGCGATATGGCTTAGCGTACCTTGATCTTATCCCAACTCCTAGCGCTCCTCAGGCACCTGCAGGGATCCCGAAATGATTTTTTCGCTCACCCGTTTCAGTCCTTCTAGAATTGGGGCCGAGATCAGATCCTGATTGAATTCATCGAGGGCAAACCCTACCCCTTGGTTGGCCAGGCTAAACTCCTGCACCCCCCCTTGGAATTGATTGTTGGCTACTGCTTCAATCACGGCAAAGGTGGCTACATCGACCCGTTTGAGCATGGAGGTCAAGCCATGGTTGAGGGTTTTGGGGTTATTGTCCGTATCACCCAAGTAATTTTGATTGGCATCTACCCCAATAAAAAACATGGGTCGGTCTTGGGGGGTGCAGGTGCGGCTGTAATCTGGGGATTTGGGCACCCCGGCAAAGGGATCGCGAATGAAGTTGACGCCGCTGGGTAGGTTGTTGGCCGTCAGGCAGCGGGTTTGGTTGACAAAATCAATCACCCCTAGCCCCGATCCGCCGGCAGCGGCATAGATAATATCGGCCCCTTGGGCTTTTTGGGCCGCGGCAATTTCTCTGGCCTTAGCGGGGTCATTCCAGGCTGCCGGGGTGGTGCCCACATAATTGACCAGGACTCGGCAGGTGATCTTGTCCTCTTGGCAGGCATAATTCACCCCAGCTCGGTAGCCCGCCTCAAACTTGTGGATCAGGGGAATGTCCATCCCTCCCATGAAGCCGACCACCCCCGTTTGGGTGGTTTTGCCGGCAATGTAGCCCACCAAAAACGAGCCTTCCTGTTCTCGGAAAATCAAGCTGGCCACATTTGGGGCTTCTGAAACGGAGTCAATCACCGCAAACTTGACATCTGTGAATTCGTTAGCCGTGCTGGTGATAGCCGGTTCATTGGCAAAACCCACCCCCACAATCAGGTCAAAGCCTTCCTGGGCAAACTGGCGGATCCCCTGCCCCACCTGGGCTGGGTCGGTCGGCTCAAAATCAAACACCCTTACCTTCAGCTTGTCCTGGGCCAGTTGGGCTCCGTTCCAAGCAGACTCATTGAAGCTGCGGTCGTTTTTCCCCCCGGCATCGAAAGCCAAACCAACCCGCACCTGAGCACTGGCCACCCCAGCCCCCAACATCACAACACCCAGCGCCAGCAGGGATCCCTTGAGCATGGTTCTGTTCCCGAAACATTTCTATAGTGAATGCATCAGACTGCTGGAGTGGCGATTAGTTCCCTAATGTCGCGCCGTTGTTCCCACCAATTTTGGATGGAGTTAGCTTTATTCCAGGCCCGAGTTGCCGGGGAGCGGGGGGAAGTGCCGGTGGGGGCTGTCTTGGTGGATGCCCAGGATCAGGTGGTGGCGGCGGCCGGGAATCGCCGTGAGCAGGACTGTGACCCCAGTGCCCATGCAGAAATCGTTGTCCTGCGCCAGGCTGGGGCCAAGCGGCGGAGGTGGCATTTTCCGGATTGTCGCTTGTATGTGACCTTGGAGCCGTGCCCCATGTGTGCCGCTGCCATTTGCCAGGCCCGGGTTGGGGAGGTGATCTATGGGGCCGATGACCCCAAGGCTGGTGCTTTTGGCAGCGTGTTGTTTTTTCCCGCCAGCCCTGCTTGTTTTCACCGGCCTCGGATTTTAGGAGGAATTGGAGAACAGGCCTGTCAGCAGCTTCTGAAAACCTGGTTTCAACAGCACCGCTCAACCCTGCTAGATTAGGGATCCTGAGAGGATCTAGCCCCAAAGTCTCTCCACAGCATGGGCAGAAAACCTTTCCTTTATGCTCAAAACTACTTTTGCAGAGGGAGGGTGGTTCATCTCATAATTACAGTTATGGTCAAAGATATAGTCATTCCAAATAAGCAAGACACATTGACATTTTCTGAATCCCCCTCTCCCCCTTTGGGAGAGGGATCTATTGCAGTCCCAATGGAAATGACTATATCTATGTAATATCTATGTAATGATTCTGGAAAGCCGGTTCTAATTTAGCTTTTCTAAATAAAATCGGGATGTTTTAATAAAATAATCTTAATAGTCTTTTAGAGCTGGCTTATAGTAAGTAAAGACCCTCCCCCCCTCTAGGAGAGGGGTTAAGGCTAGTGCCACGCTGAGGGAAAGGGGTGAGGGAGCAATGACTATAAATGACTATAACTGATGAACTTAGCTGTATTGAAATAGCTATAGTTCTTGACTAACTCCCAAGCAACTCCGAAAGCCTTCCAGCGTTCTGACAGCTCAGGGGATTCGCCCCCAACCTGGAATTAGAACTTTTCCCCAATGCCAAAGCTGAGTTGACCGCCATCAAAAACAAAATCCCGGATCCCGTAATCAATCCGCAAAGCCCCCAAGGGGGACTGAATCCGCAGCCCAACCCCAATTCCTAGCCCACTGCCGGGTTTGCCCCGCACCCCAGCAGGATTGCCGATCACAGCTGGGGCACTGCCCAAGTCCGAACCATAATCCGCAAATACCACCCCCGTCACCGGGTTAAAAATGGGGAAGCGATATTCCGCTGTCACCGTGGCATAGCTGCGCCCGGATCCCACCTCCCCTTCAAAAAAGCCCCGCACCGAATTATTGCCACCAATGGGAAAAGCATCATAGGGAGCCAAATCCCCAATCACCGTCCCCCCGCGAATATCAAACGCCAGCACCTCGCTGTTATCCTGGCGCAGCAGATTCACCGGCATAAACCAACTGTAGCTCGCTTCCAAACGATTGCTGGTCAACCCCCCCTCAAAAATCCGCAAAGATTGATCCGTGGAAAACCGAAACAAAGATCCCTCCCGGGGGGCAGTGGGGTTATCGCGGGTATCCCGTACCAGGCCCAGCCGCAAAGAAGTATAGGCATCCTGTCCGGTGGCACTGAACACAATCGGATTGCCGAGAATATCGTAGGGGCGATTCACCCCATCCGCATCCTTAGATTCCACAAACTGAACCTGTGCCCCCAAGCTACCCTGCCAGCCATCCCCTAGGGGTCGGGAAAAAGTCACCCCCAACCCCACCCGATCAATCCGCACACTATCCCCCGTAGGCAGTCCAAAAGGCCCATCAAAAACAAAACTAGCGGAGCGACGATTGAAAAGACTGACATTGTAAGCCGTTGGGATCTCCTCTGTGGCAATGCGCGGATCGGTAAAGCTCAAATCAAACAGCGTCTCCCGCGCCCCTACCTGGATATTGGCATTCAACGTTTGATTATTGCCCCCCAAATTGGTCTCGGAAATCCCCACCGAGCCAAACACCCCCGTCGAAGAACTCACCCCAATCGTCCCCGTCAGGGATCCCGTGCGTCGTTCCTTGACATTGACCACCACCACCACCTTTTCTGGGTCTTGACCGGGGTCGAGGGAGAGATTCACATCCTGAAACAGATTCAGGCGAAAAACCGCTTCTAAATCTTTTTGGATCACATCCCGGTTAAAGGTATCGCCGGGTTTGGTGGTCAACTCGCGGGTAATAATGAACTCCCGGGTATTGCCGCGCAGGGGATTGCCCTGGGCATCGGTTTCACTGCCATCTTCAGCAATGTATTTGACCCGCACATCTTCCACAACCCCTTCGGCAATCTGTAAAGTAACAACCCCTGCCTCATCAGAGCGGACATCGGTCACCTTGGCCAGCACATAGCCATTGTCCGCGTACCACTGCTCTACCGCCTGCACACTCCGCTGCAAGTCACCAAAATTGATCACCTCACCTTTTTGGTCTGCAAAAATCCGCTCTAGCTCTGAGTCCGGCAACACTTGAGCCCCCTGGGTGCGCACCGCCTGCAAGACAGGATTGGGTTGCACCGTAAACGTAACCCGCACCCCCAAGGGAGTATCCTCTGGGGTAGCCCGCACATCGGCAAAGAAACCCGTAGCAAACACGGCATTAATATCACTTTGCAAACGACTACGGGTGGTTGGTTCTCCGGCCCGGGTTTGAATAGCCCCATACACCCGGTTGATCAAGTCGGGATCCTCAGTCCCGGCCACCACCACCTCAGCCACCAAAACCTGCGCCTCCGGCTGCTGACCATTTTGTTGGGGGGGGGGTGTCGGCTGCTCAGGAACTGCCTCCTGCCCGTACACCTGCTGCTGACCCATTCCCAGGCAGACCCCCAGCAGCACTGCCCATCCCTGACCCCAACGGTCCATGACCACTCCACCACACGACTCCCATCAGGGGAATTATATCTGCTCCATCCGGGATCCCGAGGGTTGCTTGCCGCAGATTCTCAGGGCATTGCCAGGAGTTATACGGGATTATGGGCTGTTCTCAGTAAAATCTTGAAGGCAGGGACTGAATCCCATCCCAGAACACATCAGCCTGC
>JAUQVP010000075.1:0-12448 GCA_039794745.1 Thermostichales cyanobacterium HHBFW_bins_127 | reverse complement strand
GGGGTGGGCGTCGGACCAGGCGTGGGGGTGGGACTAGGGGTCGGCGTCGGCGCAACAATCGTTAACTGCACCACTCCCAAGCCCACTCCTGTACTGTTCAAGGCAATCACCGGACCAGAAATCACTCCCTCCGGGATCCCGATTTGAATGGGTTCCTCGGAGGTTTCCAGGGTTACCTCAATGGGGGGAGCGGCCCCTGGGGAGGTGAAGAAAACCCGCCGCACCATCCCCAGATTCTGCCCCTGCAAAGTAATCAAAGATCCCACGCTGGCCAGATTGGGAACAATGGCCTGCAAAATGGGCACAAAATCGGCAGGGGTAAGGCGCAGGCTAACCACAGGATTGGCAGTAGGAGATAGGGTCGTGCGGGCTGAAGCAATGACTAGGGGAGCACTTTCTAGGTTCTGGCGGGCTTCGGCTAGGATGTCCAAAGTGGCTTGTCCTGGGACCCCCGTGAACTGACCCGTGGGATTGGTGGGGGTGAGGATGGCTTCCTGCTGGTAGGGCACCCCCTCCGTGATGGAGTTGACGAACACACGAATACTGTCGGTGCCAAAGGGGATACTGGAGCTGCCATCACTGGTGGTGGGGGGACGGCGACCCGTAGCAATCGTGGGAAATCGCACCGCCAAATTTAAGGTGCTGCCAGTACTTTGCAGAGTAATATCCCCCTGGGGGGGCGGCAGGGGCAGGGGATTCAAACCGGTGGAAGTGCCCCCACCCCCACAGGCAACTAAGCTCAAGAGCAAAGCCATGACACTCAAGCGTTGCCATAAATTCATAAAACCCTCTGGCGCTGCTCACCCTAGGCATGATACTACCCCGGGATCGGGATGGCTGTGAGGAGCAACACCCCAAATCAGTGATCGCAGCGGATTCGGGCAGAATCTGGCATGATTAGGCTGAAGTGATGAAGGGCGATGATGATCGATCAACAAGGTCGCTTGTGGGGCAAGGTCAGCATTATTGATCTGGGAGCGCTGCTCATTTTGCTGCTGGCTCTGGGGGTGGTGTTTTTGTTGCCGGGACAGCAGGCCACCAGTGTGGTGCAAATCGGACAAGTGCAGCCAATTCCGGTGGAAGTAGATATGATTGCCCGCGGGATCAGTGCCCGCAGCATTGACATTTTTCAAATTGACAGCAAAGCTAACCTGATCATCCGCAACCAACCCTACGGACAGGTGACCATCCGTAGGGTGGAAAATGTCTCCCGCACCGTACCGCTGGTGTTTCCCGATGGGCAGGTGCAACGCATCCCTGACCCGGAAGCCTACCGCCTGGATGTGGTCCTGACCCTCGCCGGCACCGGCCAACGCACCAACGACGGCGTTGTGCTGGGCAACAGCAAGGTGAAAATCGGCGTTCCCCTGGAAATTGAGACGGAAACCTACAATGTCCGAGGAACGGTGATGGATGTCCGTAGCGGCGCAGCGGTGGGACAGGGCTAGTTTTGGCTGCCGGCCTTGGCCGGACGGGGCAGTTGATCCCTCAACCCACCCAAAAACATGGGAATAAACTGCTCCATAAAGGCCTTGGGATCCCGAGACCAAGCCCGCTGGGCGGCCTGGAGGCGACTGACCTGCAGCTTGGGATCGAGCAAGGTTTGCGGTAGCCGCTCCAACACATAGCCCGGCCGCTGCCAGAGGGGCAGGGTTTCGGCGACTTTCATCAGGTTGCTGAGGCGACGGAACTCCGCCCCAGCCAAAATGTCCATGCCAGACTCATAGGCCGCTTGCTCAATGGCCACATACTTTTGCCGGGCCTGTTCCACCTTCTGCCGGTGGGCCTCACTCTGGCGGGCAATGGTCGCCAGCCGCCGGGATCCCCAACGCACATGGGCAGCTTCCTCCGGCAAAATCCGCCCGATCACCTCTGCCACCTGGGCTTGCTCTTGCTTGAGGTCGGCGGGGGTATCGGGGTCGGCAATCATGGCTTTGAGGGCTTTTAGGTGGGCGGAGAAATACTCGCAGCCACGCTTTTCTGTGACATTGATGGCAGCCAAGGCTTCAATGATGGTGTCCTCGGGATTGGCATCAATTAGGCGCTCAAACTCATCAATGTAGGAGACCCCCGGGGGCGTATCCAAAGGTCCCCCCAAGTCAGCCAACAGATCCGTAAGCCACTGGGCATGGCGGGCTTCATCAGCCACATGGTGGGAGAGATCCTGGACCAGATCCCGGGGCTGCCCGTTGAGCTGCTCAATCAGATTGGTGAGGTCTTTGCAACTGCGCTGCTCGTTGTAACGATAGCGGTTGAGGGTGACCAAATGGATATCGCGAATGCGGACAACTTGATTGAGAATATCCTGGGCGCTGAGTTGGTTGCGCAGCTTGCGCGGATAGGCGACGGTCATGATCCTAAACTTTTGTCAAGGCTGTACAACAGCTTAGCTGATTTCTCCGGCTACCCCAACCCCTCCCTACCCAGGGTTTTTCAAGTGTTCTTAGGTGTGCAGACCGCATTCGGTTTTGCCCGTGCCCTGCCAACGCCCGGAACGGGGATCCTGACCTGGGGCTACTGGGGCGGTGCAGTGGAAACAACCAATGCTGGGGTAGTTGCGGTCGTGGAGGACGTTGTAGGGGAGGTTGTGGCTGTGGATGTAGTTCCACACCTGCTTGTCTGTCCAGTCGGCTAGGGGATTGAGTTTGACTTTGTCCCGCTTGCCGTCCCACTGGACTTTGCCGATGCTAGCCCGGGTGGCAGCCTGCTGCCGCCGCATCCCCGTCACCCAGGCTTGATACCCCTGTAAGGCTCGGTTCATCGGCTCTACCTTGCGGATGTAGCAGCATTGGTCGGGGTTGCGACGATATAACTCCGGCCCATATTCCGCCGCTTGCTCCTCGGGGGTAAATAGGGGCTTGTAGGTGTGCAGACGCAACTGGGGATAACGCTGCTCCACTTTGGCCTTGAGCTCAAGGGTTTCGGGAAAATGAAAGTCCGTATCCAAGAAAAATGCCTGGGCCGCAGGCTGAATCTGGGTCAGCAAGTCAATCAACACCAAATCCTCCGGCCCAAAGCTACAAGCCAGTATCAAACCCTCCCCAAAACTGGCCACCGCCCAGGCCAATAACTCCTGGGGGGAACGGCTCTCATATTCCTGGCTCAGACGCTCGATCTCCGGCTGATAACGCAAGACAGGACTGCTGGAAAGGGTTGAAGTCATGGCTCTTCTCGCATCACTGCTCTTAATCTACACTATAACGGTCGGAATTATGGAGTTTCCAGGAAAAATTTTTGGGGATTTATACTTATTGTGCCCTATTCTGCCGCCGGGGTGGGGGGGATGGCGAGGCGGTAGCCGACACCGCGGACGGTGAGAATCCATTGGGGCTGGCTGGGATCCCGTTCCAGTTTTTTGCGGATCTGACCGATGTGGACGTCGACGATGCGTTCGTCACTGTCGTCCTGCCAGAGGGCGGCGATCAGTTCGCTGCGGCGCCACACCCGACCGGGCTGCTGGGCCATGGTCAGGAGCAAGTCGAATTCTAGGGCGGTGAGGGGGATGGGGGTGCCCTGTTGGGTGGCTTGCCGTTGCACCGGATCAAGCACTAGGGATCCCAGTTGCAGGGGGGTGGGGGGTGGGGAGGGGCGGTGGCGTTTGAGGATGGCTTGGATGCGGGCGGCCAGTTCCGGCAGGTTGAAGGGTTTGGTCAGGTAGTCATCGGCCCCTTGGTGAAAGCCTTTGAGGCGATCGCTGGGGGTGATGCGGGAGGTCAGGATCAAGATGCCAGCCTGGGGATGCTGCTGCTGGATCTGGGCGCAGAGTTCGTAGCCGCTGGTGTCGGGGAGGTTGAGGTCGAGGATCACCAGATCGGGGTTGAAGCTGCTGAGGAGGGGCAGGGCGGCGGCGCCGCTGGCGGCAGTTTGGACGCTGTGACCCTGCTGCTGCAAGTACCGCTGCAACAGTTGGCGAACACTGGTGTCATCGTCGATAATCAGCAGGCGGGCCATGGGTGCTGCTTTGGGATCCCACCCTACACTTTATCGGCAGATGGGGATCGGCAAGGGGGTAAAATGGGCTTTCATTGGGCAGGATGGTGACCTGGGACTGGCAAGCTTGGTTGGCACAGTTGGATCGGGCCGGGGTGATTCTGGGGCTGGAACGGATGCAGGCTTTGTTGGCCCGCTTAAACCATCCCCAGCGGGGGATCCCGGTGATCCATGTGGCAGGGACGAATGGCAAGGGGTCGGTGTGTGCGGTGCTTTCGGAGATCCTGCGCCGGGCGGGCTATCGGGTGGGGCGCTATACCTCTCCCCATTTGTTGGCTTGGCAGGAGCGGATCTGGGTGGATGGGCAGTTTATTGCTGAGGCCGACTGGGCCCGCTTGCTGGGGCAGATTCACCGGGCTTTGCAGGGGGTGACGGAGCTTTACCCGACCCAGTTTGATGTGACGACGGCGGCGGCTTGGCTCTATTTCCGGGAACGACAGATCGATGTGCTGGTGCTGGAAGTGGGGCTAGGGGGGCGTTTGGATTCCACTAATGCTCTGCCGGAAACCCAACTGGCGGTGATCACCAGTATCGGTATGGACCACTGGCAACGGCTGGGATCTACCCTGGCAGCCATTGCCGGGGAAAAAGCCGGGATCATTAAACCCGGGATCCCCACCGTTACGGCCCCCCAGGTGCCGGAGGTGATGGCGGTGTTACAGGGGGTGGCTCAGGCCCAGGGATCCCGGTTGCTTGTGGCGGAGCCGGCACGGGAGTACCGGTCTGATCCGAGGGAGATTGTCTGGCAAGGGCAGATTTATCCCCTGGCGCTGGTGGGGCCGGTGCAGTTGATCAATATGGGGGTGGTGCTGACGGCGGTGGCGGAACTGCGCCGGCTGGGCTGGGGGATCCCGGCGGGGGCGGTGGCGGGGGCGCTGGGGGAGACGGTGTGGATGGGTCGTTTGCAGCGGTTGGATTGGCAGGGGCGGGAGGTGTGGTTGGATGGGGCTCACAATCTGCCGGGGGCGGAGGGGCTGCGCCAGTTTGTGGACCAGCGCTTTGGCCAGCGTCCGCTGCAGTGGTTGATGGGGATTTTGGCAACCAAGGATGGGGCAGGGATTTTGGCTGCGCTGCTGCGCCCGGGGGATCGCTTCTGTGGGGTCGGGATCCCGGGGCATGAGTGCTATGAGCCTGGGCGGTTGGTGGCTTTGGCCTGGGCCCAGCAACCGGCTTTGGCGAGCAGTGAAACCCTGGAACCGGAGCAGATCCCAACCTGGTTGGGGCAGGGGCGGGATCCCGTGATTATTGCTGGGTCGCTGTATTTGTTGGGGGCACTGTTGGGGTCATTATGGGGGCAAAAAGTCTAGATATAACTGCCCTGTGGCTATGGCTGGCGGGGATTGGGGATGGTTTGGCGGTTTTGGCTGCCTGGCCTCTGGCCTATGGGATCCGCAGCTTGGTTCCCCACAGCCTGCTGCCTTTGGATGTGTATATGGGTTTTGGGATTTTGAGTTTGGGCTGTTACTGGGGGGTGGGGTGGAGTTTGGGCTGCTACCGCCAGGAACGGCGCCTATCGGCTTTTGATGAGCTGCTGACGGCCCTGACGGCTCTGGGGCTGAGCATGGGGCTGGTGCTGGGGGCAGCTTTCTTTATTCGCTCCCTGTCTCTGTCCCGACTGTTGATTGTCTATGCCACGGTGCTGAGCAGTGTAGGGATCCTGGCTAGCCGCGGGCTCTGGCGAGCCTGGCTCTACCGGTGCCGCCGCCGCGGGCTGGGTCTAAAGGATGTGCTCTGGGTGGGGCACCATCCTGCCCTCGCCGATGTGGTGGATCGCCTCCACCACTGTCCCCAATTGGGGTTTCGCCTCGTGGGCTATGTAGCCCCAGCCCCCTTCCCCATCCCCAGCGACTACCAGGACCTGCCCTTTCCCCCCTGGGTGGCTACCCCCACTACCTGGCAAGATTACCTGCAGCAACACCCCAACATCGCAGAAATCTGGTTTGGGGATCCCCCCGGTGCTGCAGAGCTGTGGCAACTGCAGTACCATAGCTGCCGTCCCTATCGCCTGCGGGTGGTGCCCCACGGGCTAGGGGTGATCACCACCCACCTGACCCTGTCTTCCCTAGATGGGATCCCGATGCTGACTTTGCAGGATCCGCCCCTGCGCCAGCCCTGGAACCGCCTGCAAAAGCGGCTGCTGGACATTGTGGGATCCCTGTTGGGGTTGGTGGTGCTCAGTCCGGTGTTGCTGGTGGTGGCGGTTGGGGTGAAGTTATCGAGTCCGGGGCCGATTTTTTATCGGCAGGAGCGGTTGAGTTTGGATGGGGAAAGGTTTTGGATTTATAAGTTTCGTTCCATGCGGGTGGATGCGGAAGCGGATCACCAGCCCGGCTGGACAACGGCCGATGACCCGCGGCGGACTCGATTTGGCAAGTTTTTGCGGGCCACGAATTTGGATGAATTGCCCCAGTTGTGGAATGTATTGATGGGGGATATGAGCTTGGTGGGTCCCCGTCCGGAGCGGCCCTATTTTGTGGCTCAATTCCAACAACAGTACCCCCGCTACCTGGATCGGCATCTGGTGAAATCCGGCATGACTGGCTGGGCACAAATCCACGGCTGGCGCGGTGATACCAGCATTGCCCGCCGCACTCAATATGACCTCTACTATGTGCAACATTGGTCCTTGCTGCTGGATTTGCGCATCCTCGCCCTTACCTTTTGGCAAACCCTGCAGGGACGAATCTGGGGAACCTGATCCCCTATAATCAGGACGTGGGTTGTTGCGATCTGACTATGTTTGGACAATATGAAGTTTTTTTACAGCTGTTTTTATTGGCGATGATTGTTTTGGCGGGGCCGTTGGCGATTTTCTTGCTCTGGGTGCGCAAGGCGGATATGTAGTCAGGAGCGGCGGGGGACTTGCACGGTCTGCCCATCTTGCAGGGGGCGGCTACTGCGAATAACAACCGTTTCCCCCGCTTCTAGCCCTTCTAGGATCGCTTGGCGTCCATCTCGGCTTTCTCCCAAGGCCACCGGCCGTACCCTAACGGTGTCAGCCTCCAGGACAAATACATGGGGACGCTGGGGATCCCGGATGGCAGTTTGGGGGATGATCACCTGGGGGGGATCGTTACTGGGCAGGGTAATGCGGGCCAGTTGACCGACCCCAAGTTGGTTTTGGGGATTGGGGAGGGTGATTTCCACCGGAAACAGACGGCTAACCGGGTCGGCAGCGGGGCTAATGCGAGCAATTTGGCCGGTGAAGGTACCAGTTTCCAGGTTCACTTGTACAGGTCGCCCGGGCTGGAGTTGACTCCAGGCGGTTTCGCTGACCTCTAGCCGCACCGTCAGGGGATCCAACTGCCCGACCTGGAGGATCTCCTGGTTGTTCTGTAGGACATTGCCCACATCACTGGCTCGACTCAAGACAATACCACTGATGGGGGAGCGCAGGATGGTCAGATCAAGGCGTTCGCGGGCTTGATTGACCAAGGCTTGCTGGGCCTGCACCCGACTCAGGGCCGCCGTTTCCAGCAGTCTCTGGGTCTGAACTTGCGCTTCAGCCGCCACCAGGGATCCCTGGGCAGCTTGGAGGCGAGTTTGGGCCTGTTCCAGTTGCTGACGGCTGATGGCTCCCTCGGCAAACAGGGCTTCTAGGCGTTCGAGGTCTCGCTGGGCTTGGTCGCGCTCCCCTTGGGCTGTGGCGACTTGGCTGATGGCACTGGTCAGCAGCGCCTGCACCCGGCTCACTTCTGCCTGGGCCACGGCTAAATCCGCCTCCGCCGCCACCAGCGCCTGCCGCAGCAAGGTATCATCCAGGCGCCCCAGCACCTGCCCCGCCACCACGGGATCCCCAACGGCGACGGTGAGGGCTAGCAATTGTCCTTCGCTGCGGCTGCGGATACTCACCGGTTGGGTAGCTTGGGTCCGGCCCACCAACTCTAGGGGCTGGCGTAGGGATCCCCGCTCTGCCTGGGCCACTTCGACGTTGACCGGAGCGGATTGAGGGGGAGTTTGGGCTTCTGGTGGTGTTCCTTGGCAACCCACAAGCAGCAGCACTACCCATCCATACCAGCGGCGCATCGGTTTTTCCCAAAACAGACTTTAATTAAGACGTGCCCATGACCTAAGGGGTTCACGGCTAGGAGTACCGACGGCAGCAGCTAGGTTCAAGGATGGTAAGGTGCTTTTCTCCCTTAACCATTGGGTAAATTTGGGCAGCAAGGGCACTACGAGCTTGATGACTTTGTGAACAACTCCCGACTTTCATCTTTGTTGAGTCAACACAACTGAGATCACCGTTCCACATGCTGCATCGACTGGTGTGAACAAAGGGGAACCCAGGGCGAAGACAAATCAGGGAGCTTATCCCGACACGGATTTGCTTTACCGTGGGGGGCTTCCCGCCGATCAAGTTCAACCCCTTCTCCCCCCTTCGGAAGCGAGGTTGGGGGTGAGGGATCTGTTTCAGTTATTGATTGTTTTGCTTGGGTCTAGCGCTTGTCTGGGACTAGTCCCCCTGAGCCGGCGAAATGCTCAGGAGTAATCAATCGTCGTCCACTTCCAACTCCAGCAGATGCAGGTACGGCTCCACCAAACTAGGATTGTGAAAAGCTACCGCCTTCAACAAATGCCAATCCTCCAAACTGCCAAACACCGAGGGATAGGCATTTGCCTCCAAACGAGCAGCAACCTCAGCCACCTGCTCAGCAGTCATCGTCCGTGGATCAAGTTGAGTCGGCGCTGACATCGGGATCCCTCCAACCTGGCTTCCCTATTCTAGCAACCGTGCTCTGGGCATCATGTCAAAAGCACAGCCCCTGCCATCAACTGTTGAGCTGCTGTCAACAGTTCTTCTTCCAAATAGGGTTTCGTGAAGTAGGCATTGGCTCCCCGTTCCCGGGCTAGTTGCCGGTGCTTATCGGCACCCCGAGAGGTCAGCATCGCAATCGGTAGGTTTTTCAGGTAGGCATCCTCCCGCATGCGAGACAGCAGCTCCAGCCCGTCCATCCGCGGCATCTCAATATCGCAGAACACCAGGTCGCAGGGCAGCCCACCCCGTAGCTTTTCCCAGGCATCCTGCCCATCCCTGGCCTGCTCCACCCGGTAGCCAGCCTTAGTAAAGGTCATGGAGAGCATCGCCCGTACCGTAATCGAGTCGTCCACGATCAGCACCGTCGGCTGCCGCTCCCCTTCCGTCGCTTCCACATCAATATCCCCTTCCCAAGTGGTTCTGGGACGGATACGACCGTAGGCCAAATCCACCAGCTCAATAATGTCAGCAATCGGCAACACCCTACCGTTCCCCTGCACCGTTGCCCCGGCAATCCCCACCGGTTTAGGCGCCGGGCCCCGCAGTTGTTTGATCACGATTTCCTGCTCTTCCACAAAGTTATCCACCTGGATGGCAGCGTACTGCCCCCCACTTTGGATCACCACAATCGGCACAATCCCCTCATCTTGAGCCATGCTGTACACTTCGGAACGGGCACGGCTATGGCTGCGGTTGTAGGTCAACAGCTCTGACAGGGGACGGAAAGGCAAACGACCCACCCCACACTGCACCGTTGGCCGGCCCTTTTCGTCGATTTCGATCTCTTCTTTGGGCACATCCATCATTTCCTCCACCCCATCGAGAGGGAAGGCAATCAGAGCCTTGTCACTGATACAGAGCATCGACTTAGAAATACTCAAGGTCAGCGGCAGGCGAATCGTAAACGTCGTCCCCTTCCCCGGGGTAGAATCCACCTGGATCGTTCCCCGCAGTTCATTGATATTGCGGCGCACCACATCCAAGCCCACACCCCGACCGGCCAAGTCATCGATTTCGTTTTCATCCCGACCACTAAACCCAGGATTAAACAAAACATTGTAGATTTCATCCAATTCCGCGTTCGGGGAAATCAAACCCTTGGCAATCGCCTTCTTCTTCACCTTCTCCACCGGGATCCCGGCGCCATCGTCGGAGACGACGATCATGGTTTGGTTTCCTTGGTAGAAGGTTTTGACGGTGATTCTACCTTCTGGGGGTTTGCCGGCTTTGCGGCGCACCTCTGGGCTTTCAATCCCGTGCACCAAGGCATTGTTCACCAAGTGGGTGAGGGGGTCGTAGAGTTCTTCCAGGATGGCTTTATCGATCAGGGTTTCTCGCCCTTGCACCTCTAGGTTGACTTGCTTGCCGGTTTTGATGGACAGTTCCCGCACCGCTCGTGGCAGGCGGTCGGCAATTTGGGAGAAGGGCACCATCCGCGCCCGGTTCAGGCCTTCCTGCAACTGGGTGGTGATTTGACCGAACTGACGGGAATTTTGCTCCACTTCATCCACCACGAATTGAATGTCCGAGGCAGATTCCCGCACCCGCACAATCAATTCAATAATCTCCTGGGACAAGGAGTGAAAGGCCGTAAATTGATCCATTTCCAAGGCTTCCAAACCTTGGCTGCTGCCGCCACTGGCGAGCGCCACCCCACCACCGGCGCGGCCAGAGCTGCGACCGGAGACCAAGGCAATTTCCAGCAACGAGCGGTCATAGACATCCTGCATCCGCTGCCCTAGCTCGCCCAACTGCTGCACCCGTAGTAGCAAGTTCTCCAGAAACTGACGCAAGCGGTTTTGGTTTTGGGTGAGGCTGTTCCGATTGACCACCAATTCCCCCACCAAGTTATTCAAAAAGTCAAGGTGCTTCACTTCCACCTTCATCGTGGCAGAAGATACCGAGGCCTTGCGGGCAGCAGCCGGGCGTACCGTTGCTTTCGTAGGGGCCGGACGATCCGTCGGTGTCACCGCTGCCGGAACTGCTGCCGGCGGAGCTGGGGGCGGCGGCGGTGGTGAATCATTGAAGAGAGCTTCTAGATCATCAATCGGGGGCGTCGCCGGAGGGGCTGGCTCATCAAACAGAGCCGCCAAGTCATCCAAACTGCTGCCCACAGAAGGTAGGGGAGGTGCTGCCAATTCCGCTTCCAAATCTGCCAAATCATCCTTAGGCGCTGGGGTAGGACTATCCTCAAACAAACTAGCTAGATCATCCCATTGGGACTGGGGTGCGGCAGGAGCTTCCTCAGCAAACAACGCTTCCAGATCGTCTACGTCCCTAGTAGCTTCAGTAGCTACTGGCGCAGCTCCTATGCCGTTGCTGCTGACCGACTCCGCAAACAGATCCTCC
Source organism: Thermostichales cyanobacterium HHBFW_bins_127 (assembly GCA_039794745.1). GTDB lineage: Bacteria > Cyanobacteriota > Cyanobacteriia > Thermostichales > Thermostichaceae > JAUQVP01. The sequence goes on along the minus strand of JAUQVP010000075.1, from coordinate 1,353 downwards.
AGATCATCAAGCCCCTGATCCACCCCTTGCTCTGCCGCTACCTGCTCCTGCTCAAACAAGGCCTGCAGATCATCCACAGCCTCAGCAGGGGAAGTTGCCGCTGTCTCAGCACTCCCAAACAGATCCTCAAAACTTTCTCCCCCCAGCAGCCCCTCCAGGTGTTGATCCTCCTGTCGCGATGCTGCCAAGGCTGCCTCCACCCCCTGAGACTCCCCTGCCTCCTCAAACAAGCTGCCAAAATCAGCCGGCAGTACCTCCTGATTCTCAGGGGATCCCGATGGGGTTTCGGGGTGATCGAACAACGATCCCAGGTTTTCCAGGCTATCGCTTTCAGCTTCAGAGCTAGCTGGGGTTGGTTCCAAGCTGTCAAACAAAAGCCCCAAGCTCTCGAGGTCGTTATCCTCGCTAGCTGTCGTCCCAGGCTCCTCAAAAAAGCTCCCCAGGGCTTCCAGATCCATACCGGCTGCATCGGCCGCTTCCAGCTCTTGGCTGAGTCCTGGTCCGGTTTCCATCGCCTCAACCAAAGATTCCAGGCTATTCAGATCCCCATCCCCTAGCTCCTCCTCATCTTGGATCCGGAACGCCTCCAGGGGGCTAGCCGTTTCGGGATCCCCCACAAACAGTTGATCCAGAGTTAATTCGGCGGTAGAGTCCTCACTAGCATCCCAGGCTGTCGCTGTCGATTCCGCCCCTGTGCCCAAATCAGCAGCCAGCTCTGACCCAGCAATAGAGCTTTCCTCAGCAAACAGATCACCCCAGTTGTCACTGCCCTGCTCCGCCGTCAACTCTTGAGCAACTGGTGTTTCAGAGAACAACTCATCAGCCCCCAATCCCAAGTCAGACAGATCCTCACTAGTGTTGCCGGATCCTACCTGTGGCTCAAAACTCAAATCAAAATAGCCATCCCCATCCTGCCCAGCCGCTGCCGAGGTATCCGATGCATTCATAGACTCCGTCTCAGTAGCCCCGGCAAACAACATCTCCAAATCCGCCGGGATCCCGAAATCCTCCCCTGCTGACTCTGAGGCGAACAAGCCCGTAAGGTCTGCATCACCTGCTTCACGGGTCTGATCCACCTCAGCAAACAGTGAGATCCCCAAATCTTCGCTCCCAGAGTCGGCGGCGGGTTGTAATAACCCACCCCAATCCCCACCGGTCAGTTCATTGGCCTGGTCAGTCGCCGCAGCCAGCAGCTCCGAACCTTCCGGGATCCCGGTAGTTAGCTGTGGATTGAACAGATTGTTCAGGGTATCGTCCCCGAGTTCCTGGGTTTCGGAAGGCAGGTCTGGCAGCTTTGGCCAATCCATTTCCATGGCTTCCGAGGACTGGGGCGATAAAGCCGCATCTGGCCCC
>JAUQVP010000074.1:0-12768 GCA_039794745.1 Thermostichales cyanobacterium HHBFW_bins_127 | reverse complement strand
GAAGTTAGGCATATCATGGCTGCAACGTGGCAGGATGCCCCATAATTGATCCATCACAACGGTAGTAGCTATGAAAACTCTTGTGCGTTGGACTGTGGGTGTGGCAGCGGTACTGGTGGGGTTGGCGCGCCCCGGGGCTGCTCAGCAGGCAACCCGTTTTGCCATGACCTGTATTGGCACGGAAGCTGGCTCGGCGATCAATTTTGCTTACCGCTGGGGAGAGTCCGGCAGCTGGGAAAATACCTCCGTCGAGCCTGGGAAGTGGCTGATCCTCACCTGGCGCTATGACTACCCCAATCAAAACCGCTCCCCGGTGCTGACAGTGCGCTATGATGCCGATTTCACTTCTGCTACCAGCTTTGTGGTGGAGCAGTTGGAGTCCTATGCTGCTCCCATCGACAGCAACTGCGAACAGTACGGCAAAACCTATAACTTCTACACCAGCCGAACTGGCGATACCCTGTTTCTAGTTGCAGAAGACTAGGACTGTAGTTTCTGCCAAGCTTGGCGGGCATCCTCCTGCACGCTCAGGTCGGGATCCCGCTCCTGCATCTGAACCAAAACTTCCAGCACCTGTTGGCGCCACTCCCCCAGTTGGGGATCCCGCAGCAGGGGGTGGAGTTGTCCCAGGGCCCAGGCGCAGTTGCTGCGCACGGCGGCGACGGGATCGGTTTGGCAGCCCCTTAGTAGGATCTGGATGGGTTCGTGGAGGAGGGTAGGGGTTTTGACTTTGGCGCCCAACTGTCCGATGGCGCTAGCAGCCCAGAGGCGGACGGCAGCAATGTCATCCTGCACCGCCGCAGCCAACACCGGCAAGGCCCGCGGGTCTTGACTGTTGCCCAGGGCCCACACCAGTCCCTTGCGTACGTAGCCGTTCCACTCCTGTTGAAAAGTTTTGATGAGGATTGGCACTATATCGGCTCGGCTGTTGCGTCCCAAAGCGTAGGCGGCGCTGACCCGCACCAAAAGACAGGGATCGGCCAATAGGGTGAGCAGCTGGGGAATGGCGGCGGGATCCTCGACATCGCAGAAAAAACGGGCGGCCCGCATCCGCTCCACAGGGTCGCTACTGCCCAGTTGTTGCCGCAGTTCCGGCAAAAGATCCGGCGCGGGGGTGGGGGGATCTTGGCTGCTGACCATAAACCACTTCTGGGATGCTTGTTTATTATGCACTGGCACTTGGCCCACGGTTCGGGAGAGCACCACATGCAACGGGATCTGGAACTGCTGCACCAGACCCTCCAGGATGGCTGCCCCCGCTGGCGCTGCTACCGCTGGGACCAAACTACCCTCTCCCTAGGTCGCCACCAAGACTGCCCAGCATCCCTGGGGATCCCTTGGGTGCGGCGCCCGACGGGGGGGCGAGCGGTTTTGCATGGGGCGGGACTGGATTTAACCTATGCCCTCACCTGGCGACCGCCAAGTACCTGGTCGCGCCGGCGGGTGTATGCCTATCTCTGTCAGGTGGTGCAACGCACCGCCGCCACCTGGGGGATCCCCCTGGAACTGGGGGGAAACCAGCCCTACCAACGCCATGCCAGTTGTTTTGCCAGCCATACCCACGCCGATTTGGTTTGGCAGGGGGAGAAGGTCAGCGGCAGTGCCCAACTGTGGCAGCAGGGGGTAGTGCTGCAGCACGGTATTCTGCTGCTAGCCCCTGACCATCAGCTCTGGGAGCAGTATTTGCCGGGATCCCGGGTGCGGGGGCTCTATGAGATTGCTGCCCTTTTGGGAGGCCCCATGCCTAGTTTGGAAGATCTCTGCCGCGCCCTCCACCAGCACAGCCAAGCCCTCCTCACCGATACCAGCATAGTTTCGTTACATGCTGGGGAAAATTTCAACAAATCTTGACAATCTTGCCAGAGGGGCCAGAGGGGGGAACCTTCCCCCAGGGGTAGCTGAAGCTACCTTTGACCGGGCTATCCCTAGCGTGGGCTGGTGAAGCTGAGGGAAAGGTTGCGGGATCGTTATATCTATAAGTTTTAGTTATAAATTGACCCGAAGCGATAAGTGGTGTTACATTGACCTGCGACCTGGCAAGTCATGTTCTGTTTTGAGGATGATTTGTGTATGGGAAACTACCGACTTTTGAGCGGCATGTTGCTGAGCGGGCTGGCGCTGGGAATGCCGGCCTGGGCGGCACCATCTGCGACGTGGCAAGCCCCTTCCCTGGCTCCTGCGGAAACGGCATTGCCAGTGCCCGCTGAGGCTCCCCTGACCAAGGCGGTCAGCGCCGACCTGACCCAGGCCCGGGTGATGCCGGCAGCTTTGGGATCCCTGTCACCGGTGCTGAAGGTGGGGACTTGGCAGCGGGACAGTCAGGAAACCAGTGTCACGACGCTCTATGAGCACCGCATGGATGGTCAGGTGAGCACGACTCTGTATTTGCGTGATTTGCCTTTGGTGACCTTTGTGGAGCGTCCGAACCAGCCATCGCCGCTGTTGCAGGCTAGTAGCTTGGCTGCTCAGCTTAACCAGTTGGCTCGTAGCCATGCCGGCGCCCAGACGGTGGATCTGGTTTACCGGGATGATCGGTATGTGATCACCCACAATGGGGAGGAGTTTTTGCGGTTTGATGATTCGATTTTGACCATGGGCAAGGATCAGGCGAGTGTTGCCCTGATGGTCACCAATCGTATGCGGCGGTTGTTGTTGAATGCACCGCCCTTGGCCGCTGCCCCCCTACCGCCTCAGCCCTCACCGTTGCAGCAGGCGGTCTCGACGTTGGTGGGGATGGTGCCGGTGCAGGAGCAGCGGGGACAGGCGTCGTTCTATACTTTTGCCCCCCGCAGCAAAACCCATGGCGCCATGACGGCAGCCCATCGCTCGTTGCCGTTTGGGACGCTGGTGCGGGTGACCAATCTCACCAATGGTAGGGCAACGGTGGTGAAGATCAATGACCGGGGACCGTTTATTCCGGGGCGAATTATTGATCTGTCCTTTGCCGCGGCCCAGGCGATTGGCATGGTGCAGGCGGGGGTGGTGCCTGTTAAGGTGGAGGTGCTCCGCCCCAATTAGTGGGCTTTTGGGGGCAGGCATCCTGCCAGGTCTTGTCTGTCCCTGCTGTTGTGCCTCGGAGGTTACTGATGCTGCGGCGCTGGCTGAATAGGCTGTTGGTGGCTGATCTCTTTCTGGTGCTAGGTGGTTTTATTTGGTTTGTTTTAGCCATTGTTGCCACCTATGTGGGGGTGCCGGCAGTGTATCGTTGGTGGGTACAGTTGTGGTTCCCGTTGTTTCAGCCGGCCCTGGGGATCCTGATGGCAGGGGCGGTGATCAGTGGCCTCTGGGGTTGGTGGTCGAAGCGTTCTGACGCTCGGCTGTGAGACCGATCTTACTGGGGGAACTGCTGTTTGATCTGTTGCCGGACGGGCAGGCGGTGCCGGGAGGAGCGCCTTTTATTGTGGCTTGGCATCTGCGGGGCTTTGGGCTGGATCCCCTTCTAATCAGTGCGGTGGGGGAAGATGCCTATGGGGAGCAGATGCTGGAGATCCTGGGGGAGTGGGGGCTAGATCTTGCCGGGATCCAACGCTGCCCAACCGCTCCGACGGGAACGGTGCAGGTGAGCTTAGACCAGGGACAACCGACGTTTTTTATCCCCCCAGATCTGGCCTTTGACCATGTGGCCCCAGAACCGGCCCTGGCAGTGGCCACTGCGGGATCCCTGCTCTACCACGGTACCTTGGCCCTGCGGCAGCCCCAGGCTCGAGATGGCTGGCGGCAGTTGCGGGCAACCCTGAAACTGCCGGTGTTGCTGGATGTCAATCTCCGGGATCCCTATTGGGATCGGCCGTTTTTGCTGGAGTCGGTGCGGGGCTGTCAGCGGCTGAAGCTCAACCAAACGGAGTTTGCCATCCTCATGGGGATGCCGCCGAGTCCCCAGGGGGTGCAGCAGTTGTGTCGGGATTATGGGCTGGCAAGTGCCCTGGTCACTTTGGGATCCCAGGGGGCGATCCTGGGGACGGCGGAGCAGGTGTGGCTGGGGGAGCCGGTGCCGGTGCGGCAGTTGGCGGATACGGTGGGGGCGGGGGATGCCTTTACCAGTGTCTGGATTGTGGGAACTCTGTTGGGTTGGCAGCCGCAGGTGATACTGCAGCGGGGCTTGGCTTTTGCGGCCCGCATGTGTGAAAATCCGGGCGGCACCACCAGGGATCGGCAGATGTACGGTTTTTTTCGCCAGCAGTGGGGGCTAGCCTGAAAAGATCCCAATCAGTACCCTGAAACATAGGAGTCTACTTTGCCGGCATGGTCGGTTTGCTCACGGAGCCTTACCTGCTCAAACCCACGGCCACCAGTCTGCAGGTAGCTTGGGTCACTGCTCGGCCCGGGGATCAGCATTGGGTGGACTGGGGATCCCAGGGGCGGACAGCAGCTAGCAGTCGCCCGATCCTAGGGCTACGCAGTCAAACGGGGGAAGCGGTAACGGTCTGGTGCCATCAGGCCATCCTCAGCCCCCTGGTGCCAGGGAAGCGCTATCCCTATCGGGTAGTCAGTTGTCAGGGATCCCAGATTGCCTCGAGCGGCTGGTATGAGTGTGGTTTGCCGGCGCCGGGGCAGGGACTGAAGATCCTGCTCACCTCCGACCATCAGCTCAAGCCGATGGTGGCTGCCTGTATGCAAAAGGTGGAGGAAACGGTGGGCAGGGTAGATGGGATTTTTTTTGCCGGGGATATGGTCAACTGTGCCGACCGGGCTTGGGAATGGTTTACGGCTCCCAATAGTTTTTTCAGTTGTCTGCAAGGGAAAGCCCGTTACACCTTTGCCGGGGTGGAGTACCGGGGGGGGTGTCTATTGCCCTATGCGCCGATCCTGCCGGCTATGGGCAACCATGAAGTGGTGGAGCTACTCGGTAAGGACCCCTGGTTTAGTGCCCAGGTTTTTGAGGGGTTGTTTGCCCAGGAGCAGCATTACTATGCCCTCAGCTTTGGCGATATTCGGCTAGTGGTGTTGTCAGTGGCCAACCAATGGCGACATCCCCAGCGGGGCCGCTTTCAGGAACCCCCGGAAAACTTGGCTGACCCCCAACGCTGGGGAGGTGGGCAGCGGATTCTGGAAGCCATTGACCGGGATAGTACCCAATATGGCTGGCTGCAGCAGGAACTCCAATCCCCAGCGTGGCAACAGGCCCGCTTCCGCATCGTCATGCTCCACCATCCCATCCACTCCCTCGGCGATAATGCCGTCCCCCCCTTCACCGACCCCATCCCCGTCATCCATCGGGATCCCCAGGGGCAAGTGACTGGGGTGAGCTATCGCTATCCGCCGGAGCGGGACTATTTGCAGCGGGATCTGGTGCCGTTATTGGAGCAGGCGGGCACCCATTTGGTGTACTGCGGGCACTGCCATCTTTGGAACCGCTTTCTCAGCCCTAGAGGGGTGCACTACCTGGAATCCTCCAATGTGGGCAACAGCTATGGAGCTGCCTGGGGGGGGCCACAGCGCTATGTGCCCCTGGATTACCCCGACCCCCTCACCATCGCCGGGGATCCCGGGGGTTTAGCGCCCTGTCTGCCGAGTTTGGCGCCGGTGTACAGTGCCAATCAGGTGCCGCTGCCCTACGTGGCGAGCAACGAGATTACAGTTTTTACGATTTTGGACACAGCAACCGGCAGCGTGGACAGTTACCGGTTCCATACCCGTCAGCCCAATAGCCCAGTCATCTTATTTGACCGTTTTGTCATCGGCGAGCCGGTAGGCACCGTCAGGCTAGCAGCCCCAGGCTGTGCACATCCTCCGGGGTAAGCCGCCAGCCCAAAGCACCGGCATTTTCCTGAGCTTGGCGGGCGTTTTTGGCCCCAGGAATCGGCACCACCCCCTGGCAGAGCAACCAATTCAGGGCAACCTGGGCCGGCGTTTTGCCGTACTGCTCCGCCAACTGCCGCAACCGCTGCAGCAAAGGCGCCTTTTTCCGCAAGGTCGCTGCCGCCTGCCACCCCCGCGGCCCCGGCGGCACCTGCTCCTCACTGTACTTCCCTGTCAACAATCCCATCCCCAGTGGGCTATAGGCAATCAACGTCACCCCCAACTCCCGGCAAGCCTGCAACACCCCATTGGCCTCGGGATCCCGATGCAGGAGACTGTAGTGGACTTGGTTACTGGCCAGGGGGATCCCGTACTGAGCTAGGGCTTGGTGGGCGCGGCGCAGTTGGCTGGCGGAATAATTGGACACTCCAACTGCCCGGGTTAGCCCCTGTTGCACCAAAGGTACCAGCCATTCCATCCACACCTCAATGGCCATGGGGGGCAAGGGCCAGTGAATCTGATAGAGATCCACCTGGGGGATAGCGAGGCGTTTGAGGGAGGCAAGCAGGGCTTGGCGAGTAGCTTGGGGACCCAGGCGCCAAGGGAAGGGCATGATTTTCGTGGCAATTTGAACCTGCTCCCGGCATCCGCGACTGAATTGGCCGATCAACTGCTCCGAATAGCCATTGCCGTAGATTTCCGCCGTATCCAAAAACGTCACCCCCAACTCCAGGCTAACCCGAAACGCCCCCTCTAAATCGGGATCCCGGTAGCCCTGGCCGTAGCCCCAGAATAGTCGATCCCCCCAGGCCCACGTGCCCAAACCCAGGGGACTGACTTCCAGGGAAGTTGTGCCCAGACGGATGCGCTCAGCCATTACACCGGCACCCGGCTTTGTACATCTTGGATTTGGAAGCCGTGCTTATTGAGTTCCTGGGCTAGGGCTAGGGTATTTTCCACATGGTCTACAAACATCACTCCATCGAGGTGATCGATTTCATGTTGAATAATGCGGGCCAGAAACCCCTTAGCCACCAGCGTTTGTGGGCGTCCTAGCTCATCTTTATAGCTGACCGTAATTTGGGGGTAGCGCTTCACCTCAGAAAACACCTCCGGCACACTCAAGCAGCCCTCCTGGCCACTTTCCAGCTTGCCCTGGCACTGCTTGATCTCCGGATTGATCATGATATAAACCGGAGCATTGGGCTTATCCGGCTCCGGATCCACCACAATCAGGCGCTTGCTCACCCCCACCTGGGGAGCCGCCAGCCCCACCCCATCGGCGCTGTACATCGTCTGCAGCATGGCCGCCGCCAAAGAGCGGATCTCATCATTGACCTGGGACACCCGCTTTGCCGGCGTCCGCAAAACCTTGTCCCCCAGAGTATGGATCGTCAAGGGGGGGGTTTTCAGCTTCACCTTGGGAACACGCACAGGAGCAGGCATGCCAATTCCTAAAACAGCAGGACTACTTATTATATTGTAAAGCTATTCTAAAGCGTGTTCCTGGCGGCGCTGTTCTGATATCGGTGCGCGGGCATGCCACTGCCAAGCATGGCTAATGATGGTGTGTAAATCCGGATAGTCCGGCGTCCAGCCCAGGGTTGCCATCGCCAAATCGGCACTGCCCACCAATGCTGGGGGATCCCCGGGGCGGCGGGGACCGATGCGCACCTGAAAATCCCGTCCCGAGACCTGGCGCACCATCTCGATCACTTCCCGCACGGAAAAGCCCCGCTGATTGCCCAGATTCACCGTCAGGCTGCTGTGGTGCTTTTGCAGATAGCGCCAGGCCAGCAAAAACGCCTTTGCCAGATCCAGCACATGGATATAGTCCCGGATACAGGTGCCATCTGGGGTGGGGTAGTCATCTCCATGGATTTGGATAAACGGTCGTTGTCCCAGGGCTGCCTGCATCACCAGGGGGATCAAATGGGTTTCCGGGTGGTGGTCTTCCCCCCAGCGCCCTTGGGGATCGGCCCCGGCGGCATTGAAGAACCGCAGCACCACCGACTGCAGATCATGGGCCCGGCGGTAGTCCTGCAAGATTCGCTCCACCATCAGCTTAGTCACCCCATAGGGGCTGATGGGACTGAGGGGGTGGATTTCCGGGATGGGGGTGATCGCCGGTTCCCCGTAGACCGCACAGGTGGAGGGAAAAATCAAATGCTTCACATCCGCCCGCACCATGGCATCCAACAGGGTCAGGGTATTGCTGACATTATTGCGGTAGTACTTGCCGGGATTGACCGTGGATTCCCCCACTGCAATGGAAGCCGCCAGATGGCAAACCAGTTCCACCTGGTAGCTGGCAAAAAGCTCCGTCAGCAGCACTGGGTTACCCACATCCCCCACGATCAATCGTTCCGGTGGGATGACCCAGGCATGGCCATTGGAGAGATCATCTAGCACCAGCACCTCGTGCCCTTGGTCCAGCAAATAGTGAACCAGGTGGCAGCCAATATAACCAGCACCCCCAGTTACCAAAATCAGCCCTTGCTTACCCATAGCAGTCTGGTCACTAAGTTATTGTGCTTAGTCTACCGTTTTTGGCAGTGGCCATTGTCAGGCGACTCCATCCAGTTAGCTTGATTCGGTGGGAAGGCTGCTTTACTCAACGAAGAGGGGCGGCGGGAGTCGTTCACGTCCCTAACTTGCTCCCCCCTGCCAAACCCCTCCGGCAAGCACAGACCCGATCACCAAGGGTCAGTTGGGTAGCTTCGTCACTTCCGGGTGAGGCAGAACAGCCCGAAAGCGACTTCCGTGCCAATGTGCTTGAGTAGGGATAACTCCAAGCTCGCTGAAAAACCCCAAACGGCCAGAAAAAAGTCCTCAGAAAGGACTGTCTAGGGGCGCTGTGACAACGCCACTACAAGTCCAATAATCAACCAAGTCATAGACTCTCCCAAAATCCCCCAACGCAAGTCAGGGGGTGTCAACGGCGGTTCCCCCATCCCCTAGGCAGCAACATGCTCCCCCTCACAGGTGATCCCCAGCAGCCAGGAGTGTCAAATCCTCAAACTGGCACCAGCACACATAGGCATATAAGGTCATCTGCTGCCCTTAGCCGCCATAATGAGCATGCGTGACCCTAGCCCCCCTATGGAACTCCCCTACGCCCTCTGTGTGGATCACCTCAACCTGACCGTACCCCGCTTTCGCCTCGGCGACTGGATTGGCCCTGGTTTGATTCTGGGCCTGCGCTGGGATCCCGATGAGCATGAATGGAGCTACTTGCTGGAGGCTCCGGAGATACCGGGGCGGCGCTGGCTGCGGGAACAGGACATTGATCCCCCTGAGGAAGCCTGAAGCAACTTTGACAGGGTGTCTGTTGACCGTGGGGATGCTGCTGGTCAGGATGAAAGCGTTGCTTGTTTAGGTGCTATGAAGAAGCTGGTGATCTGGGCAATGGCCCTATGTATTGTTATGCTGTCGGTGCTGCCGGCTCAAGCCGCTGCTGACCTAGAGGTAGGGGCAAAAGTCTTCAAAGCCAACTGTGTGGGTTGTCACCTTGGGGGCAAAAATACCCTTGTTGCCGACAAAAATCTCACTCTCCAGGCCCTGCAGGACTATCACATGGATAGCCCAGAAGCGATTATTGCTCAAGTGACCCAGGGCAAAGCTGCCATGCCCTCATTTAAGGCTCGCCTCAAGCCAGAAGAAATTGAATCCGTCGCTGCCTATGTTCTGGATCAAGCCCAAAAGGGCTGGGGCAAAAAAGCTTAATTATCCCCAGTCCCCCGATAGATGATAGGGATTGGCAGACGCCTTGACCTGCCTCAAGGCGCAACTGCACCCCCACCTCCTCCCTCAATGCTCCAGAATGGGGACGATCCCCATGGTCTGCCAGAGCAGAGTCCAGGGCATGGCGGAGGGAGCTGGTGTTGTGCTTAGGCTTTGCAACTGTCGGCGACGGGCGGCTGTATTTCCCCACCCCCACCTGCTTGTCGCCAAGGGCCTGTCCCTTGTCCTCGTACCTAAAAAACGGGCACCTGTTTTAACACAACTTTAAGTTTTATTTTGGCTGGGTCAATCAGCATCCTTGCTGCAGGGGAGCGCATTTTAGCTTTCAGAAAAGCTTGAGCAACCCCATGATCGCCGTCCCTGGAAAGTTAGCAGGTGGTCAAAACTCAGGGAAGCCATCCCTGAAAGCTAGATTAACTCTTGTGTGCACAAGTCAAAAAACTTTACTATCTACGCTTTTAATCCCCAGGACTGACATCGGCATCCAGCAGATGAATTAAACTAGAAATAACCTAGAAGCCAAGCTTACCTAAAGCTTGTGGAAAGGGTGTTTGGGACGACCAAATATCCTGCAGGTAGTGAGGATTTGCAGAGCGATTTCTTTATTTTTTCTTTGCAATTTGCCGTTGATGATTGCCAAGGAGCCGATCTATGGTTATGAGCGCAATGGCAGCCACGGTTGCCCGGAAAGATGCCCCCAAGGAATGGGTGGGGGGCTTGTGGCAAACCCAGATTGATGTGCGGGATTTCATTCAACGGAACTACACCCCCTACACAGGAGATGGCAGCTTCCTGGTGGGACCAACGGAACGAACCACCCAACTCTGGAACCAAGTCAAGGATCTGATGGCGCTGGAGCGGGAAAAGGGGGTGCTGGCGGCGGATACGGCGATCCCATCCACCATTACCAGCCATGCCCCAGGGTACATCAACCGGGAACTGGAACAAATCGTTGGCCTGCAAACGGATCAACCCCTGAAACGAGCCATCATGCCCTTTGGCGGTATCCGGGTGGTGGAGGGATCCCTGACGGCCTATGGCTACGAATTGGATCCCCAGACCCGGGAAATCTTTACTCGCTATCGCAAGACCCACAATGACGGGGTCTTTGATGCCTATACGGAGGAGATGCGTCGCTGTCGCCGCTCCGGGATCATCACGGGCTTGCCGGATGCCTATGGGCGGGGGCGGATTATCGGGGATTACCGACGGGTGGCGCTCTATGGGGTGGATCGGCTGATTGCTGCCAAACGGGAGGAAAAAGCGGCCCTTGATCTAGACACCATGGAGGAAGGGACAATTCGCCTGCGGGAAGAACTGGCGGAGCAAATCAAGGCCCTGCAAGAGCTGAAGGCGATGGCTGCTAGCTACGGCTTTGACATTGGTCGGCCGGCCCAAACCGCCCAGGAAGCGGTGCAATGGCTCTATTTCGCCTACCTGGGAGCTGTCAAAGAACAAAATGGGGCAGCCATGTCCCTGGGGCGGGTGTCTACGTTTTTGGATATTTTCATCGAACGGGATTTGCAAGCCGGGATCCTGACGGAGGCGGCGGCCCAAGAGCTGATTGACCATTTTGTGATGAAACTGCGTATGGTCAGGTTCCTGCGCACCCCTGACTACAATGAGCTGTTCAGCGGCGATCCCACTTGGGTGACGGAAGCGATTGGGGGCATGGGGATTGACGGGCGGCCGTTGGTGACGCGGACGAGTTTTCGCTTTTTGCAGACGCTGGTGAATCTGGGCCCGGCGCCGGAGCCGAATTTGACGGTGTTGTGGTCGGAGCGGCTGCCGGAGGCATTTAAGCGGTTTTGTGCCCAGATTTCTATCCAGACCAGTTCGATTCAGTATGAAAACGATGACCTGATGCGCCCCTATTGGGGGGATGACTACGGCATTGCCTGCTGTGTTTCGGCGATGCGCATCGGCAAACAGATGCAGTTTTTTGGAGCGCGGGTGAATCTGGCTAAATGCCTGCTCTATGCCATCAACGGTGGCCGGGATGAAAAAACCGGGGAGCAGGTAGCACCGGCCTATGCGCCGATTACGGGGGAGGTGCTGGACTATGAGGAGGTGTGGCCGCGCTTTGTGCAGATGATGGCTTGGCTGGCCAAAACCTATGCCAACACCATGAATATCATCCACTATATGCACGATAAGTACTGCTATGAGCGGCTGGAAATGGCCCTCCATGACCGGGATATTGTCCGCACCATGGCCTATGGCATGGCGGGGTTGTCGGTGGTGGCCGATTCCCTGTCGGCGATCAAGTATGCCCGGGTGCGGGTGATCCGGGATGCCCGGGGGCTGGCGGTGGACTATGTGGTGGATGGGGACTTTCCCAAATACGGCAACAATGATGACCGGGTGGATCAACTGGCGGTGCAGGTGGTGAAGACTTTTATGGCGGAGTTGCGCAAGCACAAAACCTATCGGGATGCCATTCCCACCCAATCTATCCTCACGATCACCTCCAATGTGGTCTATGGCAAAAAAACCGGCAATACCCCCGATGGCCGCCGGGCAGGGGAACCCTTTGCTCCGGGGGCTAACCCCATGCACGGGCGGGACACCCGCGGGGCCATTGCGGCTCTGGCTTCGGTGGCTAAGCTCCCCTACTCGGAAGCGCTGGATGGCATCTCCAATACCTTTTCGATTGTGCCCGCAGCCCTAGGGCGCACAGAGGCAGACCGCATCGATAATTTGGTCAATCTCTTGGATGGCTACATCCACGATGGCGGCTTCCACCTGAACGTGAATGTCCTCAACCGGGAAACCCTCCTCGATGCTATGGAGCATCCAGAACGGTATCCTCAACTCACGATTCGGGTCTCGGGCTATGCGGTCAATTTTGTCAAACTCACCCGGGAGCAACAACTGGATGTGATCAACCGCACTTTCCACCAACACTGCTAATCGGCACTGCTAACCGATATAAACCCCAGCCCGATGGGCCACCACCCAACCGATCGCTTCCCAATAGGACCGCACCACCACGCTGGGGATCCCTAGGTCTTGGGCGGTGGCGTGCATGAGGGTGGAGTTGTCGGCAACGCTAATCAGCAGCGGCGGCTGGGGGCGGTGCATCAGGTGCAAAATAGCCGCATTGCCACAGGCACTCGCCGGGGTAATCACCACATCCACCTGCTCCGCCCTCAGATCCCCAGGGCGCTCCTCCCCCTGTCTGACAAACTGGGGGGCATAGCTCAAGCCCACCAACACCGATGGCAAAAATGTAAACCCCACCCATTCCGCAGCCACTCGCTCCGCCACCGGCTCGGGATCCCC
>JAUQVP010000073.1:0-12835 GCA_039794745.1 Thermostichales cyanobacterium HHBFW_bins_127 | reverse complement strand
GCTTTCTTTCGCTTTGACAAAGCTTTCTCCGAAGGCATGAGCTTAGGTAGCCAAGCTAACACTGCTTACAATCAACAAGACTTTGCCAAAGCCAGATCCCTGCTTCAGGAAGCCATCGGTCGCTTGGAGGAAGTTATTCAAATTGCTCCAACGCTGCTGCCCGGCCAGCGCAGCCTTTTTGACAACTGCCAAGCCCCAAGGGCTGTGAACTTCCTGGAAGTTGATCGCTACTGTCAGGCCCAGCAAAGGATAGCTGAGTACCGCCGTGCTCTAGAGCAAATAGACCAGCAACTGGGCGCTTCCGATACCTACAACACAGCCCTGCAAGCAGCAACCCAAGCAGTCATCTTCGGTCAAAACCAGCAGTGGCAGCAAGCTGAGCAAGCATGGGAAACAGCTATCCGTACCCTGCAAACCATACCGGCTCAGCATCCTCAGTATGCCCTGGCTCAACAAAAAATCATTGAATACCGACAAAACCTGACCCTCATTCGCGGCAGAATGAACCAACCAACTGCCTCTTCTCAATATGACGCCGGCATCTCTAGTGCCAGGAGAGCTGTCGAAGAGGGGCAGCAGCAAAATTGGCAAGCCGCCCTCAATTGGTGGGATAGTGCTATCAAACATATGCAGGCTGTCCCACCTGGGGATCCCCGCTACAGTCAGGCTCAGGCAAAAGTTCGTGAATATCGCAACAATTACAATGAGATTCAGAAGCGAATTCGTCTTGATGCCATAGCAGCGGCAGAGCGGGAGCGTCTAAGACAGCAACAAACGCTAAGGACAACTCCTTCCTATTCTAGTAGCTATTCAGGTGGCCCCAGGCGAGCACCGCGTCGGGGCACTTGTGAGTGTCCCTATGATTTGGACAGTGCGGGAAGGCAATGCGGGGGCCGCTCTAGCTACAGCAGATCGGGGCGAGGGAACTGCTACTAGCAATTAAGGCAGTTAAGGAAAACAATGAGAAACTTAGTTCTGTATTTGCGCACTAAAGAAAACCTGCTTCACCTGATGCTTAGCAAGCAAGCCGGTGAGTGGGAGACTCCCGCTGACAAAGATGACCAAATAGCCGAGATTCGCATCTCAACTTGGGATGGCAGTCAATCTCTGGTTGCTAAATATGATCCAGAAACATCTATTCGCAGAGGTGCCTATCTTTCAATCAGGTTTAGGGATCCCCAAATTGTGCTCAATGAACCTCCTATCAACTGGGGTTATCATGAGGTTATTCGTTTTAGTCAGTTAGCTCCTGTTGAAGCTGAGGGAGAGCAAGAAGTTGATTCTTCCGTGATGCCTGTCCCTGCAGAAAGTAGCCTGAGTCCATCCCAAGCCATAGTTCATGCAGAAAAAAATCAACCTATAGTCAAGTTAAGTGATTTGCCTGAAGATTTTGAAGGGGAGATTGCCAAAAAGTTAAGCATCCTTTCAAAGAGAGCAAGTCTTACCAACCTTGTAGTTAACTTCTTGGCTGGAATATCTTTCGGTTTTATTTTCTTTGTTATTATCTCCGGTATTCTTCGGATTTTGGTATGGCTATTTGGTTGGCTTTTTAGTTTGTTTGGTATGTATGGATTACTGCAAGGAGCTATTTGGGTGCTCTGGATAGGCAGTCTTGGATTGTTGGCTGGCTTGGTCTTTTATTCGCCTCTTTTCTTTTACTTTTCCAGCAAAAATCTGCTCTCTTGGCTTCAGAAAACTAAGGAGGGCCAATTTTATTTACGGAATGCCATAGCCAGAACTCAGGAAGCTGAAGCAATATATGGCGATATGCTTGGGCTAACAGAAAGGGTAGTCTCTATTGTTGACCAACAAAAAGCAGCTATTGAGTCTTTGTGTAAGTTTTCTCAAGTCAGCGATTACCTTAATTCTCTTAATAGTTTCCTAAATTCTCTTGATGAGGCTTCATCAGAGCTTATAAAGAAGGAAAGGCAGCACAAAATTCGCTATGAAAAAGTTTACAAGCTTGATAGTCAGGATAAAATCTCGCTGCATCTTTCTCTATTCAAGTTCAATCCATTCAAATTCTTTGGTCAATTTGAACAAATGATTCCTAATAGTGCGAATTCTAATAAGTATACTAGTCATAAACAATGTGCTGATCTTTTTAAGACTGCATCTTTGCCTGAGGAGAATAACCCTTTTGATATATACTTTCATCCTATGGTTTCCAGCAATGTTCCTCCTCTTAGTCTAGAAGACTACCTTGAGTATCTCAACAGCTTTGTGAGCAATTTTCTAGATAACCTGCCGATCCTGCCGACCTCACGAGAGCATCAAAGGGAGTTGCTAGCTCAGATCAAGCAACAAAAGGAGATCCTTACAATTACAAAGCGGGAACTCAACCAACAGATGAGAGATATTCGTCAAGCAGCCAGGAAGACCTCCGCTCATGCTGGCATTTATTATGAGGGCTTATTTCCTCAGAAAAAATATAACTCCAGACTTGCTGCTGCTCAGAGGAGAGCGATCAATGCCAAAAAGGAACAGTTGCTGAGCACACCTGAACAGCAAAAGGCTGAAATTGAAAAAGAGTTGATACGACTAGATAAGCTGGCTCTTTACATCAAAAGTTTCACGGAGTAGATTACCTATGGGATCCCAGAATCTTGAGAAGATCAGGCAAAGGATTTGGGAAATTATTGAGGTGGCTAGGCCAGGGGATAGGGCCAGTCGCATTTTTGATATTTTCATGTTTACTACTATTTCCTTGAATGTCTTAGCCGTTATTTTGGTAACCGTTGAGAGTTTTGCTGAATATAAGCTTTACTTTGATACCTTTGAGATTTTCTCAGTCATTGTTTTTACGTTAGATTACCTAGCCCGTATCTGGTGCTGTACCTGCTCTCCTCGCTATGCTTACCATCCTATTATTGGCAGGCTTCACTTCTTAGTGCAACCGTTATCTATTTTTGATTTCTTGTCTTTTGCCCCGTTCTACTTACCTTTTTTGGGGATTGACTTTCACCTGACTGGCTTATTTCGGCTGTTTCGTCTCCTCAGAATCGGTAAGTTAGCCCGTTACCTGGAAAGCTTTCAGCTTTTAGCCCGGGTTTTCATCTCCAAAAAGGATGAACTGATCTCCAGCATGATAGTCCTAGGGATCTTGCTGATTTTTGCATCAGCGCTCATGTACAATGCCGAACATTACATTCAGCCGCAAGCCTTCCCCGATATCCCCACGGCCATGTGGTGGGCTGTGGTCACCTTAACAACAGTCGGCTATGGAGATGTGCACCCAATTTCTCCCCAAGGACGATTGCTCGGATCCATTCTTGCGATCCTAGGAATCGGGGTCTTCGCCCTACCAACCGCCATTCTGGGCTCGGGGTTTCTCGAGGAAGTGCAAAAACGCAAATCTCAGCCAACTTGCCCCCATTGCGGCAAACCCCTCCAGACCAATTAAATCCCTCATACCAATGCCCGGAATAACACTCGGGATCCCAACCACTCTAGGATGGCAGGTAGTCCTTCCCCGGTGCGTAGGTTGGTGAAAACGAAGGGTCGATCGCCGCGCATGCGCCGGGCATCCCGTTCCATGACCCCCAAATCTGCCCCTACGTAGGGAGCTAGATCAATTTTGTTGATGACCAAGAGATCGGAACGGGTGATACCCGGGCCACCCTTGCGGGGGATTTTGTCCCCCTCGGCCACATCGATCACATAGATGCAGCTATCTACTAATTCTGGGCTGAAGGTGGCAGCTAAGTTATCCCCACCGGACTCCACTAGCAGCAGATCTAGATCGAAGCGAGTCTCCAGGTCGGCAATCGCATCCAAGTTCAAGGAGGCATCCTCCCGAATGGCCGTGTGAGGACAGCCCCCCGTCTCCACCCCCACGATCCGATCGGGGGTCAAAGCGCCGGCCCGCACCAAAAACTCCGCATCCTCACGGGTGTAGATATCATTGGTGACCACCGCCAAAGACAGGCGATCCCGCAAGGCCCGACACAAAGCCTCCACCAAGGCCGTCTTGCCAGAACCCACCGGGCCACCGATTCCCACCCGCACCGGATGACTCCGCCCCATCCTTGCTGCTCCTTTAGTCCAGTTGTTCCCTACCCGTCATCATGCCCCAAAATCGAGGATCGAAAAAAAATGCGATCTCGATCCCGTTCTTTGCTAATCTAATTGGGGTTGCACTGGTAAAGATTCCTAAAGTCTCTCCGCCATTGCTACCACTGCGTTGAGTCAACTGCTCTGGCTTGCTACGTCATCTATGTTGCACCGTTTGCCCTTTGTTACGGCCTCCCTTGGGTTTAGCCCAGCGGCGGGAGTGACTGCTAGGGGTGAGTACCAGCAGCTACAGGAATGGCTGGTGACAACCACCCTTGTGGCAACCGGGGTCATCGGGGTGACCGTTGCTCTCTGCTACGACCTCAACACCGCTGCCAACTACTTTTTGGGAGCTATGGTTGGGGTGGTGTATTTGCGGATGCTAGGGCGGGCTGTTGCTCGCCTAGGTAAGACCACTAAGCGCTTGGGAGCTGCCCGGTTGGGAATCTTTCTGGCGTTGATGTTGGTGACTATCCAGATCAAAAGCCTGCATCTGATTCCGGTGTTTCTGGGCTTCCTTACCTATAAAGTGGCTTTGATTGTCTATATGTTTCAGATCTTGACTCGACCACGCCATCCCTAGCCCTTGTTTATTGTGGAATGCGCTATGGTATCTTTCCTACCTGCTCTGTCTCCTCTCTTGGCTGAACTAGAAGTAGGTCATCATCTCTATTGGCATGTTGGTCCCTATACGCTGCACGGGCAGGTGCTGATCAGCAGTTGGATTGCCATTGCCATTCTGCTGCTGGTGTTGGGATCTTCGACCCGTCAGTTGCAGCGGGTGCCTTCAGGGCTGCAGAACTTCGGCGAGTATGTGCTGGAGTTTGTGCAGGGGATTGCCAAAAGCTCCATCCACGGCGGAGAATACCGGACTTGGGTGCCTTATATCGGGACGGTGTTTCTGTTTATTCTGGTGTCGAATTGGATGGGGAACTTGTTTCCCTGGAAGCTGATCCATCTGCCTAGTGGTGAGTTGGCTTCCCCCACCAATGACATCAACACCACTGCTGGTTTGGCGCTGCTGACGAGTTTGACCTATTTTTATGCCGGCTTCCGGAAGCGGGGATTGGGCTATTTCCGCAAGTACATTGAACCTGTACCGTTGATGTTGCCCCTCAATATTCTGGAGGATCTGGCTAAGCCCCTTTCGCTGAGTTTCCGGCTTTTTGGCAATATCCTGGCGGAGGAGTTGGTGATTGGGGTGTTTGTGTTGTTGGTGCCGCTGTTTTTGCCCTTGCCGTTTATGGTGTTGTTCTTGTTTACGGGGGCGATTCAGGCGGTGATTTTTGCTACCCTGACAGCATCCTATGTCGGGGAGGCGCTGGAAGGTCATGGCGGTGGTGGCGAACACCACGACTAGCCCACTTCCCCCAAGTTTGTTAGGCGCTAGTTTATCTGGCTACTAACAAGTTCGATCCCGTTTGCTGTTGATTTTGCTGTTGTTGTAAAGGAGTGACCAATGGATCCGTTAGTTGCATCAGCTTCTGTGGTGGCAGCCGGTTTGGCGGTGGGTTTGGGGACGCTCGGCCCTGGTCTGGGACAGGGGAATGCCGCCGCTTCGGCGGTGGAAGGGCTGGCCCGGCAGCCAGAAGCGGAAGATAAGATCCGCGGTACGCTGCTGCTGAGCTTGGCCTTTATGGAAACCCTGACCATTTACGGTCTGGTGGTAGCCCTGGTGCTGCTGTTTGTCAATCCGTTCGCCTAAGTGATGGTTTAGGGGTGGAGCAATCTACCCCTGTTATGGTCTCTGCTGGATTGTTGTGGTGTATTTATGCCTATTTTTTCCTGGAGCCATTCTCTGATTGTGTTGGCAGCGGAAGCAAGTGAGGAAGGTTCAGCGCTGTTTGATTTTGATGCTACGTTGCCGGTGATTGCGATTCAGTTTCTGTTGCTGGCTGCCATTTTGAATGCAATTTATTTTCAGCCCCTGACTAAGACGGTGGATGAACGCAATGAGTACATCAACCTGAGTTTGGCGGAAGCGAAGGAAAAGCTGGCGGAAACGGAGCGGGTGACGCAGCAGTATTTGGCGGCAACTAGCCAGGCTCGCTTGCAAGCCCAGCAGTTGATCGCAGCGGCAGAGAAGGAAGCCCAAGGGATTCGGGCGCAAAAGCTGGCCGAGGTGCAGGCGGAAATTCATCAGAAAATGGCCGCTGCTAAGGCAACCCTGGAGGCGGAACGACAGGCCGCTTTTGCCGCCCTGGAAGCTCAGGTGGCGAGCCTGAGTGAAGCGATTACAGCCAAGTTATTGGGGTAGGTGTCGTCATGCTCGTAACCTGGATCCTAAATCTAGCCACGGCTGACCCGGAAGGGCTATCGGAAGCAGCAAAGGCCGGTGAGGGACTCAATCTGTTGGAAAGTAATTTGATCAATATTGTCCTGTTACTGGCGCTGCTGGTTTACCTGGGGCGAACGGTGGTGGCTAAGGTGCTGGCGGATCGGCGCCAAGCTATTGCCCAGGAAATTGCAGCGGCGGAAGCGAAACGGGACCAAGCCCGACAAGCCCTGGCAGAACAGCAGCGCAATCTGGCAGCTGCTGAAGCCCAAGCAGCTGAGATCATTGCCCAGGCGGAAGCCACAGCGGCTAAGGTGAAAGCAGAAATCCTGGCGGAAGTGGAGGCGGAAATCGAACGGCTGCGCAGCGGTGCCGATCGGGAAATGGCCTCTCAGTCGGACCGGGTGCTGCAGGAACTGCGCCAAGCCTTGGTGGCTCAGGTGCTGCGACAGGTGGAAGCAGACCTACCCACGGTGCTGACCCCAGAACGGCAGCAACACTTGATCGAACGCAGTCTGATGGCTCTGGGGAGGAATTAACCATGGCCCTGATGGAACAAGTGGGGATCCCTTATGCGGAAGCGCTGGTGGCCCTGGGACAAGAACATGATCTGCTGGATGCTTTTGCGGAGGATGTCAAGCTGATCCTGGGGTGCTGGCAGGGGATCCCGGAGTTGCGGCAGTTTCTCTGTAGTCCGATTGTGGCGGCGGCGACGAAGAAGAAGGTGTTGCAGGATGTGTTTTTGGGGCGGGTGCAGCCGCTGGTGTTGAACTTTTTACAGTTGCTGGCGGAGCGGCGGCGGCTGGTGCTTTTGGAAACCATTGGTCGCCAGTTTTTGGAGCGGCAACGGCAGTTGCGAGGGATTGCTTTGGCGGAGGTGACCAGTGCTGTGCCTCTGTCAGCGGAGCAGCAGCAGCAGTTGCGGGAACGCTTGAAAACGGTGGTGGGGGCCGCTGAGGTGGAACTGGATTTGCATCAGGATCCCCGTCTGCTGGGGGGACTGGTGGTGAAGGTGGGATCCCAGGTGATTGATTTGAGTTTGCGGGGTCAGTTGCGGCGTCTAGCCTTACAACTGGTCTAGTGATTTTGTCCTGTGACTTGATTGGGAGTGTGAATTATGGCGATTCGTCCGGATGAAATTAGCAGCATTATTAAGCAGCAGATTGCCCAGTACAACCAGGAGGTGCAGGTCAGCAATGTGGGCACTGTCCTGCAGGTGGGGGACGGGATTGCTCGGGTTTATGGTTTGGCCCAGGCGATGGCTGGGGAGTTGCTGGAGTTTGAGGATGGGACGATCGGCATTGCCCTCAACCTGGAACAGGACAATATCGGGGTGGTGTTGATGGGATCGGGGCGGCAGATCCAAGAGGGGTCAACGGTCAAGTCCACCGGGCGAATTGCCAGTATTCCGGTGGGAGAGGCTTTGATTGGACGGGTGGTGGATCCTTTGGCTCGTCCTTTGGATGGCAAGGGGGAAATCAAGACGGAGACTACCCGCTTGATTGAGTCGCCGGCCCCGGGGATTATTGAGCGACGCTCGGTGTATGAGCCGCTGCAAACGGGGATTACGGCGATTGATTCCATGATCCCGATTGGGCGGGGGCAGCGGGAGTTGATTATCGGCGACCGGCAAACGGGCAAAACCACGGTGGCTGTGGACACAATCCTCAACCAGAAGGAGGAGGATGTTATTTGCGTTTATGTAGCTATTGGTCAGAAGGCCTCGAATATTGCTCAGATTGTGGGCACGCTGGAGGAGCGGGGGGCACTAGACTATACGATTGTGGTTTCTGCCAGTGCGGATTCGCCGGCAACGCTGCAGTTTTTGGCTCCCTATGCCGGGGCAACGATTGCTGAGTACTTTATGTACAAGGGAAAGGCAACGCTGGTGATCTACGATGACCTATCGAAGCAGGCGGTGGCTTACCGGCAGATGTCTTTGCTGCTGCGGCGTCCACCGGGACGGGAAGCCTATCCAGGGGATGTGTTCTATCTCCACTCGCGGCTGCTGGAGCGGGCAGCTAAGCTCAATGATGAGTTAGGCGGCGGATCGATGACGGCCCTGCCGATTATCGAAACCCAAGCGGGGGACGTTTCTGCCTATATTCCTACAAATGTCATCTCCATTACCGATGGACAGATTTTCCTGGAGTCGGATCTGTTCAATGCCGGGGTGCGACCGGCGATTAATGCCGGGATCTCCGTCAGCCGGGTGGGGTCGGCAGCGCAAACGAAGGCTATGAAGCAGGTGGCTGGGAAGCTGCGGCTGGAGTTGGCTCAGTTCCGAGAGCTGCAGGCGTTTGCCCAGTTTGCCTCTGATCTGGATGCGGCCACCCAAAAACAATTGGCCCGAGGGGAACGCCTGCAGGAAATCCTTAAGCAACCTCAGTACTCACCCCTGTCGGTGGCTGAACAGGTGGCTTGTATCTATGCCGGTACCAATGGCTACCTAGATGACATCCCCACGGCGGAGGTGTCGAACTTTAAGGCTAGTCTACTCAGCTACCTGGCAACCAATTACCCCCGCTTCGGAGAATTAATCAAAACGGAAAAGAAAATGGGGGAAGAAGCGGAAAATCTGCTCAAAAAAGCCCTCAGCGAAGCCCTTGAAGCCTTTAAGGCCAAGGCTGCTGTCTAACCATACAGGGATCTCTATACCAGGGATCCCGAATCAAGTTGCTGTTGTTGGGAGGGGGAGATGGCAAATCTGAAGGGGATCCGGGATCGGATTAAGTCGGTCAGCAATACCCGCAAAATTACGGAGGCGATGCGGCTGGTGGCGGCGGCGCGGGTCCGGCGGGCTCAGGATCAGGTGAATGCGACACGGCCATTTGCGGATCGTTTGGCGCAGGTGTTTTTCCGTTTGCAGAGTCGCCTGCGCCTTGAGGATGCCAGTTTGCCGTTGCTGCGGGAGCGGCCCCTGCGCAAGGTGGGGATTCTGGTGGTGTCTGGGGATCGGGGGCTGTGTGGCAGCTACAACAGCAATATTTTCAAGAAGGCGGAGGAACGGGCCCAGGAGTTGCAGGAGCAGGGGGTGGCCTATGAGTATTATTTGGTGGGACGCAAGGCCAGCCAGTATTTTCAGCGCCGCAAGGCTCCGATTGCCCATGTTTTTAACGACATCATGAAGCAGATCCCTTCGGCGGATCAGGCAGCCCAGGTGGCGGATTTGGTGCTGACGGCATTTTTGGCGGAGTCGGTGGATCGGATTGAGATGATCTACACCCGTTTTGTGTCGTTGATCAATTCTCGTCCGGTGCTGCAAACTCTGCTGCCCCTAGATCCGAAGACCCTGACCAAGCCGGATGATGAGGTGTTTCGGCTCTTGGTGCGGGGGGGGGAGTTTACGGTGGAGCGCAGCAAGGTGGAGGCAGAGTTGCTGGCAGCACCTCAGGATATGATTTTTGAGCAGGATCCACTGCAGATTTTGGATGCTTTGCTGCCGCTGTATTTGAATAATCAGTTGCTGCGGGCCCTGCAGGAGTCGGTGGCCAGTGAGCTGGCGGCGCGGATGACGGCGATGAATAATGCCAGTGATAATGCCAGTGAGTTGATTAAGACTTTGACGTTGGTTTACAACAAGGCTCGCCAGGCGGCGATTACCCAGGAAATCATTGAGGTGGTGAGTGGGGCGACATCCTCTTAGGAGGGGAGATGCCATTTTCGGCCCAAATCCAAGGTTTGTTGGCGGATTACCGGGATCGGCCGCTGCCGCTTGGGGTTCTGTTGCACCGCTCGGGAGAACAGGGGTTTGGGCTGTTGAGTACGGTGCTGACGTTGCCGTTTTTAATTTTTATTCCGCCGGGGCTATCGACAATGGTGGCGCTGGTGGTGGCGATGCTGGGCTGGCAAATGGGGATGGGTCGTCGGGAACCTTGGCTGCCCCCCCGCTATGCCCGCTTGGAATTGTCCCCCCAGGTGCTGCACGGGGTGCTGAAAAATCTCACGCGCCTGCTGCATCCCCTGGAGCGGATCCTGCGCCCCCGCTGGTTTGCCTGTAGCCGTCATCCCCTGGTGCGCCGGGGGATTGGTTTTTCCATTGCCTGGTGCGCTCTGCTGCTGGCGATCCCCGTACCGCCAGTGATCCCACTGACTAATATCATTCCTACTGTCGCTATCGTCACGATGGCCTTGGCGGTGATGGAAGAGGACGGGCTGGTGATGATCCTGGGATTAGCTATGGCCGTGGGCACTACAATTTATTTTGCGCTCATGGCCGGATTGATTGTGGCTGCTTTTGCCACGCTCTGGCAACGGCTGATCTCCAGAACCCCCTGAGTGTTGTTTGCTGTTATTGCAGGGGGCAGCATCTCCATTCTGGTCAATCGATGTTTTCGCCACCCTGGGGGACAAGACCCTTGCTGAGGGGAGAAAAAATGCTTACTGCCACCCCTTGTTTTTATAGTCATTTTAACGGAAATAGGTCCCTCACCCCCTTCCCGCAGGGTGGCATTAGCCCTCACCCCTTTCCAAAACGAAAATCTCCTTTCTTATTTTGGAATGACTATAGTAAAGTAACTGCAGGCGAGCTACACCTGCCCAAGCCCTGGGCCCAAGCCCTGGCTTGAGCACCTGGGTAGACAACTCACTAGGGGGAAGTTGGCATGAATCTGAGGGGATTTTGGGCGGAGTTTCGCCAGTTCATTGACCGGGGGAATGTACTAGATTTGGCAATTGGGGTGGTGATCGGAGCTGCCTTTGGTAAGATAGTTTCTTCCTTTGTGGCTGATATTTTCACACCCATTTTGGGCCTGCTGGTGGGTGGTATTGATTTTTCTAAGTTGCAGGTGGTGATTGGCTGGGATCCAGACAATCCAGCCATCATCAAGTATGGGGTGTTTATCCAGGCAGTTTTTGATTTTCTGATCATTGCTTTTGCGATCTTTTTGCTGATCCGAGCCTTTAATGCTCTCCAACGCAAAAAACAAGAAACCCCCGCCGTACCACCACCCCCCTCCCCAGAGGTACAGTTGCTAACGGAGATTCGCGATCTGCTGCGCTCGAAACAGTGAAATCCCCTCCAATAGTAAATCCGGACACAGGCGCCCTAGCCCTCTACCCAGACGCTCCCCATCCCCCCCCGTAATCACCACTTGGCTGTGAGGATAAAGCTGCCGCCAAGCCTGAATAAAATCCTGCACCACCGCTCGCAAACCATAGGTCAAACCACTGTCAATGGCACTCAAGGTATCCCTGGCCCATCGAGACGGTATGGGATCCCGAGGCGTGGCTAGGGGCAAGCTTTGGGTCAACTCGTGCAAGGCTTTGGCCTGGCTCTGCCACCCAGCCAGAATTGCCCCCCCCACAAAGCGACCCTCCACCCCAGCGGTAAATGTCAAAGCCGTCCCCGCATCCACCAGCAAAACTGGGGATCCCCACAGGTGCAGGGCTGCCCATAATCCCAGGGCTCGGTCGGCTCCCAAACCGGGATACATGTCCTGTAGGGGAATATCGGCAGTAGTAATCCTGCGCCCAGGCAGGGTGCCGGCTACGGATAGTCCCCAGATTTCCCCTGACCACTCCACCGTACTGCCGCTGGGTAGGATCTCTTGGCTAATTAACCGGGATCCCTGGAACCAGCCCCGCCGTTGGTGGGTGTTGCCTTGGATGATGGCCAGCCAGTTAGTGGGGTTGTTCCTCGTAGTCATGGACTAGGACTTGCCATTGGGGGTGGTTGAGGGCTGGGTCGGGTTGGTCGAGGAGGTCTTGGTCGCTGCGGTAGATGACTTTCTCCCGATCCACCACTTGACGTTGTCCCAGCCCCTTGAGGGCTGCTAGCTTGCTGGCCAGTTCTCCCACTGGCTTGCGCAGGCGATCCCGCCAGCTTTGGCGCCAGGCATTGCGTTCGGCGATTTTCTGATTGCGCCCTTGCAACACAAACCAACGCACCCCCGGCACCAGCAAAAACAGGGTTCCGTAGAGGACCATCAGCCAGAGGAGATTGCCGATCAAGGCCCCCAAGCCGCCCAACTGAAGCAGAGCTTCCTGGGCAAACAACTGCAAACCCCAAGCCCCAACAAAGTTAACAATCCCTAAGGTGATCGCCAACGTCCTCTGCCCAGGGTCTGCCTGACTGAATTTCCAGAAGCGCTCCTGCAACCAGCCCGGCAAGGAAACTTCCTTATCTTCATCTCGGGCAGAAATCTGCAATTCCGGGAAGCGATAGAGAATATGCCCCTCGGGACTCACCTGCGGCTCCCCATCAAAGGCCAGCAAAATCGGCACCATAAAATCTTCCCGCTCCGGATCCCGCCCCTGGTAGGGCACATCCAAATAGGGCAAGACCTGATCCGCCACAATCACCCCCTGATGCTGCCGGATCACCTGCCCAATCATCCGCATCCGCTCCGCTTCCAAATCCGCGTTGGGATCCCCATCCCCAAACAGAAAGGAATACACCGCCTCCAAAAAGTTCATCTCCCCTGCCTGAGCCCGCCGAGGAGCATAGGGATCCCGCCAGAAGGGATTGCCCACCCAAATATCAGGGATCCACAAGATGCTGACTCC
>JAUQVP010000072.1:0-13456 GCA_039794745.1 Thermostichales cyanobacterium HHBFW_bins_127 | reverse complement strand
TCCTTTGATTGCCGTAAGGGGTTGAGCGGATAGTATGGCCCAACTAACTTTGGATGAATTGCTATTGCCAGCATTGTCTTTTAAGCTAAAAGAACTACGATGCTCCCTTGTCTAGCAAAGCATCAGCAGAAGCTATAATTGGAATGACCTCGAATCAAAAATTCAATCAACCACAACCCAAAACACTAGATTTAAACCCGGCAAAGCATTAGAAAACTACCTGCTAATTCCTAGATCATCAAAGCGCTTTTCTTTTCATGGCGGTCAACCCGGGATCCCTTGAATGAGGGTGGGGGGGGTGCTAAGGTAGATGAGCGTGAACATTTGTAACAAGCCGGGGTGCCATGGCGGATTCCCTTGCCCAGGAAAAGGACGACAGTCATCAGTGGCTGGAGCACACCTGCCAAGTGGAGGTGCCGGCACCGATTGAACATGTTTGGGGATTGTGGTCCAATTTGACCCTGATGCCTAATTGGATGAAGTGGATCCGCTCGGTGGAGCTCCTTGATGACAAGCTCTCCAAGTGGACGTTGGATACGCGGGGGCTGACCTTTAGTTGGACATCCTTGACCCATACGGTGGTGCCCCATCAGATGATTGCTTGGCGCTCCATTGATGGCTTGCCCAATAAGGGGGCCTTGCGCTTCTATGACCGCAAAGGTTCCACAATTGTCAAGCTCTCCATTGCCTATGCCATCCCGGGGATCCTGGGGCGAATCATGGATAATCTTTTTTTGGGGCAGATTGTGGAATCCACGATCCAAGCGGATCTAGAGCGCTTCCGCACCTATGCCCTCACCCATCCGGGAGTGCCATCATGACCGCTGAGCCGATTGATAATCGCCATATCCGCTTTTCTTTGGATCGCCAGGAGGTACAGATTCCGGCTTTGGTGCAACTGTTCAACCGCAATGCCTTCTGGGCCCAAAATCGCGACCCGGAGCAGGTGGCGAAGGCATTAGCCTTTAGTCATCCGGTGGTGAGTGTGTGGGATGGGGAGCGGATGATCGGTTTTGGCCGGGCTACCTCCGATGGGGTGTACCGGGCGGTGCTGTGGGATATTGTCATTGACCGGGATTACCGCCAGCGGGGGCTAGGGCGCAAGTTGGTGGAAACGTTGATTGCCCATCCCCATGTGCAGGGGGTAGAGCGGGTCTATCTGTTTACTACCCATCAACAGGGGTTCTATCAACGGATTGGCTTTGTGGAAAATCCCAGCACAACTCTCGTCTTGATGGGCAAGGCTTTGGAGTTTCTCACCCCGGTCTCGGTGGGGGGAGAGCAAGCCCAAACCTAGCCGATGGGGTGGGGAAGGTGCAAGGGCAGATAAAACCGTAGCCAGGCACCGCCAGTCTCTGGGTGGTTCTGGGCGCTGATACTGCCCCCATGGGCCTCCACAATCTGCTTGACAATCGCTAAACCTAAACCCGTACCACCAGCGCTGCGATCCCGAGCCCGATCCACCCGAAAAAATGGCTCAAATAACTGCGGAATAGCACCCTCCGGAAACCCCCGCCCATGATCGTAAATGTCCACCTGCCCCTGCTCCCCCTGCTGCTCTACCCGAATGTAAATCGGTGTCTGGGGATCCCCGTAGCGGAGGCTGTTGCTAAGCAGGTTCTGCACCAGACGGTAGAGGCGTTGCTCATCCCCCCACAACCACAACTGGGGGATCCCTTGGATCTGGAAGCGGCGGCCTTGTTCTTGGGCTAGGGGTTCGAGGCTATGGCAGACGCTGCGGATCACAGCCACCAGATCCAGTCGCTGCATGTGCAGGGCGGTAGCAGCGCCGAGGTTGAGGCGGCTGAGTTCCAGCAGATCCTGCACCAGATGACTAAGGCGGATCACTTCTTCCAGCAGCCGATCTACCCAGGGGCGCAGTTGCGGATCCACACGGCTCTGCAGGGTCTCGGTGACCAAGCGAATCGAGGTCAAGGGGGTCTTCAATTCGTGAGCCACATCCGATGACCAACGATCCCGCTGCTGGCTGAGGGTATAGGCTTCCAAGCGACTCTCCAACAGCACCACCACCTGCCCCTGGGGCAGCGGGATCCCCCAGGCCCGCAGGGGATGGGGTTTGGGATCGGCACCAGGGGGATAGAAAATCCATTCCCGGGCACTGATTTTTTGGTGGGTCTGGCGGCACTGCTCAATCAGTTGATCCAGTTCATAGGAGCGCACCCACTCCAGCATCACCTTGATCCCCGGTTGCCAAGATGGCATCTGTAGCAATTGCTGCGCCACGGGATTGCATTCCCACACCCGATTGTGCTCATCCACCCGAATCCAACCCCAGGGTAAATCCCCAATAATCTGCTGCCATTCCTGGCTGGCCTGCTGATGGCTTTCCTGAATCTGACTCGCCCGGCGTAAAATCTCCCCCAAACCCTGAATCGGATCTGCCGGCGGCTCGGCAAAACGGCTCTGGATCATCCCCAACAACCGCTGCCAGCGCCGCCGCCATCTCCGGGATCCCCAGAGGTCGAGGGCCATCCCCAGGAGGATCCCCAGTCCCAGACCAGCCCAGAAAACCATCCCAAGTTCCCCAAGGGTACTGTCACCATAGCCCAGATAAGCAAGCTAAGCCTAATCAATACCCACACCGTCCACCAGTTCGGGATCCCGGCGGGGGGTGGGGGTGGCTTGTTTGAGGCGTTGTTCGTGGCGGTGGTGGGGTTGGAAGTGTTGGTGCCAGATGCCGAGAATATCGAGGGTGTCCCCGCCGTGTTTAGTTAGACGGGGGCGCACCTTGCACAGGACAGGGGTATTGATACAGACTCCAGAGACGATCACCTGTCCTTTGGTTAGGGCTGGCAGTTCTTGCAGCAGGTCTCGTCCCGCTGCTTCCACACTGTGGCGGAGGTTTTCCTGATCGATGGGGTTGACGATGCGCATCAGAAATTGACTCATACATTGGGAGAGGATATCCGAGTCGAGTTTGCCGGGGCGCTGCGTAATCAAACCCACTCCTAGACCAAACTTGCGACCCTCACTGAGAATAGTGCGGAGGACTTTTTTGCAGCGGGATTCTTCATGGGCAGGGGCAAAGCGATGGGCTTCTTCTACGAGGATGAAAACGGGGAAAGGCAAGTAATTTTCCTCATGTTCTTGGATTTTGCCCTTATGGGTGTTCATGCGGGCATGGTTAGCTTGGCGCAAAATGGCAGCGGCAATCACCTGCTGCTCTTCTTGGCTGATCTCATTCATTTGTAAGATGGTCACCTGCCCCGGCGCAAACAGATCCTTAGGGGCTAAATGCTCATGGTTACTGAAATAGGGAGAACGCTCCAGTTGCTCCAATTTCCACTCCAAAGCAGCCGCCGAAGACCCCTGGGATCCATCTTGGCTACTGTCAAGGTCATTGACTGTTTCGATTAAATCGCGAATGGTCCAGCGGTAGCTGCTGCCTTGTACAGTACGGGAAAAGGCCTTTTCCAGAAATGACTTTTGCCGGTCGGTCATGTCCGGCAGTAGGGTTAAAATATCATAGAAATTCAAAGAAGAAATGCGAATCTTAATCTGATCCGGGGTAATCACCTGTACCTTAGGGCTATAGCCATCTTCCCCGCGAAAAGCAGGATGTGCTTGCATTTCTGCCAAGGTTCCATATTCCCCATGGGGATCAAAAATCAATACCGCTGCCCGATTTTTCGGCAACAACAACTCCTCAATCAGCACCCCAGCCGTATAGGACTTCCCGGAACCGGTGCCAGCCAAAATCGCCAAATGGGTACTCACCAATTCCTTCACATCGAGCACCACCGGCACCGTTGGGCGCAACAGCAAATCCCCTAGACGAGCTGCCCCTTGACTGTCAGCTGCTTTGCGATTGAGCACCGCGCGCAGCAGCTCATCTTCTGCCAAAAATACCTTCGCTCCCGGGCGGGGAGCTTGGCGGGGATTGACAAAACCTAAGGCCGGATGAAAATACCCGACAATTTCTACCGTCACGCCGTAAATCTCAGGATTGGGTTCAGAAAAGCCAATCAAAGCGGCCACAGCCCGCGGATCAATTTCCACATCGGCAAAAATCCGATCCGGCAGATGATCCAATAATTCAATCTGGATAATCTTGCCCAAGACCGGCTGCCCTTCCCCACCTAAATAGGTGACAAATTCCCCTGCCTTAACCGCCTCCGGTGCCGAAGTAATAAAAATATAGCGATTGGCAGTTTCCCCAGGACCTTTGACCGTACCAATAACAGTGGCAGCCAAAGGATTCTTTTCACCGTGACCATTCCAAGAACTCATGGATTCATCGCTCCTAGGGTCAGTTTCCACGCTAATTCTCGACTGAGAATCTCTAAAGCCCGCCGCTGCTGCCCATAAAACATCGGACTCACCTGATCCAAAATCTGCCGCAAAACATGGGGCGCAAAAACCCCACCATAGTTTAACAGTAATCCATAGTAAGCAAATTGCGTCCGCGACAAGCGATCCTGGTGAAATTGATAAATCTCCTCCTCACTCATCCGATACACTAACGTGTGAATCGGTACCACCACCCTCGGGATCCCTTGAATACCGTAGGTCTGCCCGGAGGAAGATTCCAGGGATCCCAGCAGGACAACGCCGAGGAGGGTGCGCATTTCTGATTGTAAATCGGGGGCAAAAAAAGGGCTGGGATCGCTGGAGAGGCGGGGACCTGTGTTGAGAAAGCTGGGGTTAAAAAGCTGAGTATTGTAGATGACTCCCACAGCCCAGTGGCGCTGTTCGCTTTCCAGTTTGACAAAGGTGCCGAAGGCATAGTCCTCGACGGTGGGGGGATCTTTGACGGCGAGGCGGTCATCTAGTTCCACCACATAGTCGCAGTGGTTGTTGGATTTGACAACTTTGCCGATGCGTTTTTCCGCCATGAACAGCTCCTAGGCAGGGGAATCGGGTAACTCCGAAAAGCGGTAAACCAGCGCTTCTTGGGTCTGCAGACTGCGATCCATGACAGCAGAATTGGAACTGAGGGAAATTAAATCATCAATGTTGCGCTGCATGGTCAGACAAATTGTATCCAAGGGCAAGTCGTTGGGATCCCGGCCGAAGGGATTTTCGATTTCGACGCCGATTTCTTCAATGCCCAGCAGGATGAAGCTCACCAAGCCCACAATGGGGATCATTTTCCAGCCTAGCCCTTGCACCAGTTGGATGGGCAGTAAAAAGCAATACCCCAGCAAGATCTGCTTGAGGTGAATAGAGTAGGCAGCGGGGATTGGGGTTTTGAGAATCCGCTCGCAGCCCCCTAGCATGGCAACAATTACGTCCAACTGCTGATTCATGGCATTGAGCTGGTAAATATTCAAGTGGCGGCGTTGATACTCTTGCTGGAGATAGTCGGCAATCCAAATCGCCACTTGTAAGGGGGGATTATTGAGGGTGCGCAAAATCGCTAACCGCTCTGGCTCGAGCAGATGCTTGAGTTCGTGATTGGGCCGCTCAAATCGCAGATGTAACTTGACACACACGGCATAGGCACAGAGCAAATAAAGGGCTTTGATCTTACGGGCCCGATCTTCCGGGACGGCCTCTTTGATGGCAATCCACATGTGGCGGGCTAAATTGCGGGAGGTGTTGATCAAATCCCCCCAGAGCTTGCGCCCCTCCCAAAAACGCTCGTAGGCCGTATTGGTGCGAAAAACCAACAGCAACCCCACCACCAAATTGATCACGCTTAAAATCGCCGGGATCCAACCATCGGTAATATTCAAACCAATCGGGATCCCGGCCCGTTGGATCGACCAAATCAAGGTGGCAATGCCCAGACAAAAGCCAACCCGAGGCAAAACTGCCGGGATCACCGAGCCGTGAATGGTGACAAGGGCATCTAGCCAGCCTGGCCGTTTGGGATCTGACACAGGAACCTGCTGAAGCTGCCTTCTATCCTACGTGGCGATAAAGACACTTTTCCACTCGCTGTAGTGATCCAAGGCTTGCAGACCCAGTTCCCGCCCTAAGCCGCTTTGCTTTACCCCCCCAAAGGGGGCCTCCAGATGCACACTGTGGCTACTGTTGATGGATAAAACCCCCGTGCGGATCCCCTTAGCCACCCGGAGAGCCCGCTGAATATCCCGGGTCCACACCGACCCGGACAAACCATAGCGACTGTGATTGGCCATGGCAATCGCCTCTGCCTCCGTCTGGAAGGGCAACACACACAACACCGGCCCAAAGATTTCCTCCTGGGCCAAGCGGGCATCGGCATCCACATCGGCAAACAACGCCGGCCGCAAAAAGGCCCCCGGCTCCAGCTCGGCAATGGCCTCCCCACCCCAAATCCAACGACAGCCCTCCGCCTTGCCCAACTCCACATAGGCTTGCACCCGCTGCCGCTGCTCCTGGGAGACCAAACAACCCATCTCTGTCGTTTCCGCAGCCGGGGATCCCACCTGTACGGCGGCAAAAGCTGCCCGCAGCCGTTCCACCACCTCAGGGTAAATCGAACGCTCCACCAACAAGCGACTGCGGGCACAACAGTCCTGCCCGGCATTGCCCAACACACTCGCCACCGCCTTAGGGATGGCCTGCTCTAAATCCGCATCCGCAAACACCAGATTGGCCGATTTGCCCCCCAACTCCAACGTCACCCGCTTGATCTGAGGGGCGGCCAAGGCCATCACCCGGGATCCCATGGTCGTCGAACCCGTAAACGAGATCTTGCCCACCGCCGGATGGGTGACCAGCGCTTCCCCCACCTCCGCGCCGCTGCCGGGAACAACATTGACAACTCCCGCCGGGATCCCGGCTTGGCCGGTGAGTTCTGCCAGCTTCAGGGCGGTCAGGGGGGTGAGGGAAGCCGGTTTGAGCACCACACTGTTGCCCATGGCCAGAGCTGGGGCCAATTTCCAACTGGCAATGGCCAGGGGAAAGTTCCAAGGCACAATCAGACCACAGACCCCAATGGGATCCCGGAAGGTGAGGTGGACACCGGCTGCTGCCACGGGGGTGGTCTGTCCGCCCACCTTATCAATGGCGCCGGCGTAGTATTGGAAGCAATCCGCCGCCAAGAGCACTTCCTCCCGGGCTTCTCGGATGGGTTTGCCCACATTGCGGCTTTCCAGTTGGGCTAGGGCTTCAGCCTGTTGGCGGATCAGCTGGGCCAGCTGCAACAGGATACCTGCCCGTTCCCGGCTGGACAGACAGCGCCAGGATCCCGCCTCGAAAGCTCGCTGGGCTGCCTGCACCGCCCGCTCCACATGGGAGCGGTCCCCCACTTCCACCTCGATCCAGGGTTGAGCCGTGGCGGGATCGATCAGCTTCACCACCTCTGCCCCTGGACACCAAGCCCCATCAATCCACGGCATTGCCTCTCTCCTCTGGGCCGCCCCTCCTAGGGTATAGATCTTATTTACTCATGGGCAGCTCACCCGGGTGCTCAATTTCATGCAAAGCTTCTGCCACCAAAGCACTTTCCTCCTCCGGCGCCTGGGCCACCAACCGCTTACTGCTATAGAAAACAAAGTAAAGAATACTGATCCCCAAAAACACCGCACAGCCGATCACCCCCGGCCGGTAGTCCTCCACCGCAAAACAGGCAAACAAAGCCGTGATGGACAAAATTGCCCCCACCACCGCCCCCGGGATCCCGAAGGGGCTGACATAGGGGCGATGGAGTTGTGGCCGTTTGATGCGCAGGGCAATAAAGCTGAAGAAATTGAGGGTATAGGTGATGAGGGCGCCGAACACCGCCATATTCAGGAGAGCCGCCCCCACTGTACCCGGCAACAGGCTAATCAGCATGGCACAGGTAAAAGCAATAGCTCCCCCTAAGATCAGAGCAATGTGCGGAGTTTGGAAAGCACTGGTCAGGGAGATCCAGCGGGGGAAATAGCCGGAGCGGGAAAGGGCAAACAACACCCGCCCATAGGCATAGATAATCGTGTGGAAACTGGCGATCAACCCCGTCAGAGCAATCAGGGTCAGCAGTACCGTTCCCACCCCTTGTCCGAGCACCGCCGTAAACCCCGCTTCTAAAGGAGAACTAGAAGCGCCGATGGCTGCTGCCCCCCGCAGGATCTGGCCGTCCACCTCCAACTCCGCCGGTACCCCCGAATTGAGCACCAGGGTGAACAAGGATAATCCCAACAGGGTAAAGATGCCCCAGACCATGGCTCGGGGAATATCCCGGGCCACATCATGGGCTTCCTCCCCCGCCAGAGGCAATTGCTCGATGGCCAAATAAAACCAAATCGCGTAGGGAAAAGCCGCAAACACGCCGCCCCAGCCCTTCGGTAACCAGCGCTCCGATTGTCCTGGGTCCGCCGGCACCGTAAACAGCAAATCCGGATCAAAGCGCCCAGAACTGAGGGTTGTTAAATAAAACACCCCCAGCACCACCATCGCCATCACCGTAATAATCAAGCCAAACTTGAGGGTAATTTCCACCCCCAGGATATTGATGGTAACAAACAGCACATAGGCAGCCAGCCACCAGACCCATTCCGGCACCCCCGGCACCAAAGCCTTCATATAGCCGCCGATGCCCACCACCACCACCGCCGTGGTCAGCACATACTCAATCGCATCAGTCACTCCATTGACATAGCCCCCCAAAGGGCCAAAAGCATTGCGAGTGAAGGAATAGGAGCCGCCGGCGTGGGGTAGGGCCGCTGACATCTCCGCCATGCAATAGACCAAACACAAATACATAATTGCCATCAGCACCGTGGCAATCGCCAGCCCCCAAAACCCGCCGGCTGCCAGCCCAAAGTTCCAGCCAAAAAAGTCCCCGGAAATCACCGCCCCCACCCCCAGGGCCCAGAGCAGTAACCAACCCGCTCCCCGGCGCAATTTCCGCTTAGCCAGGTACTCGCTATCCACATCTTGGTAGCGGGCTATACCTACTTGCTTGGGATTTAACTCTGCCATCTCCGCTGCCTCCTTGAGGTGCCTCTATTGAAGCAGTTCCCCAACCAGAAAAAGTAAAAATAGGCACAATTTCTTAGGGATCTTGTTGGCACTCCGGGGATGGGATTGCTAGCAACATCTAGGGCTGTATCAATTTTTTAAGATTCTTAAGCAATTGCTGGGAAAAAAGCTCCTATCCTAAGCTAGGCTGCTAGGCTGTCGTTAACTCTTTAAGAATCGTTGAGCCATGGCTTCTCTCAATCGTTATCGGGTTAGGTGCACCCTCTCCTATGGGGATATTTACGGCCAGATTATTGTCTGGCTGATTGTGCTGTTTGCGGCTTTGGCCTCAGCCCTCTCCCTGATGAGCAATCCCATTTTTGCTCTGATGACGGTGGCCCTGATTTTGGTGATCTCGCTGCCGTTTTTGCTGTTTGCTTTTGTCACAACCCTGTTCAACCACATTGAGTTCACCCAGGTGCCTGAGGAGGAGGCACAATCCGACACTAAGCCGGTGCGGGTGAAGATGAATCTGGCCGATCCGGCAACTCCCTAGCTCCTGCTCAAGATCCTTGGCCCTCCTTCTAGTCAGGAGGGGGGTCGTCTGTTTTTGTTGGGCTTTTGTTGTGCTCTTTTGCCGTTGCACTAAGGCTCTAAAGACGGGCTAGAGTTCGCCAACGTAGGTATTGAGACCGATGGCAGTTTTGACCAGGACGCTGTCCACTTCCACACTCCGGTAGTGGGCAATGGCTTCGCTGAGGGGGACGTCCACCACCTGACGGTTTTGCCAAGCCACCATCCGGTCAAATTTGCCCTGCTCCACCAATTCCACGGCGGCTACTCCAAAGGCTGCCCCCAGTAGCCGATCCAAGGGAGAAGGCTTGCCCCCCCGCTGCAAATGCCCCAAAACCATCACTCGGGTTTCGATGCCGGTGCGCAGGGCAATTTCGTTGCCGATGTAGTGCCCAATCCCCCCATAGAGGGTCTGCCCAAGGCTGTTGGTGTATTTGACCGGGGATCCCGATTCGGTTTTGACGGCTTCGGCGACGACGACGATGCTGAAGTTGTTGCCGCGGGCTTTGCGATCCAGAATTTTGGCGCAGACGTTGTCGAGGGTGTAGGGGATTTCTGGGATCAGGATCACGTGGGCTCCTCCGGCGATGCCGGCACTCATGGCAATATGGCCCGCGTCCCGACCCATGACTTCCATCACCATAACGCGGCTGTGGCTGATGGCAGTGTAGGTGAGCTGATCGAGGGCGTCAACGGCGACGCTGACGGCAGTGTTGAAGCCAACGGCGTTCTCCGTTGCCCCAACGTCGTTATCAATGGTCTTGGGGATCCCGACTAGGTTCCAGTGGCCCTGTTGGGCTAGTTTGCGCAGGATGGCGAGGCTGCCGTCGCCCCCTACGCCGATCAGGGCATCGAGGCCTAGCTGATGGTAGCCTGCGATGACTTCGGGGGAGCGATCCACGATGGTGCCGTCGGGGAGGGGGTAGGCAAAGGGGTTGCCCTTGTTGATGGTGCCGAGGATGGTGCCGCCGGCCCGGAGGATGCCGGAGACTTTTTTCACATCGAGCAGTTCGGCTTCCACGGGGCGAGCCATCAAGCCGGCGGTGGCGTCTTTGATGCCGTAGATCTCGTGGCCGCCTAGGCGGGCCCGGCGCACGACAGCACGGATGATGGCATTTAAGCCGCCGCAGTCGCCGCCACTGGTGAGGATGCCGATGCGTTTGGGCATAGGGTGGGAATGGTGATCGTCAGTGATCTTCAGTGTGCGGCCAGGACAGCCCCAATCGGGTCAGCTTTATAAAGATTTTGCCAGCCACTGCACAATCAAGGGATTGACCCGCTCCGGCCATTCATCGTGGGGACAGTGGCCGGCTTCTGGCAAGGGCACAAACTCGTAGGGCACCTGCACATAGCTCTGCCAGCGCTGCCCCCGCTGGATCGGGGTCCAGGGATCCCGTTCCCCCCAGAGGACAAGCAAGGGCGACTGGAGTTGGGGCAGCAGTTCTTCTGGGGGGATCCCGGGGGGGGCGCCGATGATTTTGGCGAAGACGGCGGCGGCATTGGGGTGGCAGGAGGGGCGATAGAGGATTTCGATCAGCTCTGGGGTGATGGCCTCGCGGCGGCAGTAGACCTGCTCTAGGGTGGCGCGGATGCGTTGGGGATGGCGGATGCGGTCAAATAGCCAAGGGCCGATCAGGGGGGTGCTGACAAGGCGGGTGAAGCTGCCCATGATCAGGCGCAGGAGGGGGTTGAGTTCGTTGGGGCGGTGGGACAGGCCGCCGGCGCAATTGAGGAGGATGGTGCCGCGGGTGAGGTGGGGGTAGCGGGCGGCGAGGGTGAGGCTGATCAAACCGCCGATGGAATTGCCAATCCAGACTACGGGGCGCTGGATCAAGGCTGTGGTGAAGTTCTGCAGCAGCTCCACCCATAGGTCAATGCTATAGTCCAACACCGGCTTGGCCGAATCCCCAAACCCCAGTAAATCCACAGCCCACACCTGATAGCCCGCGGCTGCCCACGCGGGGATATTGTGCCGCCAATGCCCAATCGAGGCGCCAAAGCCATGCACCAAAACCAGGGGATCCCCACTCCCCTGCACAGCATAGGTGATGGGATAATCCCGCCAGAGCCACGTCGAACGGGGAAGACTGGGGGTAAGGAGTGCCGTCACAGGTTTGTTACGAATGATGAACTACTCCCATGGTAGCGCTGCCCGGGTGGTGGTGGGGACGCGGGTGGATGCCACTAGCTATGCCCAGGCGGTGGCCCAGATCGCAGCTTGGGTGGAGCAGGGGCGCTCGGCCTATGTGGTCGCTGCCAATGTGCACGTCCTCATGACCGCCTGGTGGCATCCCGAGTTTCGCCCGGTGCTGGCGGCGGCGGATCTGGTCACCCCCGACGGTATGCCCCTGGTCTGGGCCCTGAAACTGCTGGGGATCCCTGGGGCGACGCGGGTGTATGGGCCGGATTTGATGCTAGCCCTCTGTGAGCACTGTGCCCGGGAAGGGATCCCGATTTATCTTTACGGCAGCACCGAGATGGTTTTGGCTAGGCTTCAGGAGAACTTGACCAAGCGTTTTCCCGGGTTGTGGGTGGCGGGATCCCAGGCGCCGCCCTTTCGTCCTTTGACCCCCGGCGAGGAATCCCAGGCTCAGGAGCAGATTCGCGCCAGTGGGGCCAAGGTGATTTTTATTGGCTTAGGTTGTCCCAAGCAGGAGCAACTGATGGCCCGTTGGCGGGGTGCTATCCCGGGGGTGATGGTGGGGGTGGGGGCTGCCTTCAATTTTCACAGCGGCACTGTCCCCCAGGCTCCCCGCTGGCTGATGGGGCTAGGACTAGAATGGCTCTACCGCTGGTGGCAAGAACCCCGCCTTTGGCGCCGCTACCTGCTCAACAACCCCCTATTTCTGATCCTCTGTGGGGCGCAAATCCTGGCATACTGGCTGCAACCCCCCCGACACCCCCAACCCTAGCTATGGAACTGGTCTACGAAGGCAAAGCCAAACGCCTCTACCGCACCGGCGATCCCCAGCTTTACCTCTGTGAATACAAAGATGATGCCACGGCCTTTAATGCCCAAAAACGGGGATCCATTGCCCACAAAGGAGAAATCAACTGTCGCATCGCCGCCATCATTTTTAGCTATCTGCAGCAGCAGGGGATCCCGACCCATTTTGTGCGGCAGGTGGCGGCCAACCAGATGGAGGTCCAAGCTCTGACCATTATTCCCATTGAAGTGGTGATGCGCAATCGGGCCGCTGGCTCCCTGTGCAAACGCCTAGGACTACCGCGGGGGTTGCCCATCCAACCACCTCTGTTGGAGTTCTATTACAAAAACGACGACCTTGGGGATCCCCTTGTGACTCGGGATCACATTGATTTGCTCAAGTTAGCTACCCCTGAGCAGGTGGAGGAGCTAGCCAGTTTTGCCCGGCGTATCAATGAATTGCTGCAGGATTTTTATCGTCGTTGTGATTTAGAACTGATTGATTTCAAACTGGAATTCGGTCGGGATCCCTGGGGTCAGATTGTGTTGGCGGATGAAATCAGTCCTGATACCTGTCGTTTGTGGGACTTGCGGGGGGGGCAGGGGCGGGTTTTGGACAAAGATCTGTTTCGTTTTGACCTTGGGGATGCGGCTGCCGGCTACCAGGAGGTTTTGCAGCGGATCGAAGGGTTGGACTCTAGTCAGTAAAACCCTGACTAATGCTATACATTGCTTACCGATAAAAGAAATAGCGGTTATGACTGAAGTGCTTCCCGACTATGTAGCGGATGCTTTGATCCGCAGTACCCTCCAGGATGTGGAGACCTTGATTGAGCGCCACGGTTTGTCGGAGGTGCTCGTGGCTTTGGCGATGTACTGCAACGTCCAGACCAAAGCCAAGCTCAACAAGCCAGGGGCAACGGATCGGGAGTTGGAAGTGGGGTATTATTTTCGGGATGCCGCCAAAGCCCTAGAGGTCGCCGCCAGCCTCACCTACCGCACCCAGGAGCCTGTCTAACCAGACCCCTCAAGAGGAAGACGACCAAAATCGGCGGCAGTGCTCAGCAATCCCTTCATCTTCAGCTGACGGTCATTCCCAATCAGAATCCCCCTCCCCCGTCA
>JAUQVP010000071.1:0-13630 GCA_039794745.1 Thermostichales cyanobacterium HHBFW_bins_127 | reverse complement strand
AAAACCGTCGTCCCCGTAGCCAAGGTATAAGCTTTCTGAGCCGGGATCGCCACCACAATCCCCACCTGCACCAACAACGGGATCCCGATGGCCCACCAAGAGGGGCGGCTCAATCGGGGCTGAACCCTAGGCTGAAGCGCAACCATCAACAACCCCCTTCCCTGCTGCTTCAAGTTTAGCCCCTCACCCCAAAGATCTGCGGCGGCTAGGTCAGTTGCCTAACCGTCCTAGGGATCCCGGAACAGGCGGTGGATAATGGCGCTGACGCAGGAGAGCACCAAAGATCCCAGCACCGCCGACCCAAATCCCTGTACCGTGAAGCCATTGCCGGCGATCCAGCCTGCCAATTGCAGACAGAGGGCATTGAGGATAAACCAAAAGATCCCCAGGGACAAAATCGTGACCGGCAGGGTGATCACCCGCAGCACCGGGCGGACAATTCCATTCACCAGACCAATGGCCAGAGCTGCCATCA
The DNA here is from genome assembly GCA_039794745.1 of Thermostichales cyanobacterium HHBFW_bins_127. GTDB lineage: Bacteria > Cyanobacteriota > Cyanobacteriia > Thermostichales > Thermostichaceae > JAUQVP01. The sequence goes on along the minus strand of JAUQVP010000071.1, from coordinate 13,155 downwards.
AAGCCCCGCCAAAATCCGTCACCACAATCCCCGGCACAATCCAAGCCGTCACATAGACACTGAGGGCAGACAAAATCCAGGTGATCAGCAATTCCCGCATGGTTTGACTCCTGAACCCCACCCCACTTTAACAAAAGCCCCCTGGTTCCTCAAAAGCGTTTCAGCAAGCGCAGGCAGTTGCGGCCATCAGCATCCCGCTCATAGCTGAGCTGAGAAGCAATCCGCTTCAGCAAAAATAACCCCCTCCCCCCCTCCTGGTCATGGTGAGGGGACTCCTTCACCAGCGCCACCATATCCATCAAATCAAAGGGATCCCCCTGGTCCCAGACACAGATTTCCAGGGAATGGTCTTGGATGCCCACCTGAATCTCGATGGGGGTTTGGGGGTCGCGGTTGTGGTGGGCGTGGCGTACCGCATTGGTAAAGGCTTCCGCCAGGGCCAGCTGACACTCCAACCAGATGCCATGGGGCAGGGGTGGCTGATCGAATTGGGCAAACCAATCCAAGACGAGGTTGAGATCGTCAAGTTTTGTTTTGACCTGTAGAACTGCTTGGGACACAACAGCTCCCAACGCTAAGGCACCCTTTACACTAGATTAGAGGCAGAAATCCTGATTCGCCTCAGCCGAATGTCTCATGGACAACATCCTCATTGTGGATGACGAGCCAACCATTTGCATGGTACTCAAGCGTTCCCTCGAGCGGCAGGGCTATCAAGTCGCCGTTGCCTCGGACGGGACGGAGGGACTAGCTTTAGCCAACCAGATGCACCCAGCTTTGATCATCTGCGACTGGATGATGCCGGATCTGGATGGGCTCGAGGTCTGTCGACTGGTCAAAGCCAACCCCGAGCTATCCACCACCTATTTTATTTTGTTAACAGCCCGCACAGAGATTGAAGACCGGGTTTCCGGTTTAGATGCTGGGGCCGATGAGTTTCTCACCAAGCCCATTGATGCCCACGAGCTCCAAGCGCGGGTGCGAGCGGGCCTGCGCCTACACCAGCTCAATCAAGACCTGCAACAGCAAAAGCGACTTTTGGAAGCGGAATTGGCGGAAGCCGGTAAATACGTCCTCTCCCTGCTGCCAGATCCCCTGCAGGATAGCCGCCACGGCATTGCTGCCCAGTGGCGATTTATTCCTTCCCAACAATTGGGGGGCGACTGCTTCGGCTACCACTGGTTGGATCCAGAGCATTTAGCGATTTATCTGCTGGATGTGTCCGGGCATGGGGTGGGAGCCGCCCTTTTGTCAGTCTCGGTGATTAACTTACTGCGCTCCAACTCCCTGAGTACCACAGATTTTCTGCAGCCTTCCCAAGTGCTGCGGGCCCTCAACGAAGCCTTTCCCATGAGTGGCCATAACGAAATGTACTTCACCATGTGGTACGGGGTCTATAACCTCAAGCAGCGGCAGATCACCTATGCCAGTGCCGGCCATCCCCCGGCTCTGCTAGTCACCCCCCAGCAGGTGATTGCCCTCAAGACCCCCAATCTCCCCGTGGGCATGCTAGGGGGTGCCGAGTTTCTCAGCCGCAGCCAACCTGTGCCCGGCAACAGCCAGCTCTATATCTTCAGCGACGGCGTCTATGAGATTACCGACAGCAGTGGGCAACTGTGGGGGCTAGAAAACTTCACCGCCGCCGTGCAAGGGCTGGCCAAAACCCCCGATCCCCTGGCAGAACTTGTGAATCTCGCTCAACACTTCAGCGGCAAGCAGCGTTTTGACGATGACTTTTCCCTGCTACGGGTGCACTTCCCCCCCTAGGCATGCACCTGCAATCCCAACTGCCGCAGGGCCTGCCGGTAAGCCACCGAGGTGCGATCGGCCCCCACCGGTACCTCCGCCCGGGGATCCAAAGGCACATAGGCAGGAACTTGGGCCTCAACCATGGCTTTGTCTTCCGCAAACACTTGGGCATTAAAAGCGTAGGTCGGCTCTGGGGGGGCGTCCCGGTCGAAATTGCGACAAATAGGACAGAACAAACGGCTGCGAGTGGGACTGACCGGCGACATGGCATTGAGAATGCACAAACGCCCCCCACCGGGGAATGTCACTGTCAAGCGGGCTGTATAGGGCAGAAACACCTCAAACTCCCGCCGCCACAGGTAATCCGGCGGCCCCAAATGCTGTAGCCCCTGGGGAAAATTACTCACCGTACTCCAATAATCCGCCCGCAACCCCAAGGGCGTTGTTTCTACCCCATAGGCAGGAACCAGGGGATTATTGGCATCCCCAAAGGTTTGGGTGTGCACCCAGGCAAAGTGAGCCACATCCAAAAACCCCTCCATCTGCCGCCCTGCCGAAACCGCCAACTCCACCCCCGCCGGCAAAAACTGCACATACTCCGGATCCCCCCATTCGGGGAAGGGAGGAACTTTGTGGGTGTCTGGATTGAGCCCCAGGCATGTCCAAACCAGGCCATAGGCTTCCTGGGTGGGGTAGGTTTTGAGACAAAGTCGAGTTGGGATTGTGGCTGTAGGGTCCGAGGGCACCAACACGCAGCGCCCCTGGAAATCATAGTGGAAACCATGGTAGGGGCAGATCAAAAGCTCTTGGTGCAATCGGCCATGGCTGAGGCGATAGCCCCGGTGGGGACAGCGGTCCTCGGCCACCTGAACCCCCGCCGCCGTGCGCCAGACCACCAAATCCCGCTCCAAAAGCCTCACCCCCAGGGGATGATCCTGGACTTGGTGGGCAAAAGCAACCGGATACCAAAACTGAGATAGAATCTGCCACTCCTCAGGCCCATAGGAGGAAACGGACATAACCATCCCAACACGCCAAGTTGCTGCCCATGATAGACCAAAAACCTAGATGCCGTTGGCTACTTAAGCTACGGGAGCCATGGGATCCTGGCCTAGAGTTGGGGATTTGCTGGGCTGAGAGCAGGATGGGCACGCTCAACACTGATCTCAACCGCAGTAAAACGCAATAGGAAGTACGCCGATTGGTACCGATAAACGGCAATAACCCGCACCTAGGAGAAAATCGGGTGCCCTTCGGCCCTTGCGGGCGGACCCGGAAGTTAAAACAGGCGGTTGGGTCAACCGCTAGACAGGGATAAACCACTGTAGTCAAGGCTGCTGCGACGGCCTGTCAGATTTTAGCGTTTGCCCCCGCAGAAAAAGAGACTTAAGGTGCTATGATAAGTGGGGAGATTCGCTTTAAGAGAATTGTTTGATATGGCTTGGTTATCTGCTGCTTTTCGTCGCGTGGGTGTGCTGTGCTTGGCTGGGCTGGTGATGCTGGCAACTGTGGTGCTGCAAGGGGCTCCGGCAGCCGCTGAGACCTACACGGTGAAGATGGGCTCCGACAGTGGCGCTTTGGTCTTTGATCCCCCGGTGCTGACAATTAAGAAAGGGGACACAGTCAAGTGGGTCAACAACAAGGTCTATCCCCACAACATTGTTTTTGATAGTGTGCCAGGGCAAGATGCTGCTTTAGCTGCCAAACTTTCCCACAAACAATTGCTGACAGCACCCAAGCAAGAAGTGGAAACCACCTTTGCCGATCTGCCGGCCGGTGAGTACAGCTACTTCTGTACCCCCCACCGCGGCGCCGGTATGGTCGGCAAAATTATCGTTGGCTAGGCCCTTGATTAGGGGTTAGACTAGACTGACTACTGCCCCCGGATTGTGGGGGCTTTCGTGTGGCTGGCTAACACCAAAACTATGCGACGTCGCTCCCTGCTTCGCTCCCTCAGTTTTTTAGCTGGACTCAGCCTCAGCACTACTCCTACCCACGCCCAACAAGGGGATCCCCTGACGTTGGTCACGGATTGGTTTGCCCAAGCCGAACATGGGGGGTTCTACTATGCTCAGCTTGCCGGGCTCTATGAACAGGCTGGCTTGGATGTGCGCATTCGTATGGGCGGTCCCAATGTCAATGCCACCCAATTGCTGATTGCCGGCACTGCTGACCTGATCCTGTCTGCTTCTGCCCAAACCATCCGGGCAGTGGCCGCTGGGATCCCGGTGGTGACGATTGCGGCTATTTTTCAGAAGACGCCCTTGATTCTGATGGCTCACCCCCATGTGGAGCGGCTGGAGGATCTGCGGGATCCGCCGGTGTTTTTGTCGCAGGCGGGGCGGTTGGGGTTTTTCCCCTATTTGCAGCGGCGGTTAGGCTGGCGGGAGGAGCAAATCCGTCCCTATAACTTCCAGTTGGGGCCGTTTTTGGCTGACCCCAATGCGGTGCAACAGGGGATTTTGACGTCGGAGCCGTTTTCGGTGCGGCAGCAGGCGGGGTTTGAGCCGCGGGTGTTTTTGCTGGCGGATCTGGGCTACAACCCCTATGTGAGTACGATTGTGACCCGCCGGGAAACTCTGGAGCGCAAACCAGAGGTGCTAAGACGGTTTTTACAGGCAACGGCAGCGGGTTGGCAGACCTTTCTCAGGGATCCGGAGCCGACTTTTGCCCGCATCCAACAGGAAAACCCGGAGATGAGTCTGGAACTGCTGCGCTATGGGGTGGAAATGCTGCGTAAGTATGAGCTGGTGACCGGTGGGGATGCCCAACGGTTGGGGATTGGAGCTATGACCGCTGCCCGCTGGCAGGACTTTTTCCGGCGGATGAGTGCGGTGGGGATCTTCGATCCGAGGACGGATGTGGAACAAGCCTATACCTTGGCCTTTTTCCCTCAGTAAGATGGAACAGGCAAACATGGGGGGAAGGATGGGACAGATCTTGCGATCCTGGTGGCTGCGGCTGGGGAGTATGTTGCTGTGCGCGCTGCTGGTGGCCTGGGGGGCAACTGCTCAAGAACCGGACCAGGAAACCCAAGCCCGCCTGGGGGTGGATCTCTACTGGCAGTTCTGCGCCACCTGCCATGTGGCCCTGCCACCTGCCGTGCTGCCGGTGCAAACCTGGCAACGATTGCTGGTGGATCCCAATCACTATGGGCAACAGATTCAAACCCCTAGTGGCCCAGTTTTGCAATTAATCTGGAATGTCATGCGAGAGGGATCCCGACCCCTCAACCAAAATGAGCGCATCCCTTTCCGGTTGGCGGAGTCCCGCTTTTTCCGAGCCTTGCATCCGCAAGTAGAGTTTCGGGATCCCGTGCGGGTGACCGGTTGTATTGACTGCCATCCTCGGGCGGGGGTTGGGGATTTTGTCAGTTTGCAGCCGGAATGGTTGTCCTACTCGGGTAGGCCGGTGGCTTTGCAACTGCCAGAGAAACCGATAGAATAGGGGTTCTAAAATCTGGAAAGGTGGCAGAGTGGTTGAATGCGGCGGTCTCGAAAACCGCTAGGGGCGCAAGCTCCTCGAGGGTTCAAATCCCTCCCTTTCCGCCTCCCCGCTCAAAAAAGCTGGCAATAATCCCTGCTAGGTGGGCTGCTGTCACTAGCTAGTTGACTGGTGATCAAGCCAAGGTCTCCACCGGCTTTGACCCTCCGGCTACTACCAAGCTATTTGAGAAGGATGCCCCATAGCTCCAGTATTTGGAATGACAGCCTTGAGGTTATCCACAGTGATTGGCTTTTGCCGATTGAACTGTCTGAATGACTTGCTAAACTGTCCCACCTAAGGGCTACAAAGTGGTTGTTGTCCGCGGATCCATGTTGCAGCCCCGCACTAACTATACAGAACTGGAATAGGGAATTTGTTTGGGGGAACTGACAAGGTTCTGGATCCCTAAGCCAATCAAGTACAATCTGGTATTCTCCGGCGGTAGTAAAGCCGTGTGCCCGATAAAACGATAGGCGGGATCCTGCTGCAAAGCCACTGGCAAGGGGCTAATGCTACCTAAGGGCACATCCACCAGGGTAGGCAGGGTGGGAATCGGTACAGCCATAATGTTCTCAGCAGATGGCTCAATGAGCAGTAAAAAGGCTTGTGACCAGGAGAAGCTACCCTGGCGTTGATCTAAAAAATGGGTGAGATCCAAAGCCAACAATGGCCGGGGCACGTTGGGCAATTCCACAAGCCCTAAACCCTGACTATTGATGCTAATTACCCCTGGATAACGCAGAACTTTACGCACCATCTCCAAGGGCAAACCAAGCTGCTTTCCGGATAAGGGAAAGATCAAAACTCGCAAAGACTGACCACGCTCCTGTCTCATACCACCACTCCTAACTGGCTCAAGATCTGCCATAACTCCGCCGCCACCACCGGCTTGATTAAATACCCGTCCGCACCCAACCTGACAGCATAATCCCGATGCTTCTGCCCCGCCCGCGAAGTCACCATCACCACCGGGATCCCTTGGAGCTTGGGGTTTTGCTGGCGAGCTTGCAGAAATTCAAAGCCATTCATCTGCGGCATCTCAATGTCGCACAGGATTAAGCTCAAATCCCTGTGCTCCTGACATAGCTGCAGGGCCTCTAGACCGTCCCCTGCCTGCAAAACCCGGTAGCCGGCATCGGCCAGCATTTGGCTCAAACTCACTCGCTGAGTCAGGGAGTCGTCCACCACCAACACCCAAGGCCGGGATCCCACACTGGGGGGGAGTGAAGGTGGCGGAGCCGGTGGAGAACTGCCTAGCCAGACTTGGGGATCGACCACCAGGCAGAGTTGACCTTCGCTGAGGAAGCTATAGCCCAAAGCATAGGGGGGTGGGGTGGGGCGGGGGGGCAGGGGCTTCACCACCAGATCCTGTTCTGCCACAATTTCGTCAACAGCTAAGGCCACAACCGGCTCCTGGGAACCCAGCAGAATCAACGGGCTGCGGGCTGGAGCAACCGGGGATCCCAAGGTACGGATCGGTAACCACCCTTCTCCCCAGGATATGGCCTGCTGCTCCCCGGCAAACCCTTGATAGTGTTGGATCTGCTCTGGGATGATCAGCTGCACAATCCCGTCGGTGAGCAAAGCATAGGGGATCCCGTTGCAGCGGCAGATGAGCAGGCGTTCGGTGCTGAGGGTGAGGGGCAAATGCAGCCTGAAGGTAGTTCCCTGTCCGGGTTGGGAGCGGATGGTAATGGAGCCTTGCAGGGACTGGATTTGGCTGCGCACCACATTCAGACCAACCCCACGTCCGGAAAGCTGATTGACCTGGGCGACCGTGGAGAAGCCGGGCTGAAACAGGAATTCTTGCAATTGTTCTTGGCTGGGTTGGATTTCCGGGTTGAGCAGCCCCCGTTGGATGGCCCGTTGGCGGATCCGTTCCCAATCTAGGCCTTTGCCGTCGTCACTGACTTCGATCAGGGTGCGGTTGCCTTGACGGCAGGCGGCAATACTGATCCGTCCCGTGGGGGGTTTGCCTTGCTTTTGCCGTTCACTGGCGGGTTCAATGCCGTGGTCAAAGGCATTGCGCACCAAGTGCAACAGCGGATCATAAAGTTTTTCGACCAGGGACTTGTCCACCAACAGTTCACTGCCCCGCACGGTCAACTGCACAGCTTTACCATGGGCTACTTGCAGTTGCTCCAAAACTCGGAAAAATCGCTGCAAAACCGTCCCCACCGGCACCATCCGCATCTGCAGCAAAGCCCCTTGGGCCTGATCCAACAGCCGTTTGCGGCGCTTTAACTCCAAGCCGGTCTGTTGTCCCTGCCAGGCCCGCAGCCGCTCTTCCATCTGCCCCAGGGCTTCCCCCAAACTCTCCACCGCCCCATGCAACTCACCATAGGCATCCAATTCCAAAGCATCGAAGGGGGCAGGGGCAGAGCGACCGGGATCCCGCCGGATCCAGTCCCGCACCTGCTCGAGTTGCGCCTGAGCCTGCTCCAGTAAGACTAGGGTTTCCCGGATTTGCTGCTGGGTGTGCTGCTGGGTCTGGCGATACTGGTTGTGGTCAACCAAAAGCTCCCCCAGCACCTGACTGAGCTGCTCCAAATGCTGCACCTCCACCCGGATCATCGGCGGCAACAGCACCGGATCCGGGGATGAGGGTTGGGCTGGGCCCGGCACCCGCGGCGGGGGTCGATCCAGTTTTTCAGCCTGCAACTCCGCTTCCACCTCCTGCAAAACCGCCTGCACCTGGGCCAGGGAAACCCCTTCCGCCTCTGCCTGAACCGGTGGGGCAAGCTGTTCCTGGGCCAATGCCAACAACAAAGGCGAGGGATCCCCGCCCCGCTCCCGGTCGCCGTTGAGAATCGCCTGGCGGGCCTGGCGATAATCCTCCAAGGCCAATTCAGCAATGATCAGGGTTTGCTCAGGATGGGCTTGCAGGGCAGCCAGTGTAGCGGCAGCAATCGCCCCCAACCCCGGCAGACCATAGGACTCCGCCAGCCCCAAGAAAAACTCCCCCTGCTGTAAAAAGGCCTGACGAATCCGCTCCCCATCCCCAGTATCTAGCACCGCTGCCAAATGATTCAGCTCCTCCAGCACCGTCTCCTGGAACAGGGATCCCACCACATCGAAGCCCAAATCCGCAGAACTTAGGAGCATCTCGTCTTGACCGTAGGCATCGCCGAGGTGGTATTGGAGTTGGGCGAAGGTGGCTGCGGCCCGGTTGAGCAACTCCTCATCATTGATGGGAGTGTGGGTCAGTTCCGCCTGCAGCGCCAAGCGCAAATGCTCAAACCCATCCAACAGCAGCGACCCCAATTCCGGGATCGCCAGGGTTTCTGGTTGGTAGAGGCACTTAAAGACCTCCTCCAGGTGGTGGGCTAAGGTTTGCAGGGTTTGGCGTTCCACACTGGCCGCTGCCCCCTTGAGGGTATGGGCATAGCGCATCAGATTATGAACCCGCTCCACCGAGTGCTCCTGCAACAGATCCAGAAGCTCCTGCTCAATTTTGTGGATCAGCTCTGGTGCTTCCAGCAGGAACGACCGGTAGACCTGCTGCTGAATCTCCCCCAAATCCATCCGACACCCCCTAGTCAACGCGGAAGCGACTCACCTGGGCTTCTAGTTCTGCGGAGGTGGTCAGCAGCTCTTGGAAAGAGCGGGCAATGCCCTGAGCATCCTGGGCGGTTTGGTTAGCAATGGTGGCAACCGCTTGCATCGCCTGGTTGAGCCCCTCAGCCCGTTGGGTTTGGGTGGCGGTGGAATGGCGAATCTCTGCCACCAACTGGCTAATTTGCTCCGTGGCCGCGGCAATGCCCGTCAGGTTTTGGCGGGTTTCATTGACCAAATTCGTCCCCTGGATCACCTGGGCAATCCCCACCTCCATCGCCTCGATCACCTCTTGGGTTTCCGTTTGGATGTCCTGCACCAGCCGCTCGATTTCCCCCGTGGCATTGGCGGACTGATAGGCCAGGGAGCGCACCTCATCGGCCACCACCGCAAAGCCCCGCCCATATTCTCCAGCCCGAGTGGCTTCAATGGCTGCATTCAAGGCCAACAGGTTGGTTTGGGTGGCAAAGTTTTCAATCAAGCGCACCACCTTGGCAATTTTCTGGGAAGATTCCCCCAGGCGTTTGATTTTTTTGGCCGTTTCCGCAACCGTTTGCCGAATATCCAAAATCCCCTCCACGGTGCGCTCCATCACCTCATCTCCCGCCGCCACCCGCTGGTTGGCCACCTGCACCGCCTGATCCACCTGCTGGGCATCAGCAGCCACCTGGGCAATGGACTCCACCATGGTTGCCAGTTGCTCCAGGGCTTGGTTCAGTTCCTGCACCTGCTGGGCGGCCTGCCCTGCCAAGGCATCCACCGCCTGACTGCTGTCAGCGGAGGTTTTGGCCACCTTAGCCGCTGCCACCTTCACCTGCCGCACCAACTCCCGCAGACTCTGGATCGTGGTGTTGTAGCCGTCGGCAATGGTGCCAATTTCATCCTCCGTAATCGGTGCCCGCACCGTCAAATCCCCCTGGAAAGAAGGGGCCAAAGCCTGAAGCACCCGCAAAGCCCCCTGCTGGAGGTTTTCTTTGGCGCTCCGTTCCCGCTCGGCGGCAGCGGCTAGCTCGGCGTTTTTCTGCTGCAATTGCTCCAGAAACTCGATCTGCTGCAGGGCGATGCCAAACTGGCTGGCCACCTGCTGCACAAACTGGATCTCCTCCGGTTGCCACCCCCGCGGCCCCCGACACTGATGCACACAAAGCAAACCCCAAACCCTGTTGCCCTTAAGCAGCGGCACCACCAGATGGGCCCGCACCTGAAACTGCTCCAGAATCTGCAGATAACAATCACTCAACTCCGCCTGCTGCACATCCGCCAAAGCTTGGTAGCGACCCTGGGCATACAAAGGCAGATACTGCTCCCCTAAACAGTGGTCGTGAACCCGGGATCCCTGTGCCGTGCCAAAACCGGGTAATACATCTTCAGCGATACAGACCGAGTCGTTGCCCTGGCTGGCGGCATCTAGTTGGAAAATGGCCACCCGATCCGCCTGCAAAAATCGCCGTACCTCCCGTACCGTAGTTCGAGAAATCGTGGCTAGATCCAGAGATTGGCGGATGCGATCCACAATCGTAGACAGGGTTTGTTCCCGCTCCACCGCCTTGGCCAGGGATTCATTTTTGCTGCGCAACTCCACCAGAGCATCCGCCTGGCGGGCCGCCACCGCTAATTGTTTACCGATTTGGGCCAGCCAGGTGATTTCCTTGGCTTGCCACTGACGTGGCCCTGAGTTTTGGTAAGCTCCCAGGATCCCCCATAGGCGATCCCCGGAAAACACCGGTACCAACACATAGGCCCGGGCTTGGAACTGCTCCAACAAGCGCAGGTGACAGGGGTCAAAATTGGCGGCGTAAATATCCTCAATGGCCTGGTAATCTCCCCGGGCATAGCGGCCACCCTGGTTCATTTCCAGGTTGGTATCCTTGACACTTTGCCCCACCAAAGCCACCCAACCGGGTGCTACCGACTCAGCCACAAAATCCCCGCTCCAATCCGGGTTGAACTTGTAGACCACCGCCCGATCACAGTTGAGCAGCTTGCGCACATCCTGGGTCACCACCCGAAAGATCTCATCGGGGCTGAGGGGTTCCCGCACCCGCTCAATAATTGCCTCAATCCGCTGTCGTTCCTCGTTGACTCCTTGCAGTTGTTGTTTGAGCTCGGCAATCTCAATCAATAGCCCCAAATCCCGACTCACCTGCGCCAGCAAACCCAGCTCCGCCCCCTGCCAGCCATGGGATCCCAGACAGTGGTGGGCCACCAATAGCCCCCAGGCTCCGCGGGCTGTTGTGATCGGCAGCGCCAATAAAGCTCGCACCTGGAACTTTTCTTGGATTTGCCGCTGATAGGGGGTGAGGTCGGCTTCGTAGATATTGCTGATGGCACAGCCCTGTTCTTGTTCATAGAGGGGGGCTGCAGGTAGGCCAAAGGCGGCAGCCGGTAAGGTTTCCCCCAAAGCTGGGGTAAAACCATGGCGGAGGGATTCTGCCACCACCGTTCCCTGGCTGCCCTCCTCCTGGAAACGATAGATTACCACCCGGTCGGCCCCCAAGGCAGTCCGCACCTGCTGCACCGCCTCCGCAAACAGATCCTGGCTGTGGCGCAACCGTTCTGTGATCCCCAAGCCGGTTTCCGTCCAGGTTGAGCCTTGGCTGAGCCAGTCACTGATTTGATGCAGCTTTTCTTTCAGCCACTGGGGTTCGACGGCTTCTCGCTCCAAGTTCTGCCGCAGCTCCGCCACTAGCTCGGCAAAACCATGGGAACCCCCTGCCAAAGGGGACGGATTGGGCAAGGTCATCACCATAAGTAACTCTCCTCTATGCAGGTAAAACTTGACTGATCCCTTGGGGATTAAAAATCAACAGCGGCTGACCCGACTCACTCAGCACATATCCCTGAAACAAAACCTGCAACCGCGGCTCCACCACCTCCAAAGCCAAAGGCAGGATCCGCTCCGGCACCACACTGACAATCGTCTGCACCGAGTCCACCCGCAAACCCAACAGCAACGGCTCACCGGACCCAGTCGGATCAGCAATTTCCGTCAACAACACACTCCAACGCCCCTGAACCCCAGGGGATCCCGTAATCACTTGTCCTAAGTCCAGCAACCAAATGGCTTGGGTGCGCCAGCCCAGCAATCCCAGCCATTGGCAGGGCATATCCGGCACCGGTAGAACCTGAGCTGGAGTCACCAACAGCACCTCCCGCAGACACCCCAAAGGGATCAGCAGGGCAAGATGGGCAAGCTGAAACCGCAAGTAGCGCGTCCCCACCGCCGCCACGGGCAGGGAGAGGCTGGTTGGGTCAGTCAGTTGCTCCACCATCATCAGCGAATCCAGCGCTTCACCGTCTCCACCAGTTCCTGGGGATCCACAGGCTTCGTCAAATAGGCATCCGCTCCCCCCATGCGTCCCCAGGTTTTATCCAATTCTGTATTCTTGGTTGAGCAAATCACCACCGGGATCCCTTGGGTAGTGGGGTTGGCTTTGAGTTTGCGGCAGAGTTCGAAGCCACTTTCCCCCGGCAAGATCACATCCACCAGAATCAGGTTAGGTTTTTGGGCTTGCAATTTTTCCTCCGCTTCCTCCCCGCTGCCGACGCAGGTGACACTGAATCCGGCTTTTTGCAGGGTGAGGCTGATCAACTCGGCATCCGTACGGCTGTCTTCCACAACAAAAACCCGATTCATGGCTGGCTCCCGCTCATGGTGTGATCCAGGTTCTTAAGCATCTTTCCCCATTCCCCTTGACAATGGCACATACTTTTGCAGTATCCCTGTGATCCGTTCCCTGTCCACAGGTTTGGGCAGGCAATCCGTTGCCCCTACCATACTAGCCCGCATTCGGTCTAGCAGATTACCGGTCAAAATGATGACTGGCACCTGTTTTAAGCTGGCGACTCGGCGGATTTGGCTACAGAGTTCGTAGCCATTGACAATCGGCATCACCAAGTCCAAAAAAATCAAATCTGGTTTCTGTTTCAGCAGGGAGGGCAGGGCCTGTAAAGGATCCGAAATAGCCTGAAACCGGTAGCCCAGGGGGGTCACTATTGCCTCTAGGCTCTGACAAATCAGCGGGCTGTCATCAATGCAAACCAACAAAGGGCCAACAGGTTGGCTGACCCTAACGGCGGGCAAGGCCGAGGCAGGCGGGGGATCCCCAGCCCAGGTCACGATCCCTTGGTCAACGTAGCTCTTCAGGGTTTGGGCTAGGGGGAGCAAATCCTGCTGAGTTTTCAGGGCTAGATCCCGGAGGGTCTGGGGTTTATCTAGGAGCCCGCATAGGATTGGGTCCTGCTTTTGCAGGGCTTGGGGCTTGGCTAGGACAACAGCGCGGTTGGGAGAAAGGGTCGTCAGACCGGCGGCCTGCCACTGTTGCCACTGTGCCCGGGCTTGGCTGAGGGCTTGCTCCGAGCGAA
>JAUQVP010000070.1:0-13694 GCA_039794745.1 Thermostichales cyanobacterium HHBFW_bins_127 | reverse complement strand
GGTTTGCCCAAGCTTTGCAGATTGTCCTGCAGGATGGGGAGAGTGATGGCTGTTTGCTGATTTTGACCCCCCAGGCGATGACTGATCCCACGGGGACGGCGGAGCAGGTGGTGCGGGTGTGGCAGCAGAGCGGCTGCCAACGACCGATTTTGGCCAGTTGGATGGGGGGGGCGGAGGTGGATGCCGGAGAACATATCCTCAACCAGGCCGGGATCCCCACCTACCGCTATCCGGATCAGGCGGCGCGGGTGTTCAGTCAATTGTGGTGCTACAGCTATACTTTGCGGGGGCTCTACGAAACCCCTACCCTGACCATGCCAGAGCAGGTGCAGCGGCAGCAGGTGGTGGACATCCTCAGCCAAGTCCGCAGCCAAGGACGCTTGCTCCTGACGGAAGCAGAATCCAAAGCCGTCCTGGCGGCCTACGGGATCCCGGTGGTGCCGACGCGGGTTGCTAGTTCTGTCGAGGAGGCGGTGGCAGCGGCTGAGGCCATGGGCTATCCAGTGGTGTTGAAGCTCCATTCCTACACCATTACCCACAAAACCGAGGTGGGTGGGGTGCAGTTGAACCTAGGGGATGGGGAGGCGGTGCGGCGGGCCTACCAAACCATGGCAGCTCAGGTGGGATCCCAGGATTTTCAGGGAGTGACGGTGCAGCCGATGATCCCGCAGGAGGGTTACGAACTGATTGTGGGCAGCAGCCAGGATCCTCAATTTGGGCCGGTGTTGGTGTTTGGCAGTGGGGGGCAATTGGTGGAGATTTTTCAGGATCGGGCGATTGGCTTGCCCCCCTTGAACAGCACCTTGGCGCGGCGTTTGATGGAGCAGACCTTGATCTACAAAGCCCTGCAGGGGGTGCGGGGGCGGCCGCCCGTGGATTTAGAGGCCTTGGCGCAGCTTTTGGTGCGCTTCAGCCAACTGGTGGCAGAACAACCCGGGATCCGGGAGATGGACATCAACCCCCTGCTGGCTTCACCGCGGGGACTGATGGCTTTGGATGCTCGCATTGTCCTGCAAACGGATCCGCCGGTGCCCTTGGCGATTCGTCCCTATCCTCTCCAGTACATCTGGCATCTGGCGGACGGGCTGACCATTCGCCCGATTCGTCCGGAAGATGAGCCCCTATTGGTGAACTTTCACCGCCTGCTTTCGGAGCAGAGTGTTTATGGGCGTTATTTACAACATCTCACCTTTAGTGCCCGCACTGCCCACGAACGCCTCACCCGCATCTGCTTCGTCGACTATGATCGGGAGATTGCCCTGGTGGCGCAACTTGGGGATGCGGAGATTGCCGGGGTAGCGCGGTTGGAGCGCCATCACCAGGATCCCGGTCAGGCTCGTTTTGGGGTTTTGGTGGCTGACCCTTACCAGCGGCGGGGGATTGGTCGTGCCCTGCTGACCCATCTGTTGCAGGTGGCGCGGCAGGAGGGGATCACCCATTTGGTGGGGGAGATTCTGCCGGAGAACCTCCCCATGCAAAAGCTCTGTCGCCAAGCGGGGATGCAGTTGCAAGCCACCCCCACCCTCATCTACGCCCACTGGCAAGCCTAATCACCTCCAGGGTAGCTTTAGGGCGGAGTTTTTTGAATGCTTCTCCAGGGGAAGTGACATCCTCCTTTGTTAACCTGACGGTCTGGCTAGGGCTTAAAACTTCTTGGTTCACTGGCTGAGACCCCCTAAGCCGCCAGAGGCAGACAGTGTCAAGACGTTGAGTGCAGGGTTGAGGAGGAGTTGGTCAGAATTGCTATAACCAAATAAACCAATAAGAAAGATACATTTCTCGCTTTAGAAGCGAGGGCGGAGGTGAGGGATAAGTTTCAGTCTCAAGGGAAATGACTATAAATTTGCAATCAAAACAGATTTACTCCTATCAGCTCAAGTTTTGGGGACTATTTAAGGGCACTAAAAAATTGAGCTTCTCGGGAAAATGACTAGGGTGAAGTCAGCTTTGCAGTATTGCTCCATTGGTAGCTCCATCGGTAATAAGGCAATTGTGATCCCTAAGCTTGCTTTGTTGTGTAGAGAACCCTCGTCTCCTGCCTGTCGGGATCCCCTGTTGGGGGGTACAGCAGAGGTGATCCTCACCGGCTCAAGCAAGGTTTTTCTAAAGTTTTTAGAGCCCTCTAGTCTTGTGACTTTTCGGTCAACTGTAATCTGCCCCATCGCCGTCCCGGCAAGGATCGTTGGGTTTTGCTGTTAGCAGATCCTGGATAGCATTAGCAGCAAATCCCCTGATCCCTGAAGGCTTGCCCCCACCCCTCGGTTCTGAATTCAGGCAGGTTAGGGCGGCCACATACCCCTAAGCTTGGTTATAGTGGCGATAGATTGGTGGGGCTCAAGAACTATGGAGCTAGCTGAGATTCGAGCTTTAGTGGATCAGGCCTTGGCGGACGGCAAACTTACCTCCGCTGAATACGATGCCATCGAAGCAGCCATGAACGCTGACGGCGTGATCACCCCAGAAGAGGAAGCCCTGCTAGATTTAGTAGGTCTCAAGGTTCGCCGAGGGGAGATCGAACTGGCCTAGCGGCGGCGCTGGATCTTGCTGATACTCTTGCGGGACAAAGACAAGCGGATCTGATGGGCCGCCGACCAGTCCTGCAATAGCCGCAAAAACTGATAGCGGTCAGCGGCCTGCAAAACAGCCGTTTGATCCGCCGTTTCAATCACATAGGGATAGCCGCCGCCAATCACCACCTCACAGCGCACCCAGTCCAGCACTTGGTTCAGTAGCCCCTGCTCCACCAGCCAGTGGGGCAACTCCAACCGCACCGGATAGCGATCCTGCCCTGTCTTCACATAGACAAACCCCACCCGATCCCGCATCTCCTGGTAACGGCTGAGGATCCCCCCCCGGGCGGAGAGAAAATAGGGACTGCGATCCCCCCAATTCGACAGGTAGGGGCTGAGCAATTGGGCATCGTGCAGGTGAGGGGCTTCCGGCAACTCAAACACCACCTGCAGCAAATTCACCAGATCGCGGCTATAGGTCGTATCAATGTAGGCCACTAAGGGGGTTTGGTAGTACTGGGAATCCCGCAACAAAGCCACCAACTGCTCCGCATACCAAGCCTGCTCCTCCGCCTCATACCATTCAGCAAAAGTGGCAATTAACGACCCATCCAAAAAGGCCAAACAAGGACGATGGGGGGGATCCCGGAGGTATTCCCGTAGCCGTTCTAGTTCCATTTGCAGGCGGCGGGCGTGGATGCGGCGTTCTTTGGGTTCATTGCCGGTGCCTAGTTCTGTGGGGGTGAGCAGGTCCACCCGAATATCTTTTTCATAGTCCCCCTGGGGGGTGTGGCGATTTTCGTACCAGCCGATCTGGATCAAAGCTAGGGGCAGGGAAATATCCTTGCCGGGATCAAGCTGGGAACCATCCACCGCAAAGGTAGCGACATTGGCAATGGTTGCCGTCACCCACTCCCGACTTTGCTCCTGATTATCCCACACTTGCCCAAAGGGCAGATTCCAGCCCTGCCCCCATTCTGGGGTGGGGATCGCCCCCGGCCAGGGCACCTGAGCACACCGCTGGGCAATCTCCACCCAGGACAAGGCCGCCAAATCCTGCATCGCCCGGCTGTAACGCCCCTGGGTCAAGGCCACCTCCCGGTCAAAGCGACTCAATTCCGCCTGCTTCCGCTGCAATGCCTGCAAAATCGGCCCCGCCCGCAGCACCATACCCCATCGCCATCAGTCTGTCTCCCACTTTAGCCGGGGATCCCCTAGCTTGAGCGAAATTAGCCCTAGAATTAGGTATAAATAACCGGGATCCCCATTATGTTGCTGATTGGCAGTGGACAGAAATTTATTGATGACCTGGCCCGTGCCGGTGCTTTGGCCATGACCGTGACTCCGGAAGGAGGATCGGAGGGGCACTATCGGCGGCGGTTGCGGGGGGCAGGCTACGAAGTGGTTACCCTGACCGCCAAAGGGATGGGCGATTTGGCCAGCTATTTGACGCGCATCCATGGGGTGCGACCGGCGCACTTGGGCAAATCCGAACGGCGTACCTATTACTTTTTGCCGCTGGTTCAGCAGTACCAGCAAGGGTTACAGCCCCGCCAAGGTCTGGTGTTTTGGTTTTACGAGGGGCATGTGCTGAGTCAACAGGAGCTGCGCTACCTGATTGAGCTGACCAAGCAGAACCCGCACGTCAAGGTGGTGGTGGAAACGGATCGGGGCCAGGCAGTTAGCTGGCGCGATCTTAGAAGCGTTGTCCCTTAGAACTCTTGGGAGGTGGCTGCGAGGGCCTGGGCGATGTCGAAGTCCAATCCCTTAACTGATTCCAACACGGAGCGGGTGATCAACTTGCCCTCCTGCACCAAAATAGCCCCCGTCACAGGGTGCAAAAGCGGCTGCTCCGCCCGCCGCCCCACCAAGGCCTCCAGATCTTTGAAGGCATTGATGTACATCCCTGTCGGCAACTCCACCACCACCCCTTCCCCCGTCACCCGTGCCTGACAGGCCAGGCGAGAATTGGGCTTGCAGGTGGTGATCACCTCCAGGGTGCGCATCTCCCGCTTGGTCATGGCACTCAGGGATCCCATGCCTTCCTTGATGTAGACGTGGCAGGTGGCACATAGTCCCCGCCCACCACACTCCTTGAGGACATCGAGTTCTTTGCCTAGTAATACCGAGAGGAGATTGCTGTTGGTGGCCACATCCGCATATTGATTAATGGGGTCGAGGCGAATCCGTTTCACCATGAGAAAAGCTCTTAACAATACTTCATGTTATCTCAAGGGGGGTGACAGGCTATGAAATACTAATGGCTGTGTGACGTAAGGGAAAACTATGATTTGGCGTCTGGTGGGTTGCCTGGTCTTGAGTTTAGCGCTGCTGTTCGGTACCGGTGGGGGTGGTTTGGCCCAGGAGGCTGAGACTGTTGAGGAGGCCCCGGCGGTGGTGGTCGAGGAGACAGCCAAACCGGAAGTGGTGGTGGCAGCCCCGGTGCCGACCCCGGCGGTGATTTTGGAAGCCAAAATTGACGTCAACAACACGATCCTGCGCAACTATCGGCAGCTACCGGGGTTTTATCCGGTGTTGGCGCGGATTTTGGTGGAGCATGCCCCCTATGAATCTTTGGAGCAAATGCTGACCATCCCCGGGCTGACGGAGGCGCAAAAACAGTTGATCCGGCAAAATTTCCCCAATTTTGTTGTGGGTCCCTATAACCCGGGGGATAGCACTTTGGAAAACCGCATTAATAAGGGCTATTACGGCTAGTTAGGTTCGGTCGCCTCGCTATGATGAAGAGAATGGGTCGGTAGGACATGGTGACGGCGACTTCTCCCCGTTTGAGTACCAGTTGGTGGCAACTGACGATTGAGGTTCTCCCCAAGCAAGAGGATGTGGTCTACTGGCGGCTGGAGGAGTTTGGCTGCCAGGGGATGGCGGTGGTGCAGGGGGAAGGAAAAATCCTAGCCTATGTGCCGGTGCAGCGGGCGAGTTGGTTGGATCTGGCGGCATTGTCCCTGCGGCTGCGGCAGGATGCTTTGATTGCCGGGATGCCCTGTCCGGATCTGCGCTGGGAGTTGTTGGAGTCGGAGGACTGGGCCAATAGCTGGAAACAGTATTGGCAGCCCCAGGAGGTGGGGGACCGCCTGCTGATTTGTCCGGCCTGGACGACACCCCCCGTCAGCAACCGCTTGGTGATCCGTATGGATCCCGGTATGGCGTTTGGCACGGGCACCCACCCGACGACGCAGTTGTGTTTGGAAGCGCTGGAGATGCGGCTGGATGGCACCCAGGGGCAGGTGGTGGCCGATGTGGGCTGTGGCTCGGGGGTGTTGTCTTTGGCGGCGGTGAAGCTGGGGGCAGCTAAGGTCTATGCGGTGGATACGGATCCCTTGGCGGTGGAAGCCACGCTGGAAAATCGGCAGTTGAATCAGATGCGGGAGCAGATCTGGGTCAAACAGGGCAGCCTAGAGCATATTCCCGATATGGTGGACGGTTTGGTCTGTAATATTTTGGCGGAGACGATTCTGGATATGATCCCGGCTTTTCGCCTGGTGGTGAAGGAAAAGGGCTGGATGATCCTCAGCGGTATTCTGCTCGACCAAGCCAAAATTGCCACCGAAATGCTGGAAGCCCACGACTGGATGGTTTCGGCTCTCTGGAAACGGGGGGAATGGTGCTGTCTCAATGTCCGCGCCTCTGGATAACAACTCCCCCCCAGCAGGGGCAGGTGCAACTCAGGCCAGACCAATGCCACTACCTGCAACGGGTCCGGCGCCTCCACCCTGGGGATCGGGTGCTGTTGGTGATTGAGGGACGGCTCTGGCAGGGCAGGTGGCAGGGGGGGATGGGGGTGTGTCTGGAGGAGTGCCTGGAGGTGAAGGCGCCCGCCCTTTGTCCTCTGCATTTGGGGATCGGCATTCCCAAACAGGGGATGGATGACCTGCTCTACACGTTGACGGAGCTGGGGGTGGCTGTGATTACCCCCCTGCTGACGGAACGAACCATCCCCCGCCCGACCCCCCAACGCTGGCAGCGCTGGCAACGCATCTGTGAGGAAGCGGCGGAACAATCGGAACAGTTGCAGCTGCCCCAAGTACACCCACCCACCCCTCTCACCCTCTGGCTAGAACAGCAACAACAACCCGTATGGGTGGGGGTAACCCGCCAACCGGCCCCCCATCTCACCACCCTCCTGCACCAGCAACCCAGGGATCCCTTGAGGATTGTCACGGGGCCGGAGGGGGGCTGGTCGGCTAGGGAACTGGCACTGCTCCAGCAGCGGGGGGGGATCCCCTTTAGTTTGGGGGCAGGGATTTTGCGGGCGGTGACGGCGCCGGTGGTGGTGGCTAGCCTGGTTAGGGCCTGGTGGGAGGTAAACTAGAAAAACTTTTGCCTGGAAGGTTATGGTGGATGCTGTTGATGAACGGTTTCAACAGGCGATCGCCCGCTATCAGCAGGGGGAATCAGCCGCAGAACTGCTGCCAACTTTTGTGGAACTCTGCCACCGGGATCCCAAAAATGAGGTGTTCTTGACCTGTTTGTCCTGGTTGTATCTATTGACAGGGCAGGGGGAGGCGGCTCTGAAGGCAGCTCAGCAGGCCGTCAAACTCAGTCCCTTCAGTGCTCAATCCCGCTTTAATCTGGTGCTGGCGATGCTGGAAACCCAAAAAAAAGGCATCCGTCAAGAGGTGGAACGCATTGACCAGATTCTGCTGCGGGATCCCGAGCAACGCCGGGAGGTGGTGGAGAATATCCAGGAAGGGCGGCGGCGGCGACCGGATTGGCCGGCTTTGGATCGTCTGCAGGTTTGGCTGGGTTTTGACGAGTAGCATCCCTAGCTAGGCGGGAAGCCCCCCACTGTATTAAGCAATTAAGCAAATCTCTGCCGGGATGAGCTTGATTTGTCTTCTGGCACCCTGGCAGCACCCTGAGACCTCTGTACGAAGATGAGAGTCGGGAGTTGTTCACTTTCTCCTCCTACAGGTGTTTGTTTGGACTAGCTCATAGCCAGGTTCTTGCCCTCACCCCCAGCCCAAGGGGAGCAGGAAAAACCTCTGGGCAAGCTAGCAGGGCGTCTAAAGCTGGGCCAGGGCTGACACAGGGGTTTGGTACCAGCGCTCCAAATTGGTCAGCTCTTCCTCCACAGATCCCGTGGCCGGGAACTCGGGGCAGGAATGGC
Organism: Thermostichales cyanobacterium HHBFW_bins_127; assembly: GCA_039794745.1. Taxonomy (GTDB): domain Bacteria; phylum Cyanobacteriota; class Cyanobacteriia; order Thermostichales; family Thermostichaceae; genus JAUQVP01. The sequence goes on along the minus strand of JAUQVP010000070.1, from coordinate 6,053 downwards.
CCAGGTGTCTCAGCCCAGCCACTACCGTCGCCGGAGCTACCCACCAGGCTTGGGCAAGGCGCAGCAGATCCAAATCCGTTTGCTGCTGGAGGTGCTGTTGCAGTTGCCGCAGGAAATCCGCCGCCGTCGGCACCGGCACCACCTGCTCTCCCCGGTAAATGGTCAGCTTGGAGCAGGTCTTGAGCAACCGCTGCAATAACCAATGTAAGTGGGTCAGCGAAGGAGGTAGGCTCCATAAAACTAGGGACTGGTAGCTAACCCCGGCCTGGGGACGATCATAGTGGTAGCTGACCCCCGGCTGCGGCGGAAATTGCGGCCGCCGATACCCATAAACCAAAACTTGACCCGCCAACCTCACCTGCGGCTGCCAAGCACACCAGCAGGGATCCCCCTGGGGGCGGGGGGCAGGCTGGTAAGTGTAGGTGAGGGGGGGGATGGAAGCCCGGATCCCCACCCCTTGCAGTTGCAGGCTGGTTTCCCCCTGCCAGGTTTGGCTACTGAGGGTAAAAGCCAGATCGATACGGTCCGGCAACGGATAGTGGCGTCCCCAATCCCAAGCGACGACGGGCAGGATGCGGCCATTGTCTAGGCGAATCTGGAAGCGGAGGTGGTCTTGGTTTTTGCCGATGCGCCGTTGTCCTTGGATGGGCTGGTTGCGGATCAGCCAGATGGGCTCTGGGTTGCCGATGCCGAAGGGCTGCAGGGTTTGCAACTGGTGGTAGAAGGGAAAGTCTGCCAAGGTAGCCAACTGGGAGGGGGTGAGTTCAGCGTCAATGTTAATCTGGGGCAGCAAATCATCCGCTTGCAAGCGGCTCTGGGCATAGGCTTGCAGCCGCTCCCGGAAGGCATCCCAATTCTTGGCTGCCAGACTAAAACCCCCTGCCGCCTGGTGGCCCCCATGTTTGATCAACAGGTCAGCACAGGCATCTAAGGCTTCGGCCACATGAAATGGCGGCCGTCCCCGCGCCGATCCCCGCAGCTCCTCCCCATCGGCAGTGGCAAGAAACACCGGTGGCCCCAACAGCTCCTGCAAATGGCTGGCTACAATCCCAATCACGCCGTGGTGCCAGCTCTGCCCCCGCAGGATGACAATCCGCTCCTGCTGCCAATCCAACTGCTGCCGCTCCAGATCTGCCAGGATTTCCTCCTCAATCTGGCGGCAGAGGGCCTGGCGCTCCTGGTTCAGCCCTTCACACCGCTCCGCCAAGACCGCTGCCTCCGCCTCATCCTCGGTGGTCAGCAGGTCAATCCCAATCTGGGGATCCCCAATCCGTCCCACAGCATTGATGCGGGGGCCCAGGCCAAATCCAATGGTTTCTGGAGCTACGGTGCCGCTGTCGTAGCCGAGGCGGGTCAGCAGGGCGCGGATCCCTGGAATCGTGGTGCGGGTGAGGCAGCCCAAGCCCCGCTTCACCCAAAGGCGGTTGATCCCCACCAGGGGAGCCAAATCGGCAATCGTCCCTAAGGTACACAAGGCCAGCAGGGGCTCTGCCAACTCCTCCCTGCGACCCAAACCCTCTGCCAAACTCAACGCCAGCAAATAAGCCACCCCCACCCCCGCCATCCCTGCATAGGGGGATCCCGGTGCCAGCAGTTGGGGATTGAGGATGGCATCTGCCTGGGGCAAAACCTCCGGCAGGGCGTGGTGGTCGGTGATGATCACCTGCAGTCCCAGGGCCCGGGCGGCTGCCACCGCTTCATGGGCGCGAATGCCGTTGTCCACCGTGATCAAAACCCCTATGCCTGCTGCCGCTGCTTCCTGGACAATGCGCAGATTCAGCCCGTAGCCCTCTTGCATGCGGCTGGGAATAGCATAGGTCACCTTTCCCCCCAACTGCCGCAAGGCCCGTAGCAACAGGGCCGTACTGGTCATGCCATCGGCATCGTAATCCCCACAGATCAAAATTGGTGTCTGCGCCCGCAAAGCCTGCTGCAACACATCCACCGCCCGCTGCAAATCCCCAAAAGCCTCCTGCGGCGGCGGCAACACCCCCAGATCTGCCTCCCGAAACGCCAGCATCGCCCCCCCGTCCCGCAACCCCCGGTTCAGCAACACCTGCACCAACAACTCCGGGATCCCGGTTGCAGCCGCTAAACTTTGGCAGCGTTGGGGATCCCTAGGGGCTATGATCCAACGTTGGGCAGGCAGGGACATGACCAGATTATAGGGCCATCCCAGGGGGTAGAGTAAGGGCAGGTGTGGGGAGAACTATGGGCAACGGTTTGAGTTTGGCGCTGACCTTGGTGCTGGGGATCCTGTTGGTTGCCGGTGCCGGCTGGCAGGGATCCCTGGTTAGTAGTGAGGTGGTGGTAGTGAGTGCGGGTTTGACGGGGTTGGTGGGGATCCCGGCGGTGGCCCTCCTGCGGGCGTGGAAAACCGGCCAGGTGATTCGCCGTGAGGGGCCCCAGTCCCACCAGGTTAAGGCCGGCACCCCTACCATGGGGGGATTGTATTTTCTGGGGGCAGCTATTGCCGTTAGCGGTGGCTGGAGTTGGTGGCAACAGGGATCCCTAGGGGCTGACTGGGTGGCGGCGGTGGTGGTCTTGCTGGCCTATGGGGCGGTGGGCTGGCTGGATGACTGGCAGGTGATCCGGCAGCAATCTAACCAAGGACTGACGCCCAACCAAAAACTGATTTTGCAAATCCTGATTGCCGTGGCCTTTTGTGCTTGGCTCTCCTGGCGCGGGGCAGCCACTATTTTGCAGCTACCCGGATTAGGGGGGATCCCCTTGGGGTGGGGGTATTGGCTATTGGGGGTTTTTGCCTTGTTGGCTACCAACAATGCCGTTAACCTCACCGATGGTTTGGATGGGCTGGCCGCCGGCACCGTTGCCCTTGTGGCCCTAGGACTTGCGTTTCTGCCCGGTGGGGATCCCAGTTTGACGGGGTTATGTTTAGCTTTGGCCGGGGCTTGTTGGGGATTTTTGCTGCACAACCGCTATCCGGCGCAGGTATTTATGGGGGATACGGGAGCCTTGGGATTGGGGGGGGGTTTGGCGGCGATTGCCCTGTTGAAGGGCTGTTTGTGGGCTTTGGCCTTGATGGGGGGCATTTTTGTCCTGGAAGCCCTGTCGGTGCTGTTGCAGGTGGGCTACTTCAAATACACCAAAAAGCGCACCGGCACCGGCCAACGCCTGTTGAAAATGTCCCCTTTGCATCACCATCTTGAGTTGAGCGGCTGGTCAGAGCTGCAGGTGGTTGCCAGCTTCTATGGGCTTACTGCCCTGCTGGTGGCCCTTAGCTATGCCCTGCTCCCCTGGCTGCCCACCTAAAACAACCTGAGAGAGCGGGCTTTAGGCTACATCGACTAATTTGTACGGCTGCACCGTGGAACCCATGGCGGAGACATAGCAGGGAAACGCTCCAGAGATTCTTATACGGCCCTCATCCCGACACTGATTAGGCAAATACAGTGGGGGGGCCGATCAAGCTAAAACAAAAAATAGCGCTGGGCCATCGGCAGCACCTCCGCCGGCTCACAGGTCAACAGTTCCCCATTGGCCCGCACCTCATAGGTTTCCGGATTTACCTCGATTCGGGGCGTATAGGTATTGAGCTTCAAATCCGCCTTACTGATCTCCCGGCAATTTTTCACCGCCACCACCGGCCGCTGCAACCCCAACTGCTCCGGGATCCCTTCTTCCAGAGCCAGTTGGGAGACAAAAGTCAGACTGGTCAAGGTCAGGGCCCGCCCAAAACTGCCGAACATCGGCCGTCCCCAATAGGGCTGGGGCGTAGGAATGGAAGCATTGGGATCCCCCATTTGGGCATAGGCAATCATGCCGCCCTTGAGCACCAATTCCGGCTTCACCCCAAAAAACGCCGGCCGCCACAGACACAAATCCGCCAGCTTGCCTACCTCCACCGACCCCACCACATGGCTGATCCCCTGGGCGATGGCCGGGCAGATTGTGTACTTGGCAACATAGCGTTTGGCGCGGGTATTATCATTGCGGTCGCTATCTTCCGGCAGGGGTCCCCGCTGCAGCTTCATCTTGTGGGCCGTTTGCCAAGTACGGATGATCACCTCCCCGATCCGTCCCATCGCCTGGGAATCAGAAGAAATAATACTGAGCGCCCCCATATCGTGGAGAATATCTTCCGCAGCAATGGTTTGGGGGCGGATGCGCGATTCTGCAAAGGCAATATCTTCCGGCACATCCTTGCTGAGGTGGTGGCAGACCATCAGCATATCCAGATGTTCCTCAATGGTATTGCGGGTGAAGGGGCGGGTGGGATTGGTAGAACTCGGCAGCACATTTGGTTCCGACGCCAGACGAATAATATCCGGAGCATGGCCGCCCCCCGCCCCTTCCGTATGGAAAGTATGGATCACCCGTCCATTGATAGCCGCCAGCGTATCTTCCACAAAGGCTGATTCATTCAACGTATCCGTGTGGATCAGCCCCTGCACATCCCACTGATCGCAAACACTTAAACAGGTATCGATCACCGCCGGGGTTGTGCCCCAGTCCTCGTGCATCTTCAGCCCACAGGCCCCGGCAGCAATTTGTTCCGTCAGCGCCGCTGCCGTACTGCTATTGCCCTTGCCGAAAAACCCCAGATTCACCGGAAATGCCTCCGCTGCCTGCAACATCTTGCCGATGTACCAAGCTCCCGGCGTACAGGTAGTGGCATTGGTGCCCGTGGCCGGCCCTGTCCCCCCCCCCATCAGTGTCGTCAACCCCGAAGCCAGAGCCGTCTCACACAACTGCGGGCAAATATAATGCACATGCACATCAATCCCCCCCGCCGTGACGATCATCTTTTCCCCGGCAATCACCTCCGTACTCGCCCCCACCACCATCCCCGGCGTCACCCCCGTTTGGATATTGGGATTGCCCGCCTTACCAATCCCGACGATATAGCCATCGCGGATGCCGATGTCCGCCTTGACAATCCCCCACCAATCCAGGATCAAGGCATTGGTAATCACCAGATCCAAAGCCCCATTCACCCGCGTTGCTGTCGGCGATTGTCCCATCCCATCCCGGATCGTCTTGCCACCCCCAAACTTGATTTCATCCCCATAGGTGGTTAAGTCCCGCTCCACCTCAATAATCAACTCCGTATCCGCCAGACGGATGCGGTCCCCCACCGTCGGGCCATAGGTATTGGCATACTGCTGACGGGGAATGTGCAAAGCCATAACCACCCACCCAAACAAGCTGCTGTTGTTGTACCACAGTTTGCCCTGCTCACCCCCACAGCTACCGAAGATCTTCACCCCCCAACCCCAGCCACTACCCCCTCGGGATCCCTCAGATCCCCCTGTGGGCCGGGGGTGAGGGATTGGGCCCTTATCTGGGGTGAAACCTGCCTAAAAAAGCCTTAAAAAAGCTGGATTTTCTGTCCCCCATCCCCAAGGCAATAGTGATTAGTCATGACAAGCTTGATAGCGGCGCTTGAACTCCTGCTGTTGTTTTTTGTGGTCCACAATCGGCGGCACATAACCACAGGCCCGCCGCTGCAAAGGACTCAGCCCCTTGGGATTGAGAATCTCCTCCGGATCCAGCTTGGCTAACTCCGGCACATAGCGACGAATATAAACCGCCTCCGGGTCATAGTTGAGGGCTTGGGTGGTGGGATTAAAGATCCGCAGCGGCCTGGGGTCAGTTCCCACACTGGCGCTCCATTGCCAGCCGCCATTGTTCGCTGCCAAATCCCCGTCCACCAGCTTTTGCATAAAATAGCGCTCCCCCCAGCGCCAATCAATCAGCAAATCCTTGGTCAAAAAACTAGCCACAATCATCCGACAACGGTTGTGCATCCAGCCGGTTTGATTCAACTGCCGCATCGCTGCATCCACAATCGGATAGCCCGTCTCCCCAGCACACCAAGCCTGAAATAACTCCGAATCATTGTCCCAAACCAGCCGGGCAAACTTCTGCCGAAAAGGCTGGGTCTCCAAATGGGGCCAATGGGCCAATGCATGTTTGTAAAACTCCCGCCAGGCAATTTCCTGCCGCCAACTCAGCAGATTCCGGGCCCCCTCCTGACTGCGAATCGTCGCCTCCAACTCACAGGTCCGCCGCCACAGATAACGAATCCC
>JAUQVP010000069.1:0-13829 GCA_039794745.1 Thermostichales cyanobacterium HHBFW_bins_127 | reverse complement strand
AAACACTTTGCACAGCCTGCCAACTCATCCCTGCCCCCCAATTACTGCCCCTCAATTACTGCTTGGAGTCCGCCGGCAGCAACACCCGTTCTGGCGGTGCCACCATCACCTTGGGCTTGCGGTCTTCCTCCACATCAATCACAGCCACATCCCCTTCCTTAATCCGCCCCGTCAGGATTTCCTCTGCCAGAATATCCTCAAGCAGGCGCTGAATAGCCCGCCGCAGCGGTCGCGCCCCATAGCTTGGGTTGTAGCCCTCTTCCACAATCAAATCCTTGAACTTATCCGTCACCTGCAACGTGATCTTTTTCTCCGCCATCCGGTCAAAGACCTCCTTCAGCAGCAGATCGGCAATCTGCTTCACCTCATCCTTCGTCAGTTGCCGGAAGACAATCACCTCATCCACCCGGTTGAGGAACTCAGGGCGGAAGTACTGCTTCAGTTCCTCATTGACCAAATTGCGGATGCGGTTGTAGTTGGCATCATCCTGATTATCCATAAACTCAAACCCCAGACTGCCGCCGCCCTTTTCGATCACCTTAGAACCGATATTGGACGTCATCACCAGCAGGGTATTTTTGAAATCGACCGTGCGGCCCTTGGCATCCGTCAGGCGCCCATCCTCCAAAATCTGCAACAAAATATTGAAAACATCTGGGTGAGCCTTCTCAATCTCATCAAACAGCACCACCGTATAGGGACGACGGCGCACCGCTTCCGTCAACTGCCCCCCCTCGTTGTAACCCACATACCCCGGCGGCGAACCGATCAACTTGGAAACCGTATGCCGTTCCATATACTCCGACATATCCAGGCGGATCATCGCCGACTCCGAGCCAAAGAAATAGGCTGCCAACGCCTTCGTCAGCTCCGTCTTGCCCACCCCCGTCGGTCCCGAGAAAATAAAGCTGGCAATTGGGCGATTGGGGGACTTCAAGCCCACCCGGGCCCGCCGGATCGCCCGGGAAATCGCCCGCACCGCCTCATCCTGACCGATGATGCGCCCATGCAAGGTCTCCTCCATTGCCATCAGCTTCACAGACTCCGTCTCCGTCAGCTTCGACACCGGCACCCCCGTCCAGGAGCTGACCACATAGGCAATATCTTCCTCCGTCACCACCGGCGTTTCTTCCCGGTTATTGACCTCATTTTTACGCGCCGCTGCAATCGCCCGGATCTCCTGCTTGATCTCCATCTCCCGATCCCGCAGCTCCGCCGCCTTGTCAAAATCCTGGGCCCGCACCGCCGCATCCTTCTCCTTCAGGATCCGCCGCAGTTCCTGATCCAGATCCTTTGCCGCCGGGGGCAACTGAGAATTGATCAAACGCACCCGCGAGCCCGCCTCATCAATCAGGTCAATCGCCTTATCCGGCAAGAATCGGTCAGAAATATACTGATCTGCCAACTTCGCCGCCGCTTCCAACGCCGCATCGGAAATCTTCAGTTTGTGGTGCTGCTCATAGCGATCCCGCAGCCCAAAGAGAATCTCAATGGTTTCTGCCACCGTTGGCTCACCCACCATAATCGGCTGGAACCGCCGCTCCAAAGCCGCATCCCGCTCAATGTGCTTGCGGTATTCATCCAACGTGGTGGCCCCAATGCACTGCAGCTCACCCCGGGCCAAAGCCGGCTTGAGGATATTTGCAGCATCAATCGCTCCTTCCGCTGCCCCAGCCCCAATCAACGTATGCACCTCATCAATCACCAGGATGACATTGCCGGCACTGCGGATTTCATCCATGATCTTTTTCAGGCGCTCCTCAAATTCACCCCGGTACTTAGTGCCCGCCACCAACAAGCCAATATCCAAACTCACCACCCGCTTGTCGGCCAAAATATCCGGCACATCCCCCTGCACAATCCGCTGCGCCAACCCCTCAGCAATCGCCGTCTTCCCAACCCCCGGCTCCCCGATCAACACCGGATTGTTCTTGGTGCGCCGCCCTAAAATCTGAATCACCCGCTCAATTTCCCGCTGCCGACCCACCACCGGATCCAACTTGCCCTCCTGAGCCATCTGAGTCAGATTAGAGCCAAACTCATCCAACGTCGGCGTTTTGGTCCGCCCTTGGGATCCGCCGCCGGCAGCCACCTCTGCCGTCTCCCCAAGCATGCGGATCACCTGCGTCCGCACCTTGGATAAATCCACCCCCAAGTTTTCCAACACCCGGGCAGCCACCCCTTCCCCTTCCCGGATCAAGCCTAGGAGTAGATGTTCTGTGCCGATATAATTGTGGCCCAGTTGGCGAGCTTCCTCCAACGACAGCTCCAGCACCCGCTTGGCCCGCGGTGTGAAGGGAATTTCTACCGCCACAAAGCCCGACCCCCGCCCAATAATTTTCTCCACCTCAATGCGGGCATCCTTGAGGTTGACCCCCATGGACTTGAGAACCTTGGCCGCTACGCCCGTGCCTTCCCCAATCAATCCCAATAGAATTTGCTCCGTGCCCACAAAGTTATGACCGAGCCGCCGCGCTTCCTCTTGGGCGAGCATGATCACTTTGATGGCTTTTTCCGTAAACCGCTCAAACATACCAGACTCCCTGCACCGGGCTTGTTCTGGTATCTTAGCACAAGACCCACAGCAATTTAGAGATCAAAACTAGACCCAAAACTGGGCCACCAACGCGCCCGGAGAGATTCGAACTCCCGACCCTCTGATCCGTAGTCAGATGCTCTGATCCGCTGAGCCACGGGCGCAAGGTCTATGGTTTTTATGCAGCTAGGGCATTGTAACACATCTTTTCCCTCCCTGCCTAGTCATCCGCTACCTTTCCCCCCCATACCGAAAAACTTGCATCCCCCCTAAAAAACCCCAGCTCACAATCCCAGCACATGTTAATTTTTGTGAAAATGTCAAGAAATCTCGACAAACCAGGGGGTCGGGGCTGTGGAAAATTTGTGGAAAAGTCCCGATTTTCTGTGGAAAACCTGTGGAAAAGTACCCCCACTTATTCACAGGGTATTTATACCTTGTGGAAAAACTGGCAAGTTTTCCACATTTTTTCCACAGGGGGGAGGGGGCTGGAGGGCTTGGAAATGCTAGATTTTGCTCAAGTTTTCCACATTTCCACAGGCCCTACTACTACTAAATATATATATTTATAGGGGGGTAGATAGTTATGTATAAACAGTTAGCGGCGGAAAGTTTGCCAAGTTGACGGAAAGCTGCTAGGGTGGCTTCTAGGCTGGTGAGCGCTGAGGTAGCGGCAGACAAGCGGCAGACAAAAGGAAAGGGCAGGTAACCAAAAGCCGCAAAACAACCAGCATCAGGGCCCAGCATCAAAACAAGACTCAAACAAGACTCAAGGCGAGTAAGAAGCCAGCAAGCAGGGTTGAGCAGGCTTGACGGGATTGTTGAGTCCAAAGGCTTTCCCGATTAGGCGCTCTCTCTATTTAGATTTTTGTCTAAAGCTTGCGCCAAAGCTTGCGAAAGTAGCTGCTTTAGGGGTTAATGGGCTGACTGGCTGGCCACGTATGGCGGCAACTCCAAGATCATGTTGTGGAGAGCAGCGTTGATCACAGTTGTTTTGCCAATTTGACCTTGCTTGCCGCCGTCGTGGTGCATGTGACCGCAAAGATAGTAGCGAGGCTGGATTTGCTCAACCAGAGGACGCAGGGTAGGCGTCTTGCGACCATACCAACGGCTGTTCTCATCCAACATCCCCAACGGCGGCGCATGGGAAATCAAAAGATCCACCGGCGGGATCCCTTGCCATTGCTCTAGGAGTTCTTGCAGGTGGGTGCGGGTGAGGCTCCAGTTCCAGCCGCAGGGAGGGGTCCAGGGGACGATCAACAGGTGTAACCCTTGCCACATCAGGGACTCGGAGCGGGTACCCATATAGCCATGCCGGCCAGCAAGGGGGGCGAGGGCGATTTCCAGGGGGTCGTGGTTGCCGGGGATGAAAAGCCAGGGCTTGCCCCGTTCATCGACTTCTTGTAGAAAGGATTGCAGTTGCTCCACTTCCCGTTGACCTTTGGGATGGTAGCCGAGGTGGGGGTCGGGATGTTTGGCACCGGCTAGGCTGCAAAAGTCGCCACAGTTGATGTACGCATCCACACCAGGCAGTAAATCCAAGGCCTCTACCTGCAATTTCGCCTGGCAGTGGTAGTCGGAGCCAATCAGAATCCGCATGGGCTAGGCTGAAATGGGGTCAAGACAGGAACATCATGGTGGTGCCTTTACTGGGTCAGTCCTTGCAGGAGTTGCAGCAGTGGGCCCTCTCTCATGATCAGCCCAGTTACCGAGGACGGCAAATCTATGACTGGATCTACCACAAGGGAGCACGGGATCTAGGGACGATTTCCGTGCTGCCCAAACAGTGGCGCACCCAACTCCAAGCTTACCCGGTGGGACGCTCCCAGGTGCTGCATCAGGCAGTCTCCGTGGATGGCACAATCAAGTTTTTGCTCAAACTCGCCGATGGCCTGACGGTGGAAACGGTCGGGATCCCCAGCCCGGATCGCCTGAGTGTGTGTGTGTCGTCCCAGGTGGGCTGTCCTATGGCCTGTGATTTTTGTGCGACGGGCAAGTCCGGCTGGCAGCGCAATCTCCTCACCCACGAAATTGTCGATCAGGTGCTGACGGTGCAGGAGGTGTTTCAGCGGCGGGTAAGCCATGTGGTGTTTATGGGCATGGGTGAGCCGCTGCTAAATCAGGAGCAGGTTTTGGGGGCGATTCAGTGCTTGCAGCGGGATCTGGGCATCAGCCAGCGCCGCATCACCGTCTCGACGGTGGGGATCCCGAAACAGATTGGGCGGTGGGCGGAGCATGATTTGGGGGTGACGTTGGCGGTGAGTTTGCATGCTCCCAATCAGGAGTTGCGTTGTCAGTTAATTCCCAGTGCTAGGCATTATCCCATTGAGGAGTTGGTGGCTGATTGTCGGCAGTATGTGCAGCGGACGGGGCGGCGGGTCTCGTTTGAGTATATTTTGCTGGGCAAGCTGAATGATTGGCCGGAACATGCTCAGCAATTGGCAGGGTTGGTGCGGGGGTTTCAGGCCCATGTAAACTTGATCCCTTACAATCCCATTCGCGAGGCGACCTATGAGCGCCCTAGCCCTGAGCGGGTGCGGCGGTTTGTCCAGCAGTTGCGGGCTGAGAAGGTGGCGGTGAGTGTGCGGCAAACCCGCGGCCTCGACCAGGATGCTGCCTGCGGCCAGTTGCGCCGCCGCTGGCAGGACGATAGCTCAAGGTAAGACCGACCGTTTGGGCTAAGGTCTTTTAGATAAAAGCGAGACAATTTCCTGAGGTGTCTAGGATGGGGTGGGGGGAAAATGAGCTACAGGAGCTACAGCCTGGATTTAAGGAAAAAGGTCATTGCTTTTATTGAGAATGGTAATAGTATTACTAGGGCAGCGAGGGTGTTTAATGTTGCTAGGGCAACGATTTACCGCTGGCTCGATTGACCTAATCTAGAGAGTATTAAGGTTGAGAGAAGAAGGCGAAAAATAGATATTGATAAGTTGAAGCGGGATCTAGAGGAGCACCCGGAAAAAACGCTGAAGGAACGGGCTCGAGAGTTCGGGGTGGTACCGAGTGCCATGTGCTACCAGCTAAAGCGGCTCAAAACTAAAACGATAGTTCACTCAAGCTCCAGCAAAGATTCCGCCAGGTGCTAACCCAGATGCTAACACTGCTTAGTGTTAGTGGCATAGATAGCATCATTCAAACTCATTTCCATTGAGACTGAAAGGGATCCCTCACCCCTGACGCCTAAACCAAATGGGAAAAGGAATTGAGAAAATGTACCTCTTTTATTTGGTTTTATTTGAAATAACTAGAATTGCCTAGGATAAAGGCTAGGGGGATTGGGCTCGTTCCCCCTGTTGAGAGATGCCTATGGAAGATTTAGCTCCCCTGGATCTGAGCTAGGTTTTCAGAAAATGCCTGCAATGACTTGATGAGTCGGCTGATAATGGGCCTGGGATTTATTTTTCCGGGGTTGGGCCTAGAGCTGGCTGAGTTCGAGGAGTAGCTGCAGGCACTGGGTGGCACTCATGGTGGTCGGATCAAAAACCGGACTCGCTCCATACTTGAGATGCAACTGGCGAATTTTCTCCGGAGCCTGGGTCCCTAAATCCGTCACCTTCATCGACCACGCCGTAAAAAGGCGCTGCTCCACCTGGCGAAAATCCACCAGCTCGGGATCCCGATGGCGGGGGTCGGCGGCGATGCGGTGGTAGGTGCTGCTGATGGCGGTGCGGCTGCCTTCGAGAATTTGCAGGAAAAGACCGTTGCCGTAGCAAAGCATACCGCTGATGCCATCGCGGCTGTTGTTGCGTTCGGATTTGTCTTGGATGTCGCGCAGATCGTAGTAGCCAATGTCTTGTCTAGCCCGGCTGATGTAGATCAAACGATGGAGACTCATGGGAAGGACAGGGGGGCTTACGGTTACTTACTATACTGTTTGCCGGGGCCTGACGGTGGTGATCGGGGGTTACTGCCGTTGCTGGTTAAGTTTGGTCTTGACACTCCCCTGACTTTAGCCAGGGGATTTTTAGGCAGCCCACTCGGTAACGGCGCTGTCAAATTGCCTCCACTTACTCAAACCCGCTGGCTCAAACCATCTAGCTAGTTCTGGTTTTGAGGGCTTTGCTTCCAGCCATCATGCCGTGAAGGCTTTCGGTCGCAGGGGGTTCACCCAACTCAAGCCATGATCGGGCTTTTCCGCTTTGGACGCAAGTGGCGAAGCTACCAAGCTTCCCCTAGGTGTACCCTAAAAACTAGGGTCTAGGAGCGGGATGTTGAATCGAGCCGGGAAAGCGGATCTGCGCAGCTATGTGTACATTGACCGGCTCCAACCCCAGTATGCGGCCTATTTGGGGACGGTGGCGGCGGGGTTTTTGCCCCTGCCGGGGGATGCCTCCCTGTGGATTGAAATTGCCCCCGGCATGGAAATTAATCGTCTGATGGATATTGCCCTCAAATCCGCTGCCGTGCGCCCGGGATTGCAGGTGGTGGAACGCCTGTATGGTTTTTTGGAGGTGCATTCCAGTCGCCAAGGGGAGGTGCAGGCGGCTTCCCGAGCTATCCTCGATGCCATCGCAGCCGATAAAACCGACTGCCTCAAACCCCGGATCATCTCCAGCCAGGTGATCCGCAATGTGGACCCCCACCACGCACAACTGATCAACCGCGCCCGTCGCGGACATATGCTGCTGTCCGGACAAACCCTCTATGTCCTGGAGGTGGAACCGGCCGGCTATGCCGCCCTAGCCGCCAATGAGGCGGAAAAAGCCGCCATGATCAATATCCTCGATGTCTATCCCCTGGGCAGCTACGGACGGGTCTATTTGGGGGGACAAGAACAAGATATCCTCGCCGGCGCCCGCGCCGCTGTCCAAGCCCTAGAACTCCTCGGCGGCCGGGATCCCCTCGATAGCCTGCTCCTACCCCGCCGAGAATAGGGACTGGGACTGGTACATTTGGTATAGAGCCATACGAACTGCTGCCGCCGAGCTAACTCACCATGGATTTTCCCGTTGCTCAGTTGTTTGATTATTTTTTAGCCTCTCCCGAAGCCACTCCCCTGGATACGTTGCACACCCTGCTCCATATTGCCCCAGATAGTGTTTCTGCGGAACAATTAGCCATTGCCCTGGAAGCTCTCTGCAAGTTGGGGTTTTTGGAGCAGACGGAGCAGGGCTATCGCCATCGCCCCGACCCCACCTTGGTGCCCGCCCGCCTGCGCTGCTACAACCGCGGCTATTGCTTTGCCATCCGCGATGAACCCGATGTGGACGATGTTTATATCTACGCCAGTAACCTGAATGGGGCCTGGAATGGGGACCGGGTGCTGGCACGCATCACCAAAGATGGCTACCGCCGCCGCAGCCCGGAAGGGGAAGTCGCCGCCGTGATTGAACGGGTCAACCTCACCCTGGTCGCCCGCATCCAAAACCAAGACACCCTCGTCAAAGCTATCCCCCTCGATGACCGGCTGATGTTTGAGGTGGAATTGCCCGAGGAAACCCCGGGATCCCTGGCGGATGGGCAGGTGGTCTATGTGGAGATTACCCGCTATCCGCTGGCCAATTTGGCAACCCAGGGGCGGGTGCTGAAGGTGCTGGGGAATGACCCTGGCTTTTCGATGGATGTGGATTTGATTTGCTCCAAGTATGGCTTGCCGCAGCAGTTCCCGGAAGCGGTGCTCCAGGCGGCCCAGGGGCTACCCAAGGGGATCAGCAAAGCTGAGCTGAAAAAACGCCAGGACTACCGGGATTGGTTTACGTTGACCATGGCTGCCCATGACTTGAATCAGCCGGATTTGCTGGGACCCACGGTGGCCCTGTCCCTCCGCCCTGACCAGGACCACTGGCAGTTGGGGATCCATGTTGCCGATGTGGCAGCTTGGGTGGAGCTGGGCAGCCCTTTGGCCCAAGAAGCCCGGCGCCGCTGTCGCAGTGCCCATCTCGATACGGTGACGCTCCCCCTCTATCCGGCGGCGGTGACCCAGCATTGTCTGTTGCTGCCCCAGCAGGAACGTCTCTGTTGGTCGGTGCTGGTCACCCTCTCTGCCGAGGGGGAGGTGATCACCTATGAAGTGCAGCCGAGTGTAATCCGCACCAGTGCCCATCTCACCTTTGCCCAGGTGGAAGCCCTGCTGGCAACGGAACTAGGAGACCAACCCAGTGACCTGCTAACCCTGCTGCATTCCTTGCACCGGCTGACCCAGGCCCTGCGCCAGCGCCGCCATCAGCAGGGGGGCTTCACGGTGATCGGGGATCCCGCCTGGACGGCGGCGATTGTCCAGACCCCCACCCCTGCGCAGCCGATTCTCAGGGAAGCGGAGGTATTGGCCGAGGCTTTGCTGGGGGAGCATTTGCTGCGTTTGGGGCTGCCGGGGGTGGCCTATGAGCAGCCCCAGCCCACGGTGGAGGGGTTGCAGTCTTTTCTGCGCTTGGCAACTCAACTGGGGTTGATCACCTCACCGCCTGAGACCATCACAGCCCAAGAGGTGCAGCAGTGGCTCCAGCAGTTGCCTGGGGATCCCACCTTGCGGGGGATTGTGACGGAGGCATTGCTGGGGGGCTTGCCGCCTTTGGGTTACCGGGAGGTGGGGGGAGAGGGGGGAGGGGTGTTCAGTCGCCCGCCGGCTTCTGTGCCCTTTGCGGCCCCTTTGCATCGCTATGGGGATTGGCTAAATCAGCAGGTGCTGCAGGCTTTATGTTTCAAAGGCAAGGAGAAGTCTGCTCCCCGTTCCAAAACGGTGGCCGATCTGCGCAGCCGCAGTAGCCACGGGGTGGTGACCTGGGCGGTGTTGCCGAGCAAAAATCAGGAGGAATTGCTGGCGGAGGTGCGGGCTTGGCTCCCCGATGCTCAGGCCCAATTGGCCCATATTGACCAAGCAGAACAGGAGTTACAGGGCTTGAAGAAGTCTGCTTTTATGCAGGCCCATTTGGGACAGACCTTGAATGGGGTGATTGTGCGGGTGCAGAACTATGGCTTTTTTGTCCAGGTGGAGCCTTTGTTAGCGGAGGGCTTGGTGCATGTGCGCTCCCTCAAGGATGATTGGTATGAGTATCATCCCAAGTATCAGGCGCTGATCGGCCGCAAAAACCGCAAACAATTTCGGGTGGGAGAACGGGTGACAGTCCAGGTGAAAAGTGTCGACTACTACCGCCAACAGACGGATTTGCTGGTGGTGGGGGAAGGTCAAGTTTTCGATGGGGATGACCTTTAAGCTATGGCCTTCCCAGTTTTGACAACTCTGGGAATTATCCTTTGGGCAGGACTATGGGCCTATGCCACTTTGTTGGTGATTGATGTGATCTTGGAGGAGACGGATTCTCTCTACCGCTATCCGATGCGCCTGTCTTTGGATCGGTTTGTGGAGCAGGTGGGGCTCCCTTGGCTAAAACAACTCCATCGCCTCCCCCTCCCCGAACGCCGCCCTTTTAGTATCGGTCTTTTACTGGTGGTAACTCTGGCAACAGCTCTTTTTTTTGCGGGCTGAAACCAATCCCGTTGAGCTCACTTGTTAGTTATAGACATTTCCCTTGCGAATGCAAAAACTCCCTCCCCCCCTTCCCCCCCCCAAAAAAGTGGCAGAACAGAGGATTAGTTACTCAGATTCAAGTCGTCAATTCTCAGTTCAATCGCCCCGGTTTGGCGGCTAGGGCTAAACTTGACCGTAATCCCGTAAGTCCGCCGCTGAAATCCCAAACTATAAGTGGTATCTACGGAGCGACCCGTTTGCAGATCAAGGGTGGTCTCAGCCCCCACCTGCACCGGCCCGTAAACCTGCTGCAAAATCCCCAATTCCAACTGCTCCCGGGTGGTAATCCGGTCATATAAAAAGGGAGAACTGCCCGTCAATAACCCATTGGAATAGGTGATATTCAAACCCGTGTAATCAAAACTATCCGCTAATAATTGCCCAATTACCGCTTCAATCCCCACCCGACCCACTAAATAACTCTGGGATCCCCCGTTGGAATAGAAAAACTGACTGCCACTCACCCCCGTCACCAACCAAAACCCCGGCTGCACAGGATCCCGACTGAAGCGCAGTTGGCTGACGTCCACCTCTGCCACGGGGGCTAGCCAGAGGGGAAAACGCCGGTTGAGGTCGGCGGTGAGGGAGAGTTTGGCCAGCTGCAGCGGTTCGGCATTGGCCAAGGCTAAATCGGGATCCTGGTTGATTTGCCGTTCTCCTAGGGCATCTATCCATTCCACACTGGCCGCCGCCTGAAACCGCAACTCGGGATCCCCTAGGGTGAAGGTGGGGGTGGTGTAGCTGATGCCGAGGCGGTTGTTGACGGTCTGGAAGCCCAACAGACCATTGAAGAATAATTCCCGGTAACTGTAGAAGACATTCACCCGCCCACCCTCTGGGAGGGGCAAGCTGTAAACCACCTGGGCCCGCAACCGGGATCCCAATTGGTCCCAGACGAGGCCATCGAGTTGGGTGAGGAGGCTGAGGAGTTGCCCGCCGGCGAAGCGGACTTGCAGGGAAGTTTCCAGCCCGATTAGATCCGCCAAGCCATGGCTGTTGGCATTATTGAGCCAGCGGGCCAGAAAAAACTGCGGCGACAGCACAAAACTGACATCTGGCTCAGCGAAGATTTCAAAGTTGGCTTGCAGCAAAAGCCCGCGGCGCGGTTCGCCGGCATCGGTGCGCAGGGTGAGAGGCAGCCCGCGGCGGAATTGATCCAAGCGCAGTCGCCCTGGCAGGGGCAAAAACAAGCTCTGGTCCAAAGCCAACTGCCCCCCTAGGGCGGTCAACAGCCCCGATCCCCGCTCATCCAAGGTCAGATTCACCTGGGGAGCCTGGATAGCCAATTCCGGCGGCTCCACCGGATCGTTGGTAATCTGAACATTCTCCCCCACCCAACTGCGGGCATCAAAACGAATCCGCTCCGCCCGAAAGCGAATCAGCCGCGGCGTCGACCGCTCCCGGGATCCCGCCTGGATGGGTTTGGGGTCACTGCTGAGGCTAGCCACATCCGCCTCCAGGCTGGCGAAAAACACCTCCCCCTCCACTTGGCGAAACTCCCCCCGTTCTTCCTCCAGGTTGTATTCCAGGTCTTGGCCGCGGATAAACTGCTCCCCCACCCGCAGCAGCACATTCCCCCGAGCGGTCAGGACGCGCCGGTCCACCTCCAGCCGCACTTCCTCCGCCTGCAGCCGCGCCCGCCGAAACGCCAACGTCACATTGCCCCGGGCCAAAAACACCTGCTGCCGTTGGTCAAAAGTCTGCTCATCCGCCCGCAGGATCAACTCATTGCCGGGATCCCGAATGGCTTGGGCGATGGGAATCGGCTGTTGGGTAGTGGCCAGCACCGGTTGCCCCAGTTGCCAGATCAAGCTCCAGATTGCAATTCGCCCCAACCAACCCATAAGCGCTGCCATCCCCAGCCTTCTCCAGCATAGCCCCCGCCCCTATTTCTGCCCCTCACCTTGTCGGTAGCCCTAGAGAGGAATAAACAAAATCGAATGCCAGCTTTTGCGCAAAATCTCCCCCGACAAACTCGGCACCGACCACTCCATTAACCCCCCCGGCTTGCGGGATCCCAAGGCTATGGCTGTCACATCCGTAGCCCCTGCTTCCCGCAAAATCTCCGTCAATGGGGATCCCTGGCGGACCCGGGCCGTAATCTGGATCCCGGGTAGGCGTTGCTGGTAGGTTTGGGCAACGGCCTGCAATTGCTGTTCACAGCGGCTAAACTGCTCACTAGCCGCCATTTGGCCTAGGCGACTGGTGGTATCCAGCACATAGAGCAGACTCAAATGCCGACAACTGGGATGGGGATGGGCTTCTAGGGAACTGGCGATTTTTTCCAGCACCTTCGCCGCATTGGCACCGAAATCATAGGGCAGCAGCAAATACTCAAACAAATGGGCACAGCGGCTGCGCAACTCCGCCAACGTCAGCGCCCCCAACAAAGCCGGGCGAATAATCAAAGCCGGGATCCCCAGGCGGGGCAACAGATTAATCGTCGTACTGCCAAACACCTTTTCCGCCAAAAACCCCTGCATCGACATCGCCAGGATCACCAAATCCGCCTGAGTTTCCGCCACCCCCCGCAGGATCACATCCACCGGCTTGCCAAACAACACCTTCACCCCCACCCGCATCCCCGGCGGCGGTTCCTGAATCGCCCCCCACAACCGCTGCTCCATCTGCGTCACCTGGGGATGGGTCGTCTCCGGGATCCCTAGTCCATCATCAGTCCAGGTAGTAGCGTGGACGAACGTCACCTGTTCGATGCCACTGTGCTGCAACTGGCTCAGACAACTGCCCAAGCGTTCCAGGCCATCTTCCCCATCCGTTGCCACCACCAATCGCCTAAACATGGCTATCCCCCTCTCCACTACCCCTACTATCGCAGCAAATCAGCACTTCCCGCCGGGGGGATCACAAAAGGAGCAGGGGTAGGACTGGGGGTAGGGGTTGCCCCCAAAGGTTGAGGAAACTGCTCCCGGACAAAACGGCGGTCCGGTTCAGGGCTGGCCCCAAACCCACTCAGCAGCGCCCCCAGCAGCGCCTGCCGCTCCCCCCGCGACAACCCCTGGATCACCTGACGATCCCGGTCATAGGGATTACTGCTCAGCAAAGTTGCCCCCGGATAGTTTTGCGCCAGCATCACCTCATTGGCATCCAAATAATCCGCCAGCGTCAACTGCCAATCCAAACGACTAAAAGGAGACCGCCCCATGATCTGAAGGTGATAGACCATCAGCCGGTGCAACAGCGTCCGCACCCCCCGGCTATCCCCCCCATAGCCATCCTCCCGCGGCAAGTTCGGCAACTGCCGATACACCTGCTCCACCGCCCCTTCCACCCGGGAAAGCTGCCCCCAAGCCGCCGGCTCCCCCACCAGCACCACCATCAACACCAACCCCCACCAGCGCATACCGGGATCCCAAAACCTTCCCTATTGTCAAACCCGGGATCCCCCGGCAGCAAGCCCTAGACCACCTGATAGCGGGCTAGGGTGGGCATAAACACATGCTGGCTATCGTGACAGCGCTGAGCCAAATAGGCAGAAATGGGAGCAATACCACTGTGGCGTTCATAGGGCACCTGATTAGGGCCAAATACCCGCCGGTATTCTTCTGAATCCAGCAGGGCATCTACCAAAGCCCCCAGCCCCTCCCTCACCAAAATCCTGTGATAGCTTGCCACCTCCTCCCGACTCAACGGCAATCGCCCCAGAAAATGCTGAAACGCCCGCTCCACACAGCGGGTATTCCCCCCCTGCTGAAAGAACAACCGCTGATACAACGGCGAATGTCCCACCGCCCGAATCAACCGGCGCAGATTGATCTTACGCTGCAAAAAATCCCTTTCCACCTGCGCCAAATACCCCACCTTTTCCCA
>JAUQVP010000068.1:0-14067 GCA_039794745.1 Thermostichales cyanobacterium HHBFW_bins_127 | reverse complement strand
TAGGGGGCTTTAGTTTTTCCGGTTCCTCTCCCAATAGCGGTTTGGTGTTTGCCACCCTCAAACCCTGGTCAGAACGACGCCGCCCAGGACAAGGGGCAGCGGATTTGGTCAACCGCCTGCAAGGGCCACTGCTCGGGGGGATCCCAGGGGCTTTGGTGATCCCGATCAACCCACCGCCAATCCAGGGGCTAGGTACCGCCGGCGGCTTGACAATGCAGTTGCAAGACCGGGGCCTCAACGATTTCCAGATCCTGCAACAAACGGCCCTAGGACTGTTTTTTGCTGCCCAAAGGATCCCGGTTTTTAATCTCAATTTCCCTACCTTTTCTGCCAATGACCCCCAACTGCGGGTCACTGTTGACCGCGACCGCGCCGGGCTTTTAGGGATCCCGATTGCTCGGGTTTTCAATACGCTGCAGACGCTTTTGGGGGGAACTTATGTGAATAATTTTGATTTGAATAATCGCAATTATCGGGTGTATGTGCAGGCGGATCATGATTTTCGCAATACCCCTCAGGATATTGAGCAGTTTTATCTGCGCTCGGATCGGGGGGAGATGGTGCCGCTGACGACGGTGGCGAGGGTGGAATCGGTGACTGGACCTTCGATCATTAATCATTACAATTTATTCCGTTCGGTGGAGATGACTGGTACGGCTAATCCGGGGTTCAGTTCTGGACAAGCCCTACGGGCGTTGAGCCGATTGGCGACTCAGATCCTGCCGGCGGGCATGGGCTATGAGTGGTCGGGGATTACCCTGGAAGAGTTGGAGGCGGGATCCCAAGCTTTATTGATTTTTGTGATGGGGGTGATTTTTGCCTATTTGGTGCTGGCGGCCCAATATGAAAGTTATGTGGATCCGTTGATTATTATGTTGGCGGTGCCCCTAGCGATTTTGGGGGCTTTGGGGGCGGTGACGCTGCGGGGGTTGAGCAATGATATTTTCTGTCAGGTGGGTCTGGTGATGCTGATTGGTTTAGCGAGTAAGAACTCGATTCTGATTGTGGAGTTTGCCAATCAATTACATCAGCAGGGGCTGCCGTTGGTGAAGGCGGCTATTCAGGCTTCGGCTCTACGTTTTCGGGCAATTTTGATGACGGCCTTTAGCTTTATTCTGGGAACTTTGCCTCTGTTGGTGGCAGAAGGGGCAGGGGCGGCAAGTCGCCAGTCTTTGGGGACTACGGTGTTTGGCGGGCTTTTGGTGGCGACGGTGCTGAGTTTGGGGATGGTGCCGGTGTTGTTTGTGGTAGTCAAGGGCCTGGAGGCAGCCCTGTTTGCCAAGAACCGTTATACTGGGTAATTGTTGAAAATGATTTTTATTAAGCATGACCCAATCGCCAACCCAATCAGTGACTCAATCGGCAACTGAGTCTG
Source organism: Thermostichales cyanobacterium HHBFW_bins_127 (assembly GCA_039794745.1). Taxonomy (GTDB): domain Bacteria; phylum Cyanobacteriota; class Cyanobacteriia; order Thermostichales; family Thermostichaceae; genus JAUQVP01. The sequence goes on along the minus strand of JAUQVP010000068.1, from coordinate 12,692 downwards.
TGGCTAGTGCCGATGCACCGCTGCTGACGGTGGACTCCCTCACCTGTCGCTTTCCGGGGGCTGGGATCCCGGCGGTGAATCAGGTGAGTTTTCAGTTGCAGCGGGGGGAGTTGCTGGCAATTTTGGGGCCGTCGGGGTGTGGTAAGACGACGTTGCTGCGGTTGATTGCCGGGTTTGTCATGCCGGATCAGGGCAGTATTAGGCTGGGGGGACGGCTGGTGGCGGGGCAGGGGGTATGGGTACCGCCGGAAAAACGGGATGTGGGGATTGTGTTTCAGGAGTTTGCCCTGTTTCCCCATCTGACGGTGGCGGCCAATGTCACTTTTGGCTTGGACAAGCTGCCGGTTGCCGATCAGCAGGCCCGTTTGCAGCAGGTGCTGGCTTTGGTCAATCTGGAAGCCTATGCCCACCGCTATCCCCATGAACTGTCGGGGGGACAACAACAGCGGGTGGCCCTGGCCCGGGCCTTGGCACCCCAGCCATCGTTGATCCTGCTCGATGAACCCCTGAGCAATTTGGATGTGCAGGTGCGCCTGTACTTGCGGGAAGAAATGGCCAAAATCCTCAAGGCAGCGGGCACCACGGCTATTTTTGTCACCCACGACCAGGAAGAAGCCCTGGCCATCGCCGATTGGGTGGCGGTGATGGCAGCAGGCAGGATCCGCCAATGGGGATCCCCGGAGCGCATCTATCGGGAACCGGCGGATTTTTTTGTGGCCCAATTTGTCACCCAGGCCAATTTCCTCCCCGCCCAAAAACAGGGGGATAGCTGGCAGACGGAAATCGGCCCCATCCGCGGGGACTATCCCTTTTTCCCGGAACAACAACAACTGATGATCCGCCAAGAACTCCTGAAAATGATCGGGGATCCGGAGGGGCAGGGGTGGATTACGGCGCGGCAATTTTTGGGACGGGAGTACCGCTACTGTGTGCAGACCGCTTCTGGGCGGGAGTTGCATGTGCTGACCCCGGATCTGTTCGGGGTAGGGCAGCGGGTGCGGCTTTGGGCCTAGCCCTTGACCATCTGCACAAACGCCACCGCCCCGAAGGTGAGATAGCGCTTGACCCCAAGCCCAACTGGGGATCCCGCCTGGTGCAGGTCCATTTCGCTGAGGAAGTGCAGCCCGGTTTGGCTGAGGAGGGTTTGCAGGGGTTGGGTCCAGCCTGGGAGGGAGCGGCTGTGCATGGAGACAAACACCCCTCCCGGTTGCAGGATGCGACTCACCTCCGCCAGGGTGGCCGCTAGGGGCAACTCATTCAAAGCAGCCCCGCAGATCACCCCCTCCACCGTTTGGGATCCCAAGGGGATGGCTTCCGCCTGGGCTTGGATGAGACAGTAGTGGGGCCAGTAGGGTTGTTGGTGCCGGTGGGCTTCCTGCAAAACGGCCAGGGAATTATCCAACCCGATCAGGGTGATGTGGGGGAAGCGGCTGAGGACCATGCGACTCCAGTAGCCACAGCCGGTGGCCAGATCCAGCACCGTCCCCGGGGATCCCAGACAGTCGAGGAGCAATTCGGCTTCCCGATGGGGGGGAAAGTCCTCACCGCTGAGGAGGGAGAGGGCCCAGGGTCGCCAGAGCCGCTCATAGCCCCAGGCAAACAGGGGGGATTGGGCCAGTCCTTGGGCTGGGGTGAGGGGCTGGGGGTCGGTGAGGAAGCGGACAATCCCCTCCTGGAAGGGGTAGACCTGTCCACAGGCAGGGCAATAGACCCGATCCCTGGTGGCTGCCAGACCCACCTGCTCACAGGTTAGGCAGCGCAGGATCCCCAAGGGCAGGGCAGCAGTATCCGGCATCGGCACACACCCACATACCTCACTGGGATCCTACCCCGCTGGGGGACGGACTTGGAGAGGGGGAACGGGTATAGTTGGGGATAACAAAGTTTTCTTGGAGCTGACGCATGAGCAGCAGATGTTCCAGGGCGAGGCGGTCCCGTTCCGTGCGCAACTGACTGAGGCGGGCTTGCAGGCGGCGGATCTGCCCTTCATCGCTTTCCCAGCGCATCAGCAAAGCCTGTAACACCGCCTGCCGGTCGCCGATTTGGGCATTGATGGCTGCCAGTTGTTGACTAAAGCGGGTCTCCAAATCCGCCGCCAACTCCGCATCCGGAAACAAAGGCAACGCCTCCAACACCACCGACGGCGACTGAGCCCAGCTCGGGGGATCCCCCAGGCCCCAGAGCAGCAACCCCAGAGCAACAGCTTTACTGAATGACAGGTTCATCCTGAAACAAAATCACAAAGGGATCCTGAGTGCGGGGGGGAGTGAGCAGATAGGTCTCCGCCACCCGGGTGGCACTAGGGCGACGGGCAATCTGCACCGGCGGCGCTTCCAAAGACACCAAAGGCTGAGGATTGGCATAGCGCCACGCCAAAGCCCCCCCCACAGCCAGCAGTCCCAAACCGGCAGCCAGCGTCCCTGCCCAGCGGCGCCGGGGTTGCAGCCGCCGCATCACCCCCTCGACCACCGCGTCCGTAGATTGGGCCGGATAGGGCAAGTGCTGCCAAGCCCGCTGCAACACCTGTAAATCCCGCAACATCCGGCGCGCCTGGGGATCCCGATCCAGCCAGGCCGTCACCACCAGGTGTTCTTGGGGGGAGAGTTCCCCATCCAGATAGGCACTGAGCATTTCCCAGCGCTGATCCTCATCCCACTGCTGCCAAGGCATCATGCTTTTCCCTCCAAATAAGCTTGCAGGGTAGCTTGGAGGCGGCTGCGGGCGCGGGCAATGCGAGATTTCACCGTCCCCAGGGACACCCCCGTCAACTCAGCAATTTCCTCGTAGGACAGCCCTTGAATCTCCCGCAGAACAATGGTTTGGCGGAAAGCTTCCGGCAGATCCTGCACCGCCAAGCGCAACTGCTCATAAAACTCCTGGGTGGTCAGATGGTCCTCGGGGCCGGGCACCGTTGTGGGCAGTTCCCATTCCATTTCCCCGCTGGGCATGACAATCGCCGCATCCAAAGACACCAGCGGCCGGTGGCGCTTGCGCTTGCGCAGCTCATCATAGAACAAATTGGTGGTAATCCGCCCCAGCCAACTGCGAAACTTGAGGGGATCTTGCAAGCGCGGCAAATGCCGATACACCCGGATCCACACCTCCTGGGTCAAGTCATGGCGATCCTGCCAATCCGGGGCCAAATGATACAGCAGCCGATCCACCACCGGCTGGTAACGCCGCATCAACTCCCGAAATGCCTGGGCCGGCGGCGGGGATCCCTGTTGGCACTCGCGGATCAAATCCACCGGGGACAGAACCGCCGCTGCCACACCCGACTCTTCTTGCCTTAGCCAAGCCAGATCCTGGAGTGATTCCAAGCTCACAGTCATAGGGGATCCCGAACGGCACCTTTTCTACTCTAAGACAGGGGAAGGCGCTTCAGGTTCCCGGCAGCGCCGTTCAGGTGACCAACAAGCGCCACATGGGGGGGGCCAGCAGCAGGGCTGCGATCCCCAGGGAGGTGAGGGCAGCCACCAACACCGCTCCTGCCGCCGCATCTTTGGCAATTTTGGCCAGCAGATGGTATTCCCGCCCGGCGCACAGATCCACCACCGCTTCCAGGGCTGTATTCACCAATTCCAGGGCCATCACCAAACCGCAGGTGAGGGTAATCAGGGCCAGTTCCGGGGCAGGCAGATGCAGACTGGTGCCCAAGCTGAGGGCAACCGCCGCAACCAGCAGGTGGATGCGGAAATTGCGCTGGGTGCGCACCGCATAGAGGAAGCCCAAGGTGGCATAGCGAAAACTGTGGAGCAGGGTTGGCGCTACCTTCCAGGAAGGGGGGCGATCCGGAATCACACAGGCAGGTTCCGGCTTGGTCCAAGCAGCACTGAACTTCAACATACTCACTCCTGATCCCAGAATCGAGATACCTCAAGGCAGCCGGGAGCAACCGCCAGCTGCACCTGATCCAGCAACACCTGCTGCTGCTGTAGCATAGCCCCCAAAGCCTCTGGGGTGGGGTGATCCCAGCCCAGCAAATGCAGCAGCCCATGGCTAGCCAGCCAGGCTAACTCCGCCGTCAGGGAATGGCCCCATTGCTGCGCCTGGCGGTCAGCCGTCGGCACCGCAATCACAATATCCCCCAACAGCCGCCCCTGACCGGCCCTGGGCACCGGACTTTCCTCCGCCGCAAAAGCCAACACATCCGTGGCACAATCTTGCCCCCGATAGCAGGCATTCAAACGCCGCACCTGGGCATCATCCGTCAACAGCAAACTCACCTCACAGGGATCCCGGATCTGCATGGCTCCTAACCAGGTTTGGAACCAGCGCTTCCAGGTAGGAACAGCAACCGGCGTTGCCCAGGACTGCTGGATCCCTAACGTCAGCCGGGGTAGGCAACCACTCACCTTGGTTCTCTTGGCTCCGCTGCTTATTGTACCCATTGTCCCCCCATCGACACCCTGCCAAGGCTATCTAGGCTACCGTTTGCCCCCACCCCGGAGATTTATTACAATCTGTTAAGGCATGGATCGAGCGATGGCCATGGCTGAGCGGAACGTGGTGATTTTAGGGGGTGGGTTTGCCGGTCTTTACACTGCCCTGGAATTGCTGCGTTTGCCCAATGCGGCCGCCAGCCACATTACCCTGGTGGATCGCCAGGATCGCTTTTTGTTTGCCCCCCTCCTCTACGAATATTTAACCGGGGAGATGGAGGAATGGGAAATTGCCCCCCCCCTGCGCAGCCTCCTGCCCCCCCCCAGCACCGTCCTTCAAGATCACGTCACCCAGATCGACCTCAACCGCCGCCAGATCCACCTGGCCCAGGGATCCCCCCTCAGCTACGATGCTTTGGTGATTGCTCTGGGGGGAGAAACCCCTGATTTCGGCATTCCTGGGGTGGCAGAGCATGCCTACTTTTTCCGCACCTTGGCCGATGCCCGCCGCCTCTACCAGCGCCTACAGCTGATCAGCAGCCGCACCCAGATTCGCATCGTCGGCGGCGGCCCTAGCGGCGTGGAACTGGCCTGCAAACTGGCCGACCGCTTGGGATCCCTCGGCGAGATTCACCTGATCGACCGGGGATCCCAGATCTTGAGTGGCTTTAGTGGAGCCACCGTCAGGGCAGCGGAGCAGGCATTAGCCCGGCGGCAGATCCCTGTTCATTTGGGACGGCAGGTGACGGCTGTGGGCAAAGACTATCTGCAGTGGCAAGCCGGCCAGGAACTGCGGCAGGAGCCTGTGGATTTGGTGATTTGGGTAGCCGGCCTCGGGGTCAACCCTCAGGTGCAAGCCCTGGATCTGCCCAAAAACCCCCGCGGGCAGTTGCATGTCACCCCCACCCTGCAGGTGCCTGACCATCCGGATGTTTTCGCCTTGGGGGATGCGGCTTCCCTTGTGGATGCGGACGGCAAACCCGTACCCGCTTCCGCCCAAGCCGCCTTCCAACAGGCCGGTTATGCCGCCTGGAACCTCTGGGCCAGCCTCGATCCCCACCCCTTCCGTCCCCTTTTGCCCTTCCGCTACCAGCCCCTTGGGGAAATGCTCAGCCTCGGCAGCGACACCGCCGTCCTCTCCGGCCTAGGGCTGACCCTGAGCGGATCCCTGGGCTATTTGGCGCGGCGGTTGGTGTATTTGGGGCGCATGCCCACCTGGGAACACCAACTCAAACTGGGCTGGCAGTGGATCCGTCGCCCCTTAACATTTCTTAGGGAAAATCTGAGCTAGGCATTGCCCATGTTACACTTCATTGCAGGACTGAAAAGGTGGTTTCCATGGTGGCTGTGTCCCTGTTAGCTGCGTTGCCGGAGGGCTACGAACTGTTTGATCCCCTGGTGGATATTTTGCCGGTGATTCCGGTGTTTTTCTTGCTTTTAGCCTTTGTTTGGCAGGCTGCCGTCGGCTTCAAATAAGCTACCTGAGGTTTCCCTCGTCAACCCTAGGGATCCCTATGTGGGGATCCCTGTTTTCATCCTAGGCGTTCCGGAGGTGTAACCGACCATGGCAAAAGCTATTAAGAAGTGTAACGATGATTCCCAGAAAGCCAACCCGATCCCTGACAATGTGGGACGGGTATATTAGCGTGCCCTTTAAGAAACCGACTTGAGGATAGGCATCAATGAGTGTTGTCACAAAATCCATTGTGAATGCGGACGCGGAAGCGCGTTATTTCAGCCCTGGTGAACTGGATCGCATCAAATCCTTCATGGCATCTGGGGAGCGGCGGCTGCGGATTGCTCAGATTTTGGCTGAGTCCCGTGAACGGATTGTCAAGCAAGCTGCTGACCAACTGTTCCAGAAGCGCCCGGATGTGGTTTCTCCCGGTGGCAACGCCTACGGTGAAGAGATGACGGCCACCTGCCTGCGGGATATGGACTATTACCTGCGCTTGGTGACCTACGGGATCATCGCCGGGGATGTCACTCCCATTGAAGAGATCGGTTTGGTGGGTGTGCGGGAAATGTATAACTCCTTGGGTACCCCCATTCCGGCGGTGGCAGAGAGTGTGCGGCAGATGAAGCAAGTGGCTTCTAGCTTGCTGTCTGGGGAAGATGCGGCGGAAGCTGGTTACTACTTTGACTATGTGATTGGGGCGATGTCCTAGTCACGGCCTTTGGTTTAGGTTCTTTTTTCTGAGTTTTTAGGAATCCTCCCATGCAAGACGCTATTACTTCTGTCATTAATACCTATGATGTTCAGGGCAAGTACCTGGATAAGGTGGCTGTGGACAAACTCAAGTCGTTTTTTGCCAGCGGTGAGTTGCGGGTGCGGGCAGCGGCTACGATTGCGGCTAATGCGTCCACCATTGTCAAGGATGCGGCGGCTAAGGCGTTGCTCTACTCTGATTTGACCCGTCCCGGCGGCAATATGTACACCACCCGTCGCTACGCGGCCTGCATTCGCGATATGGACTACTATCTCCGCTATGCTACCTATGCCATGTTGGCGGGTGACACGTCAATTTTGGATGAGCGGGTGTTGAACGGTCTGAAGGAAACCTACAATTCCTTGGGGGTGCCGGTGGGGGCGACTATCCAAGCGATTCAAGCGATGAAGGAAGTGACTGCTAGCTTGGTGGGCCCTGATGCGGGCAAGGAAATGGGGGTGTACTTTGATTACATTTGCTCTGGGTTGAGCTAGTTACTGGTTGTGGGAAACGGGCAGTGGTGAGTGGTGCCTCTGTCCGTTTTCTTCCTTGGATTTTGTTTTGCCGGCTAGATTGAGCTGGTTTCTTTTTTGCCTTTTGTCAATGAAATTATAGATAGTTAGTGGTGATTTGAGATTTTTTTAGGAGTCGGCCATGCGGATGTTTAAGATCACCGCCTGTGTTCCCAGTCAAACGCGGATCCGTACCCAGCGGGAGTTACAAAATACCTATTTCACCAAGCTGGTTGCCTATGACAATTGGTTTAAGGAGCAGCAGCGGATCCAAAAGTCCGGTGGCAAAATTGTCAAGGTGGAACTGGTCACCGGTAAGCCGGGGATGGATGTGGGTTTACTCTAGGTATTCTTGAAAGACTTCGTTGGCAGCTCGGTGCAGACAGCTATGCCGGGCTGCTAGCTCTTGTAAATCCAGCCCATAACCACCGCCAATCACCCCAGCTACCGGGATCCCGCGTTTGGCGCAGGCTTGCAGGACTTGCATGTCGCGGCGAAACAAACCGCTGTCGGTGAGGTTGAGTTTGCCGAGGGGGTCGTTCTGGTGGGGATCAACCCCGGCATCGTAGAGGACGAGATCGGGCTTCACCTGGTCAAGTAATTCGGGCAGGTAACGGCTGAGGGTCTGCAGGTAGGCTTCATCCTCCAAACCAACGGGCAGGGGGACGTCTAGGTGGCTGTGCTGTTTGGTGCCGGGGAAGTTGGCTTGGCAATGCATGGAAAAGGTAAAAACATCGGGATCCCCGGCGAAAATAAAGGCGGTCCCATCCCCCTGGTGGACATCGAGATCGACAATTAGGACTTTTTGGACAAGCCCTTCTGCCAAGAATAAGCGGGCAATCACCGCCAAATCATTGAATATGCAAAACCCAGAGCCATAGTCGGGAAAAGCATGGTGGGTACCGCCAGCGGTGTTGCAGGCAAGGCCATATTGCAGGGCCAAGCGAGCCGTCAGCACCGAGCCACCCACGGCAATGCAGGTGCGGTGCACCAGAGCAGGACTCCAAGGTAGACCAATCCGGCGCAAGCGCTTTGAGTCCAGGGATCCCTGGCGGTAGGCTTGCACATATTCGCGGCGATGCACCAGTTCTAGCCAATCCTCCGGTGGGGGGGTGGGGGTATGGACGTGGCGGGCTAGCCCTAGGTTTTGCAGGTGTTCAAAGAGGAGGCGGAACTTGGGCATGGGAAAGCGGTGGTTGGGGGGGAGATCCACCACATAGTCGGGATGATAGACAATCGGCAATGGCATGGGCACTCGCTAGCTTAGCGGTCTAGGCGGTTACTTTTAATGCCCATTTTGATCCAGAATGCAGAGCCTTTGCTTTCCATTCTCAATAAAACCTCAATTTTTCCGGAGAACTACCAGGCTGAGAAGAGATACATCGGCAATGACTTGCTAAAAGATAAATCTGGATTTTCGGGATCCCTATCGGCTGGAAGTCTTAGGCTATAGTCATTGCCATTTAGAGCCCCTCTCCCAGAGCGGAAGAGGGGGAGTCAGAAATATATCCTAAATTATCACAAGAGGCTCAAGAGGGGCCGACCCAGTGGCGGGCCGATTTTAGCCTGATGAGTCTGAAATTGCCCATCTGATTTGTCAGTTTATCCTAAGGACGTCCGATGCAAGCTATTTGCAGGTGGCCAAGGATGTCTCATCGCCTGCCCCCCTACAGCACGGTCTACTGCTACGGTTATTTCAATTTAGACTAAAACAAATCTCTCACCCCCTTCCCACAGCCTAGCACCAGAACCCTGTGCCCTCCTGGAAAAGGAGACTCAAAAAATGTATTTTTCTTATTTGAAATAAGCAAATCAAAAAGTTCCCAGTTAGGGATGCCCCACATGCTGCTGTTAATGCCGGCAAAGGCAGCAACCCGCAGAATCTTCAGAGAAACTCACAGGAAAGAACGGCGATGATGGCGGGTAGGCCCCAGTTGAGCTAACCCTTGATAATGTTGGGCTGTACCATAACCGGCATTGCGTTCCCAGCCATAGCCAGGATAACGCCGGGCCAAACGTGCCATCGCCCCATCCCGCCTCACCTTAGCCACAATCGCCGCCGCCGCAATCGATAAACACTGCTGATCCCCACGGATAATCCCCGTATGCGGGATCCCTAAGTCCGGCAGTTCTGGTCCATCGAGCAGCACCCAGTCCAAGGGTTGCACTTGGGCTAGGGCTCGCCGCATGGCCAGGATCGTGGCGCGACGGATATTGAGGCGTTCGATTTCTGCCACCGTCGCCCCTCCCAAACCCACAGCCTGTGCCAGTCCCACAATTACCGGCAACAGCTTTTGCCGCTGACTGCGGCTCAGTTGTTTAGAATCTCGCACCCCCGCCAAGGCTTGGGCCAGCCCTTCCGGATCCCCGGCCGGCAGGATCACCGCTGCCGCCATCACCCCCCCCGCCAGACAGCCCCGCCCCACCTCATCCACCCCCGCCACCCGCCCCCGTCCCTGCTGCCAATGGCCCATCTCTATCCTGAGGTTAGGCAAAAGCTGATGCATAGTTGCTCCTAAACCTGATAAACTAATACGAAAGTTTAAGAAATGCAAAGATTATGAATGTACTGGTTGTCGGTGGCACAGGGACCCTCGGTCGGCAAGTGGTGCGTCGCCTGGTGCAGGATCAGCACACCGTCACCTGTTTGGTTCGTAATCCGAGCAAGGCTTCTTTTTTGAGTGAGTGGGGGGCGCAGTTGCGCCTTGGCAGCTTGACCCAGCCGGAGACCTTGCCCCCCGCTGTGGAAGGGATGGAGGCAGTGGTGGACTGTGCCACCCTCCGTCCTACGGATAGTTTACGGGTAAAGCACGTGGATTGGGACGGCAAAGTGGCCCTGATCAATGCCGCCCGGGCAGCGCAGGTGCAGCAGTTTATTTTCTTTTCCCTCATGGGGGCGGAGCGGGAATGGCCCAATGTACCCCTGATGCAGTACAAACACCACATTGAACAGTATTTGATCCAGTCGCCGATGCCCTACACGATCTTTCGCCCCTGTGGCTTCATGCAGGGGGTGATTGGTCAGTATGCCCTGCCCATTTTGGAGGAGCAGTTCGTTTGGGTCACCCCCCAATCCTTGCCCACAGCCTATATTGACACCATGGATGTGGCGCGTTTCGTCTCCCAGGCCCTGGGGCATGCAGGCGCCCTGCGGCGGGTCTTTCCCCTAGCCGGGCCCCAGGAATGGACACCCCAGCAGGTGATTCGCCTCTGCGAGCAGCTCAGCGGCCAAGAAGCCAAAGTCCAGACCATGCCCTTGGGAGTGCTGCGCTTCGCCCGCCGAGTGACTAACTTTTTTGAGTGGTCCTGGAACATTGCCGACCGGCTGGCCTTTGTGGAAGTTTTGGCTGCCCAAGTGCCCATGACCGCCGATATGTCTCCAGTCTATGAAGTCTTCGACCTCGACCCTAAGTCCCTGACCACTCTGGAAGCCTACCTGATGGAATACTTCCAAAAAATGATGAAACGGCTGCGCGACCTGAAACGAGAAACCAAAAAACAGCCAGCCCGCAAGCGCTCCCCAGTCCGCTCTCAGGTGAAATCGTGATCTCGGTGATTTTGCCCACCTACCAGCGGGCAGCCTACCTAGAACGCTGCATTGCCAGTGTTGTCGCCCAAACCCTCCCCGACTGGGAATTGATCGTAGTTGATGACGGCAGCCACGACGGCACCTTCCCCCTAGTACAAGCCTGGGTAGACCGGGATCCCCGCATCATTTACTGTTATCAGCCCAATCGCGGGGCTGGGGCAGCCCGCAACTTAGGATTGCGCCTTGCCCAAGGGGACTACATCACCTTTATTGACAGCGATGACCAGTACCTGCCCCAACACCTAGAATCTCGCCAGCAATGGATGCACCAGCACCCTGAGGTGGATTTGATCCAGGGCGGGCTACAGCTCAGCGAGGAAGTTTGGGTGGTGGACTACTACCAGCCGGATCGTTGGATTAACCTGCGAGAGTGCGTGGTTTGTCCCACCTTTTTTGGCAAACGGCAGGTTTTTGAGCAGCTTGGCGGATTCCGTCCCTTACCCTACGGGGAAGATACCGATTTTTGGCAGCGGGCCAGCCAACAGTTCCACATCGTCAGCATTCGGGATCCCGAGACCTACGTTTACAGCCGGGCGGAGAACAGCACCACTCGCCAGTGGCAGCCCCAGTCCTCTGAAAAGTCTAAAAAACATGAAAAATATGAACAATGACTATGCCAGTTGGGAACAGTTGCGCTAGACTATAGCTTTAACGCAGACAGTTCAAGCTGCTGCTTTCTTGAGATGGGACAAGGTTATGCTCAGCGAAAGCAGCGAAAAGGCCCTCTCCATGTTTGCAATTTTACTGGTGGGGTTCTTTTTTCGTCACCGATTTAGGAGCACTGAAGCACGGGCAGGATTACGGGCCTTGATTTTAACCATTGCTTTGCCAGCCTCTATTTTTCTATCCATTTTGAATATTCGGCGTGGCTTCGATTTCATTACCCCCCCTTGCTTTGCTATTACTATTAATCTATTTTATTTAGTTCTTATTTGGATTTTGACACATTTTTGGTTATTTCAAAACAATCTCTTGCAAAAACGCTCTTTGATGATGATTTTCCCCTCCTTAGCTCCTGGGCTAACAGCTTTCCCCTTCATTGAAGACTTTATTGGCCGGGATGGCTTAGCTTGGGCAGCGATGTCCGATGTCGGCAACAAAATCTTTGTTCTGTTTGGTCTCTATGCCCTTGCTGTCAACTGGGGACAACAGGAGATGAGCAATCACCTGATGAATGTAAAAAGCATTTCCAACAGCAAGAGAATTCATACCTTAATCATCGCCCTTTTAAGTGAGCCTATTAATATCTCAATTCTGGTTGGTTTTATCCTGATGCTTTTGGGATTTAGCCAAGCAGACTTACCCAAGTTTATTAGCAATGCTATGACAACCATTGCCGGACTCACAACCGGACTCATTCTACTGTTTGTGGGTATTTCCTTTCAATTCAAGACAGAGCAGATAATTAGCGTTTTATCAGTCCTGCTAGCTCGTTCCGGGCTAGGATTTCTTCTCAGTGCTGCCGTTATTCATAGCTTACCTGCAGCCCAGCAGGAACCCCTTCTTTTTGTCGTGATGCCCCAGTGTGGTTGCAGCCTTTGGCCGTTTCTACACATGGTTAAGGTAGAAGATGATTTCCAAAAAAACCTCAATAACCAGGAAAAATTTAAGGGATTGATGGCAAAAGCCGACCAAGTCAAAGATCAGTTAGAGAAAATTGTTAGGTGTTATCCAAAGCTGACGGATCTAGCTCAACAATTTGAAGAATCCTTGAGAAAGCTTCACCAGTCAGACTTTCCGAAATTAGAGAAGGTCATGCAAGAACTCCAAGTAGCCATTGCAAAAGTTGATTCTGAAAGTTATCAGCTAATCAATCTATCTGATCAGATCAAAAATGCTCTGGCAGAAGTCAAGGCAAGTCTCAGAGACGAAGGCAAAACTTCCTTCATCTTTAATACTGACTATGCCATGTCTTTATTAGCTGTATCTTTTCCTTTTTCCATTGGGATCATTCTGTTTATTTTCGCTGACCCCGAGCCCTTTCAAAATTCTCTTGATT
>JAUQVP010000067.1:0-14129 GCA_039794745.1 Thermostichales cyanobacterium HHBFW_bins_127 | reverse complement strand
GGGAGGGAGCTTTGGGCATCCACAAACGTTTGCCAGGGCAGCAGCACCAAAGCAGCCTGGGGTTCCCCCTGTTCCATCACCTGTTCCACCAGTTCTGCTGCCGGGTCAAAAGTTTCCCCCAAACGGCGGATATTACTGACAATTTGCCGTTGTCGCGTCACCAGCACCCCCAAAGGCAAACCATAGGCATCCACCTGAGATTGGAGAAACCGCTCCAAAAACGGCGTCGGCACCTCCAAGCGCAGGGTCACACTCACATCCGGATGCTGAACCGCCGTCTGGGACAAAGCCAGCAACTGCTCCGCCCGCTCCCCATAAGCTGCCCGGATCCAAGCCAACTCCACCTGCGCCTGCTGCCCCAGCTGCGCCCGCAACCGCCACCCCGTCAACAGGGATCCCCCCAATACCAGCGCCAGCATCCCCAAGCCACTGCCACAGGCCAAGAGGATAAGTTGTTGCTGCCGCAACGTCAGCCGTTGCCACCAAGGTCGAGGCGAAACCGTCATAGAAGCCTTCCAATCCTGCCCCGATTTTAGTCCTTTCCCGGGGGAGGCGGCTGGGATCCCCGTACGATCCAGTAGGCTACACTCAGGGCCGTAATCGCTGCTCCTAGTCCCACCAGATCTAGGCTTGTGCCCTTACTGAAGTCAAAGATAATTAACTTGCGGGCGACAGCGATCAAAGCAGTTACAATTACCAATTCCACCTGTACCACCTGCTTGCGCAAGTAGGCTGTGATATTTTCCAGCAATTCTAGGGCAATCAAGATATTCAAAAACGAGCCAAAAATCACAATCAGTCCCTGTCCAAAGATGCCCGCCGGGGATTTTGTCAGCTCCGTGAGCAACACAAAGCCCAGATCCAAAAGCAGAATACAAATCACCCCGATCATCCCCAAGGACAAGAGCTTCGAGATCCACCGCTCCAGATCGTGGACAAGCTGCAAAAACGACTCATCTTCCACCAGCCGGCTCCACCACCGCCGCCACCCCATACCTGCCTCCCTTAAGAACGCGCTTGGTTGGACTCGAACCAACGACCGACCGCTTAGAAGGCGGTTGCTCTCATCCACTGAGCTACAAGCGCATTACTCCCCTATTACCTTACTACAGCCATTTCCCTGCCGGAATCAGCCCCCACGTTGAGGTTGGCTTTTGAGATTCCATGAGTTTATTTCAAACAGAGATGCTTTCTCCCCAATTTGTATTTTTTACAAAAGATAACAATTCGGTTTCTGCGGAGCGGGGGTTACGACATTTGGCGGAAGACAGGGTAGCCTAGAAAGTACCGCCCTAGGCAGCAGATTTGAGGGTCAGTATGCGTTTCCCGGTTGGCTTAGTCTTGGCTTGGCTGGTGATGGCTCTGCCGGCGGGGGCAGCGGCGGGGCAGGACAAGGAGGAGCGCTGGTTACCGTGGGCGGTGGGGGGAGGGGGATTGGCGGTAATGGTGGCCGGGGGGGTGGGTGTGCCGCTGCTCTGGAAACGCTGGCAGTTACAGCGGCAACAGCGCCAGATCCAAGGGCATTTGGAGGCGGGGGAGCTGGAGGCAGCCCAAACCCTACTCAAACAGGCCATCCGCCAGCACCCGCAACAGTTGTCATTCCATCAGCAATTGGGAGATATACTGCTGCGTTTGGGGCAGTTTACGGAGGCGTTGCAGCACTATCAGATGGCCCATGCCCTTCAACCCCAGGATGCCCAAACCCAACTGTGGATGGCTAGGGCCCTCTATGAGCGGGGGCGGCAGTTTTTGGGGCGGGGCAAGTTGGCTGAAGCCAGCCGGGATTTTCGCGATGCTCTGGAACTGCTGCCCCAGCGGGGGACGGCAACGGGGCTGGCTCACTTCAGTTTGGCTTGGGCCCTGATGGCCTACGATGACCGCGGCCATTGGGTGCAATCCCTCAATCACTGGGAAGCGGTGGGGGTGGCAGCCCCCGGGTTGGCCGAGGCCCATTGTGCCAAGGCCATCCTCGACTATCGCCGCGGGCACTATGAGGAAGCAACGGCAGCCTGTTGGCAAGCTCTCGAGCAGAATCAGTCCCTCGCCTTAGCCCATCACATTATGGGGCAGAGTTTCTATCGCCATGGACAACTCCGGGCAGCTCTGTCCGCCTACCGCATCGCTCTTTCCCTGGCCGGGGAAGGGGATCCCTATATTCCCTATATCCGCACGGATTTGGCCTTGGCCTTGATTCAGATGGGGGATCTGGGGGCAGCGGAGCGGGAGTTGCAGGTGGTGCAGGGGTTGGCGCCGGAGTTGATCCGTTTGCAGTGGGTCTGGGGGCTGTTGCTGGAAGGGAAACAGGACTATGGGGGGGCAGCCCAGCGCTTTGAAGCAGCCCTAAAGTTGAATACCAGTTGTTTGGTGGCGGCGGCCGCTTTGGGTCTGAATTATTTGAGCCAGAAGAAGTTGGCCTCTGAGGGGGGCAAGCGGATGATCCATATCCGCGAGGTGGAAACCTCTCTGCGTAAGTTTGAGGACATTGTCAATAAGGATGCCCAGGTGGCTGAGGCCCATTTTGGGCTGGGGGAAATTGCCCGCATCCGCGGTCAGTGGATCTATGCGGCGGAACACTACCGCAAGGCTTTGGAGGCAAACGGCAGCTATGTGGATGCCCATTATCGCTTGGGGATGGTTTTAGCCCGCATGGGGAATCGCCAGGAGGCCATCTATGCCTTTCAGGCCTGTCTGGATATTCGCCCAAACCACAAGGAGGCCCGGGTCAGTCTCAATCGTCTCATGGGTGAGCAGGCGGTGGGTTCGATGACCGAGTTGGTAAGTTAGGAAACAGTTGGCTGGATTAAGGGAATCCTAGGGATCACACCTGAGCTGCCAGCTAGCCTGCTACACTACATGGGCAATGCCATCCCTAATGCGGATGAGTGACATGCAAATCCACGATGAACCAATTATTAGCCGCCCCCCCCGGCCACTGAGTGCGCCGCTGAATCTAGATCGGCTGTTTGATGATTCCCCCAGCGTTAAGCGGCAAGAGCCGGAGTTCACCCTCTGCATCCACGATGGCAAACACCCCCGCAGCTACATCCTCAAGGGGGCGGCCTTCGCCATCGGCCGGGATCCCAGTAATGCTATCCGCATCGTTAACCGCTATGTGTCTCGGCGCCATGCCTATTTGGTGCGGGTGCCGGCGGGGGGATCCCGGTCGGGGTTTACCTATTGTTTGATTGATGGCAATCGCAAGGGGGCGGCTAGTACCAATGGGGTGGTGGTGAATGGGCGGCGGATTGCTACCCACTATCTGGCCAGTGGGGATGTGATTCGTTTTGGTCCGGAGGTGACGGCTTACTTTTTTGAGGTGGCTCCCTTGCAGCCCCACCACAATCCCTTTTCGGGAATTGCTAGGGATTAATCCCGGGCGTTGGCGCGATGAATGCGCAAGGGACGCTGGGCATCCCAGGTGCTGATGGTCACAGTACCCTGGGGATCCCGCAGGATTTCCCCTTGCAGGTTGACGGACCCGGCAACGAAGGTTTCCCGTTGGCTCTGGCCGGTCTGGATGCGTTGGACTTTCTGTTGCAGGTCCTGGCTGAGGAAACTCACCTCCAGCATCTGCCGCAGTAGGGTGCTGACGGCGGCAGGGGGGATCCCTTCGACGCGATTGTGGCGGACGGTGCCTTCCCGGTCGTAGGTGACGGTGACCTGCATGGGCAAGCCGGGCAGCCGGAAGGTCTCGCTGGGGTAGCCCCCTTGGCTGCCACTGGCAACGGGGGATCCCAATCCTTCTCGAACGGTGGGCTGGCCGCGGTTGACCTGGAAGCCCTCCAGGGTTTCCCGCAGACTTTCCAGGGTCGCCAGGATTTGGGATCCCTGCAGTTCGGGGGAGGTTTCTAGGGTGGGGGGTTGCACCGTCGCCAAGGGGGTGGGGGAGAGCAGGGGTTGGGGTTCAGGGCTGGGGGAGAAGAGGGGTTGAGGTTCGGGGGTAGTGGGCTGAGCAGCCAACTGCCGCTGGGCCAAAGCTAGGCCACTTAAAGCCTGGCGATCCTGGGGCCGATGCTGCAAAGCCACCTGAAACTGACTCACCGCCCGCGCCGCATCCCCTTGGCTCAGGGCCGTTTGCCCCTGCTCCATCGCCGCTTCATAGGGATCCCGACGCAGCGCCAGGCTCAGACCCGTCACCGCCAACACCCCCACCAGACTGCCTGCCAGCAACGCCAGCCAACCCGGGATCCCGGTTGGTTCTGGTGGGGGTGGGGGGATATAGCGGGTGGAGCGGGCAGTGGCGGGGTTCAAGGCTGGGGTAGGGGCAGGGATGGAGTGTCCTAGCTGCTCCAGCAGGGCGGCGGCGGAGGGGGGGCGGTGGGCGGGATTTTTTTCTAAGCAGGCAAAGATCAGCTCCTGCCAGGGGCTAGGGAAGCGTTCGGCCACCGCTGGGGGGAGAGCCGCCGGGCGTTGCTTGCGGTGCACCTGGTACCAGCCGGCGAAGGTATCGGTGGGGGGGATAAAGGGCAAGCGACCGCAGGCCATCTGATAGAGAATCAGCCCCAGACTGTAGAGATCCGAGCGGGGATCCAAGGGTAGCCCTTCTAATTGTTCTGGGGATGAATAGGCCAGCGTTCCCACATAGCCATGGGTGAGACTGACATGCCCCTGCTCGCTGAGGAACTTAGCCACGCCAAAATCCACCAGCTTCACCAATTCCCCCAAACTGGGATCCGGCATCACCATCACATTGGCCGGCTTTAGATCCCGGTGGATCACCTGCACCGTTCGTCCTTGGATAACCACCCCTTCATGGGCCGCCTGCAACCCCAACAGCATCTGGGTGGCTATTTTTTTCCAGCGATCCGGTGCCAGCCCCTGCCCGATCAGCTCCCGCAACGTCTGCCCCGGTAGATACTCCATCACATAAAACGGGGATCCCCAATCGGTGATGCCAAAATCCGTCACCCGGACGATATGGAGGCTTTTTTGGCCTAGGGCTGCACAGGCTAGGGCTTCCTGGCGAAAGCGTTGGCGCATGGCTTCTTCCGGCAGGGACTGACTCAACACCTTAATGGCCACCGGCACCTGTCCCAGCATTTGGTCCGTCGCCAGATACACCCGTCCCATGGCCCCTTCCCCCAAGATTTGGGTGAGGGTATAGCGTTCTCCGATCACCTGATGCAGATGGGTATTGAGCATAGCAGGCAGTGATTCTCTTCTTTCTAGGGTACGTCTTGGCCCTGCCCCTGGCTATGCGCGCCTTGGCTGACCTCAATGCCCATCAACTCCCTGGGGGGGGTTCAAGCACGGGGGGGTGGACTCAAAGCTGTAAAGATTTGCGTTAACAGGGATTCCCGTTCTTGAATGGAGCGGGATTGGGCTACCTTCAGGGGAAAATTGGGCATAGCCAAAGCGATTTTTTCGCTCAAGGGCAGATGGGAATACTGCCTTTGAATAGTCCAGGCCCGCTGCACCAAAGCCTGAGCCACATCCCAATCAAGCTGCCCAGTTTCCGTCAGGGTGGCTGTGAGAGCATGCAAATCCGGGTCAAAACGAATCCGGTACATATAAACCAGAGCAGCCACCCCTACCAGGATCCCGACAGCACTGGCGACATAGGCAACTTTAATGGAGGTATTGCCCACATAAGCTACCGCCGAAACCCGCAAAATCTCATAGGGAATGCGGATCAAACTATAGCCAACCACATAGACCCACGTGACCGTTCCTGGCTTCAGTTTGGGCATTTTCAGCAACAACGTCAGCAGGATCAGGCATAGCCCTAGATTGAGGATCGACTCATAGAGAAAAATAGGGTGATAGAACTCAAATTGTCGGTAGTCTATGCCCCGCAGGGGGTCAAAGACCCGCATCGCCTCAGGAATAAACTCCCGAATCGGCCAGGCACTATCGGCAGGGATGGGGGCCCCATAAGCTTCAGCATTAAAAAAATTGCCCCAGCGCCCAATCGCCTGTCCCAACGCCAGCCCCGGCACCAAAATATCTGCATATTTCCAAGCATCAATACCCGTGCGACGGGCATAGAGAAACAAAAATAAAGCCCCCGCTATGATACCCCCGTGGATAATAATTCCTCCCTGCCAAATCGCCAAACTGCTCCAGGGATTATCAGCGAACTCCGACCAATGGCTGAGCACATAATAGGCCCTTGCCCCCGCAAACCCACCCAACACCAGCCCTAGCGCCAACGCCTCCACATGGGCCGCCGCCTGTCCCGGTTCCGGCTCCAGTTTCAGCCTTTCTGCCAAATACTGAGTCAAGAAAAACCCCAGCAACACCGCCAAGGTCATCAACAACCCATACCAGCGCAGGCCAAAGCCCCCAATCCCTCCCCAAGACTCGGGAAAGCGAAAAACAAACTCCCCGGGAGAGCGCAACACCAGTGCCGCCAGCATACCTAAAAAAACCACCCGTAACTGTGTAAACCCTTGCCCAACAGGTTCACCCCCAGGTAGCAGACCCACACCACCCCAAATCCCAGGCTCGCCAAAAGCGCCGGGCGCCGCCCCTGCCAGCCCTTGGTTATGCGAGCATGCAAATAGGCCGCAAACACCAACCAAGTAATCAACGCCCACGTCTCCTTGGGATCCCAACTCCAGTAGGTGCCCCAGGCTTCATTGGCCCAGACAGCCCCAGCAATAATGCCGATGGTAAGCAGGGGAAAACCCAGACCAATCAGGCGATAGCTGGTATTGTCCAGGATTTCTGCCAGACTCAACCGCTGGGGTGTCAGGGTTACCGGGCGGGTCAACACCGCCACCCCCCCCTCCGCCGGCGCCGCCAGGGTCTGAGCCGATCCATCCCGCCGCCCACCACTGACCCCAAAGGAATCTCCCCGCAACGGCACCGCCTGGGCGCGGGTAACCCAGAGAAACACCATCGACAGCAGGGATCCCACCAGCAGGGCGGCATAGCTGAGCAACATCACCGTCACATGCATCATCAGCCAATGGGACTGCAGCGCCGGAACCAAAGGAGCCGCGGCTTGCATCTCCGCCGGCAGCACCAAAGCCGCAAAAGCCGTGATCCCCAGCACCACCGGTGCCGTCACCACCCCCACCCAGCGACTTTGGCTCCAGCGTTCCCCCAGCCAGTGCAGGGCCGTCATCCCCCAAGCCAAGAAAAACAGCGACTCATAAAGATTACTCAAAGGGAAATAGCCCGCCTCCAACCAGCGGCATCCCAGCAGGGTAGCAATCACCAAATTGTTAATCATCATGCCCGCCGTCCCTAAGCTAGGCAACAGAGGGATTCCGGGCCAAGCTGCCCCGACCCAATAGAAGATGAGGGTGAGGAAGGCCACTGCAAAAGCCGTGTTGTCCAGGAAAGCCTGCAAGCTGACAAGGTTCAGCATCGGTTTAGGTATGGGAAGAGGTCTTGTTTTATCCTAGCGAAGTTCTGGTTAGGGGCGGCGTTGGGGTGGGTCTCCCACCGCTTGCCGGTAGCCAATGTAGCCCACCAGGAGCAGCCCCGCCAAAATCCACAGCAGCACCGAAAAAGGTATTTGGGAAATGTTGAAAAAGACAATGTAGAGCTGCACGCGGGCTAAGATTGCTGCCAGCACCATATAGACCCCTGCCATGATCATGATCCCGCGCAGGGTACGGAAAAAAGGAATTGCTCCCAAGGGTAACCGTTGCCGCGACACCCACAGGGACGTGAGTAAATAGTAGGGGGGAGCCAGCAGCAGCAGAACATTCGCCTCCTCAATCACCTTGTCCCAGCCCGCCGTATTGGTCGCATAAGCCAGATAGCCCGCCCACATCACAATTGTCGCCACTGCCAAAGCCAGATTAAAACTCAGCACCCAGGGTTCTTCCCACTTGCCCGGAATGATTGTACAGACCAACCAGGTCAGCCAAGGCATCAAAAAAATGACCGCACTGACCCACACTCCGTAGGTATTCAAGTCTTCGTAAAGACTTTGTAACGTCATAATCCCACTGCTCAGCAATCTGGGTATAGCTTAGCAGAAACAGCCCCTAGCCCCAGCAAACCTGGTGAAAAAATTGCAAACCCACCTGGCCATTCCCTCCCCATGAATTGTTAATTAGGATACAGAATCTCAGCAAAGGAATTTTCTAGTCTAGAGCATAAGGTTTTTATGAGCTTGGATTTGAATCTATGGGGTCGCGGCGTCAGTTGCTTCGGAGCATGGCATTTGGTACGGCGGCTGTCCTGGTGGGCAGTCAGTGGCGGCGTTCCGCTCAAGCCCAGACACTTTCCCAAAGCACAGTCAAGTTTACCCTCTCTTGGTTGCCGTCCGCTATGGACAGTCCCTTATTTATCGGCCTTAGCAAGGGCTATTTTCGCAGTCAGGGGTTAGAGGTTACCTACGAGCGAGGGTTTGGTTCTGCCGATACAGTCACCAAAATTGCTGCCGGTCAATTTGACCTAGGAGAAGGGGATCCCTATTCCATGATGGAATTCAACAGCAAAAATCCCGATCGGCAGTTGCGGGCGGTGTATTTCCACTACAACAATTCCCCCTTTGGCATTTACACCTTAAAGCGCTCTGGCATTAATGATCCCAAGCAGTTGGCAGGGAAAAAACTAGGGGCACCTGCGGGGGACGCACCGCGGCGGTTGTGGCCGGTTTATGCGCGCCAGGTGGGCATTGATCCCAACAGTGTTGAGTGGCTTACCATGGAGCCACGGCTGCGGGAGACCTTTTTGATTCAGGGACAAGTGGACGCCATCAGCGGTTTTATTACCAGTGCTGTACCCAACTTGGTACGGGGCGGTGTGAAGTTAGAAGACATTAACATGATGCTTTACAATCAGGCTGGGCTACCCCTTTATGGGAATGCCATTTTGACCCGGGCTGAGTTTTTAGAGAAGCATCCAGATACGGTGGCTGCTTTCTTGCGGGCCTATGTGCAATCGGCGCGGGAGATGATTGCCAATCCCGAGCAAGCTTTACAAATCACTCTGGCTGAAGGCAGAGCAACTGCTCAAGTGCTAGATGAAGCCACAGAAAGGCTGCGGCTTGAGATTGCCCTTAATAGTCTCTTTGTCTCGCCGGAGGTGCGGGAAAATGGCCTAGGGACGGTAGATCCCCAGCGGTTTGCCCGCAGTGTGGGCATGGTGGCAGCCGGCTTTGGTCTCAAGACTGTTCCTAAGCCGGGGGAAGTTTTTGTGGGGCAATTTTTGCCACCCATGAGTGAGCGTTCCATTGCCTAAATTGGTGTGGATTGGCGGATGAGCGACGCTGATCCTGAGTTTGCTGCACCAGTAGTTTACGTTCCCCCTGTTTATTCAGGGGGATTTTCCCTGGTTGCCGGTGTTTTAGATTGGCTGAAGGTCCGCCAGGGGTATAGGACTTTCAGGGAATGGGCCATGTAGGATTCGAACCTACAACCAATTGATTAAGAGTCAACTGCTCTACCGTTGAGCTAATGGCCCCAGGATCTGTCATTATAGCAGCTAGCCAAACAATTCCGTGCGAGGGATAGCAGGCTCACGCCCAGCTCTTCTGCCCAGGAAGCGGCGGATAAACAACTTTTCCAAATCCACCCACACCAAAATCAAAATGCTAAAGCCCAAACACACTGCCAGTTCTACACCAGAAATGTAAAATGTGCCAAAGAAATTGCGAAGCGGTGGTAGGTAGATCAACAGCAATTGCAAAAGGGTAGTCAAGAGAACAGAACCTAACATAAAAGGGTTCTCGAACTGATTCATTTCAATCGCCAGACGGGTGTTGGAACGAATAGCAATGGCATGCCCCATCTGCGCCAAACATAAGGTAGTGAAAACCATCGTTTTCCAGCGGCGGGGATCCAAGATTTCGCTGGTCACGGTGTTGGTGTAGCCCGATGCCCAAACCATCAGGGTTACGGTGACAATCGCCAACACAATCCCCTGCCGAAAAATATAATTCCCCAGCCCCCGGGCAAAAATACTTTCATTGGGATTTTTGGGCGGAGCTTGCATCACCGTAGGACGCCCCGGCTCAACGGCCAAAGCTAGAGCCGGCACTCCATCGGTCACCAAGTTCATCCACAGAATCTGCAGGGGAGTCAGGGGAACACCCCCAACTCCCAATAGGGGAGAAACCGCCACCGTCAAGACCTCCCCTAAATTGCTGCCCAAAATATAGCGAATAAAACGGCGGATATTCACATAGACGACCCGACCTTCTTCCACCGCCGAAACGATGGTGGCAAAATTGTCGTCTAGGAGAATCATATCGCTGGCTTCCTTGCTGACATCGGTGCCGGTAATCCCCATAGCAACCCCAATATCTGCCTGCTTCAGAGCCGGGGCATCATTCACCCCATCCCCGGTCATAGCTACCACTTCCCCTCGACTTTGCAAGGCCTGGACAATCCGCAACTTGTGCTCCGGCGAGACCCGGGCAAAAACATTAACCCTGGCCACCTGCTCCACCAATTCCTCCTGGGATAACTTCTCCAAATCCCGCCCCGTCAACACCGGCGATAACCCCGTAGCAATCCCCAATTCCTGAGCCACACTCTGGGCCGTCAGCTGGTGATCCCCGGTAATCATCACCACCCGAATCCCAGCCATGTGACAGCGCCGCACTGCCTGAACTGCCTCCGGCCGGGGAGCATCCGACATGGCCACCAACCCCAACCAAATTAAATCCTGCTCCGCCACCTCCGCCTCCGTAGGGATCCCGTCAATGCCCCGGTAGGCAAAGCCCAAAACTCGAAATCCCTGCCCAGCTAGCTCGTTGTTGTCCGCCAAAATTTGATTTACCTGCTCGCCGCTGATCCCAACCACTTCTGAACCCATTTGAATCCGGGTACAGCGTTCTAGGATCAGTTCTGGGGATCCCTTAATGAAGAGTTGGCCATGGTGATGGGTGCTATCTTCGGCGCAAATAACGCTCATGCGCTTGCGTTCCGAAGAAAAGGGAAACTCAGCGATGCGGGGGAGGGTATGGTCATTGCGAGTCACCCCCCCTTTGCCCGCCAGGGTCAGCAGGGCCCCTTCCGTGGGATCGCCAATAATGGTCCAGGTACCGTTTTCCTGGTGCAGATGGGCATCATTGCAGAGGAGGCAGCCTTGCAGCAGCCAGGGCAGTTCCGTCGATTCCCAAGGGTCGATGGCTTGGCCTCGCTCTTGAAACTCCCCCACCGGGGCATAGCCCTCTCCGGTAATCACCAAGCGATGGTTGGCGGTGATCACCCGCTGCACCATCATTTTATTTTGGGTGAGGGTGCCGGTTTTATCGGAACAAATCACCGTCACCGACCCCAAGGTTTCCACCGCCGGTAAGCGCCGGATCAAGGCATTGCGCTTAACCATCCGCTGGGTGCCCAGGGCTAAGGTAATGGTAATCACCGCCGGCAGCCCCTCCGGCACCACTGCCACCGCCATACTCAAAGAAACCTTGACCAGATGCTCAAAATTCTCCAGAGTAGGCTGGGCAATCATCCCCACCGTAATCACCAAAGCCACCAACGTCAGAGATCCCTGTACCAGGGTTGTCCCCAGTTGGGACATCCGTTTTTGCAAAGGGGTGGGATCCGGCTCAATCTCTTGTAGGGCAGAGGCAATTTTGCCCAGTTCCGTATTCATGCCCGTGGTCATCACCACAGCCACCCCCCGCCCTTGGATCACCTCCGTCCCGGAAAAAATACAATTCAGCCGATCCCCTAAGGGCGTCTCCTCGGGCAAGGTGATCCCAGCTTGCTTTTTCACCGGGTGGAACTCCCCCGTCAGCATCGATTCCCGCACTTCCAGATTCACCGCCTCCAAAAGCAGCCCATCAGCGGGGATACGAATTCCAGCCTCAATCAAGAGAATGTCCCCCGGTACCAACAGACGGGAATCCAGCTCCACCGGCCCCCCATCCCGCAGCACCCTCACCCGGGAAGAAGCCATACTCTTCAAAGCCGCCAAAGCAGCTTCCGCCCGCACCTCCTGCAAATACCCCAACAAGGCATTCAAACCCACCACCAAAAAAATGGCAATCCCATCTTTGGGAATAGGGGGGGATCCCTCGATCAGGGCGTTGCGAATATCAAAAAAGGAAGAGATCACCGCCACCGCCAATAACATCAGCAGCATGACATTGCTGAATTGATCCACCAGAATCACCCACCAGGGCCGGGATCCCGTTTCCAGCAACTCATTAGGGCCGTACTGTTGCAGCCGGGCTTCTGCTTCCGCTGATGTCAACCCTTGGGGACGGGAGGCAACATGGGCCAGGGCTGCGTCAGAACTGAAAACCTGCCAGGAAGAGGACATAGAAAAATGCCAAGGGTTAGCCACGATTATTCTAATCCTGCCGGGTCTGCCTCCTGATGCCCTCCCTTAGCCACATAGCCCCAGCGATCCCCAATCGCCACCGCCGCCAACCCCTCGGAAAAAAACGTCACCCGCTCAAAGTGGGGGGGAATCACCAACTGCCCCGAGCGATCCATGTAACCCCACTTTTCCGTCTGCCCCAGAATCGCCACCGGCGCCAACTGGTCGGAAAAATTCAACGCTGCCCCCAAGCCCAAATTCAAAGGCGACTCCAACACGGGATCCCCGGCGGCATTGATATAGAACAACCTGCCCCCCTCCTCCACCGCCGCCAGCCCCTCGGCGAAACTGAAAGCCTGGTCGTAGCGCAGGGGGATGGCGATTTGCCCGGTGCGATCCACAAAGCCCCACTTGCCATTCAGACTCACCAGTCCCAAGCCATGACTAAAAGCCAGGGCAGAATCAAACTGGGGTGGGATCACCAGCTCCCCTGCCAAGTTGACATAGCCCCGCTTGCCCTCCAGCGCCACCACCGCCAGCCCTTCCGAAAAACTACCGGCACTACTGAACCGGGGCGGGATCAGCCAGTTCCCCTCCGGATCGATAAAGCCCCAGCGCCCGGATCGGTCCATTGCCGCCGCCCGCCCCTGGCGAAACTCACCGATGGCCCAAAAACGCTGCGGCGGGATCACCAAAGCTCCCGTAGCCGTCACCACCCCCGCCCGTTCCCCCAGCCAGACCGTGGCTCGCCCCCCACTAAAACCATGCACCCGACTGAACTGAGGCGGGATCACCCAGTTGCCCTGACGATCAATAAAGCCCCACTGGGATCCCTGAGCGGCTGGTGCCAGCCCTTCCCGGAAGTCCCACACCTGGGCAAATTGGGGGGGGATGACCCAGTTGCCTTGGCGATTGATAAAGCCCCACTGTCCGTTGTGCTGCACCGCCGCCAACCCTTCCCGGAAGGGACGGGCCTTTTCAAAGCGCGGCCCAATGAATAACTGAGGTGGCGGCAGCCGGAGGGGCACCGCCGGCAACTCCCGCACCTGCCCCCGCCAGGCCCAAGCCGGCCCGACCAACCCCAAAACCACCACCCAAGCCACACCCTGCTGCCAGCTCACCATGCCCGTCTTCCCACCCATTGGCGCCTGTCAAGGGCTTTTCTAACCGAAAATCAGCAGCTTGGGGGACAAGGTAAAGAATTCGTTAAGATCCGGGAGATTACCCAGAGTTTTTGTAGTATTTTTAACGTCGGGTGGGGGTATTTGAGCAAATGTCTATGGGCTTTGGCGCTCTGGTCGGGTGGGGGGATTGCCACTAAGATAAAACCAATCCAGTGATTCCGTGGGCAGGAGGAGTGGCGTGGTGAAGTTTTTGATTGTGGAAGATCATCCGGAGGTTGCCACCAACAACTGTGAGTGGCTACAGCGGCTCGACAGTCAGGCCACCTGCATCGTCGTTCACAGTCCGGTGGAGGCCCGCAGCAAATTAGCCCACGAATTGCCGGATTTGGTGGTCACCGATATTCTCTATGGGCAGACTAGCGGGGAGCAATCCGCCGAACCGGGGTTGGAATTATTGCGCCATATTTTTGAGACCTATCCGACGTTGAATGTGATGGCCTATTCCAGTGAGCCACTGTTGCTGCGCCCCTTGGTGGATTTGATCAGCAAACATCAGGGGGGGTTTGCGGCGGTCAACAAAATGGAGCGGCGCACGGTTTTTCTAGAAGGGGCTAAAAGTGCCCTCAATGGGGAACTGCGCATGCCCAGGGAGTTGCGGGGACTAGCTAAACTGACGGAGCGGGAAATCGAGGTGCTGAATTTGCTCTGCAAGGAAGCCCTGACCGACCAAGCCATTGCCGACCGGATTTATACCAGCAAAAAAACAGTGCAAAATTGCATTCAGCGCCTCAAGGAAAAGTTGGATATTTATGATGGGGC
>JAUQVP010000066.1:0-14135 GCA_039794745.1 Thermostichales cyanobacterium HHBFW_bins_127 | reverse complement strand
GTTGCATGGTTGCTCAATAGGGCTTTGCTATTTCGCAGGTAGTGGATTGTTAATCCGCCTGGATACGGGAAAACGCGGATCGGTAAGGGCCTATGTCAAGGTGGATTTTTTGTTTCCTGTGGATCTCTATATCACAGACTGGAAAACGGGACGAAAAAGAGCACATGATTAGAAATAGCTGCTAGCCTATATCGGTTGGGCAGTCCATCATTTTCCTGTTTCCCCTGATCAAATCATCGGTATCTCAGGCTACCTTCTCTCTAAATATACGGAGGAGGAGGTGGGGGTTGATGAACGTGATGTGGAAAACTTGGTTCGGCAAGGTCATCATCAAACTCAAAAGCTTTATGAGTATATAACTTTTGAGAATAGACCCAAACCTAAGGATGGGTTTTCCAGGGTTGGGGATGTCTGTAGGTTTCGTGGTTTCCGAGGGTTGTGGGGTAGGTTATCCTAGGCGCTGTTGGTGGGGCAGGGTTGGGAAGGGTGAGATGACGGGGGATGCGGAGGGGATGCTTGCTTATGCTCGGGCGGTGGCGGCAAGGTTAGATGTGGATATTGGCCCCTATGAGGCTGAGGTGGTCAGGCAATTGCAGCGGCTAGAGGGGTTGGCGGCGCCGCTGATGGCCTTTCCTTTGGCAGATGATTGGGAACCAGCCTGTGATTTTGAACCGCTGCCAGGACGTAAAGTGGTGGAATAGTTCTGGAGAGGGCAGGTGAACGGCTGGCAAGGACGGGATTTGTTGACGTTGGCAGATCTAAGGGCCGATCAGGTGCAGGAACTGTTGCAAACGGCGCTGGCCCTGAAACATAAACAACTGCAACCCCATTTGGCAGGACGAATTCTGGGGCTGTTGTTCCGCAAGGCTTCCACCCGCACTCGGGTCAGCTTTACGGCAGCTATGGCCCAGTGCGGGGGGACGGTGATCGATTTGCTGCCGGATGTGATGCAGGTGAGCCGCGGCGAACCAATTGAAGATACGGCCCGGGTGCTGGATCGCTATGTGGATGTGCTGGCGATTCGGACTTTTGCCCAGCAGGAGTTGGAAACTTTTGCCCACTATGCTCGCATCCCGGTGATCAATGCCCTGACGGATCGGTTCCACCCCTGCCAGGCCCTGGCGGATCTGCTGACAATCCAAGAGTACTGGGGGGCGTTGCAGGGGGTGGTGCTGACCTACTGCGGGGATGGCAATAATGTAGCCCATTCCCTGTTGCTGGGGGCGGCGCTGACGGGGATGGAGATCCGGGTGGCAACCCCGGCGGATTTTGCCCCGGACCCTGAGGTGGTGGCCCGGGCGGAGGCGCTGGCCCAGCAGTTCCAAACGGGGGCCCGCATCCGCCTCACCACAGATCCCCAGGAGGCGGCTGTGGGGGCGCAGGTGTTCTATACGGATGTGTGGGCCAGTATGGGACAGGAGGAGCAAGCCCAACAGCGCTATCCCCAGTTTGTCCCCTACCAACTCAATGAGGCCCTGCTGGCTCTGGGGGATCCCAAGGCGATGGTGCTGCACTGTTTGCCGGCCCACCGGGGGGAAGAAATTACGGCGGCGGTGCTGGAGGGATCCCAGTCGCGGGTGTGGGAGCAGGCGGAAAATCGCTTGCATGTGCAGAAGGCGCTGATTGTGCATCTGTTGGGGGCGGTGTAGGTGCGGTGTTATGAGGCGGCACAGCGGCTGCTGCTCTACCGGGATCTCTGGCAGGCTCCGGTGGGGCAAGCTTGGCTGCGGTTACTGGCGGGGCTGGAGGCGGGAGAGGCTGGGTTGTATGGGGTGTACAGTGAGTGGCTGCTGGGGTTGGGGGGGGGCAGTTGGGGGGAGTGGCTGTGGCAGGGGGTGGCCGGGTCGGAGAATCCCTTTGCTTGGGCGGCGGCGCGAGGGGAGATGACGCCAAGGCTGGCAGGGATGGCAGCTTACGATCTGCCGCTGCTGCAATGCTGTGCCAATTGCCGGGAGGAACTGGAGGGGGCTTTGGGGCGGGCAGGGCTGCCGATTTTTCCCCAACCCCCCACCCCTACCCCCGACTGGGCCAGGGATGTGGCCAGTTTGATCGCCTTCTACCGGCAGCAAGGGGCAGGCTTCTGGGGCCGCTATCGGGTGGGACGCTGGCACCAGGGACAATGCCTGGGGATCCCGGATCCGGATCCGGTGCGCCTGGAGGACCTCTGGGGTTGGGAGCAACAAAAAAAGTTACTTGTCCACAATACCCAGGCGTTGGTGCAGGGATTGCCGGCGCTGCATGTGTTGCTGTATGGGGCGCGGGGGACGGGTAAGTCGTCTTTGGTGAAGGCGGTGGCCCAGGCGTTTGCCCAGCAGGGGCTGCGGTTGTTGGAGGTGGCGCGGGATGATCTGTTGGCGCTGCCCCAGATCCTGGAGTCCTTGGGACGGGATCCCCATGCTTTTATTCTGTTTGTGGATGATTTGGCCTTTGAGGAGACGGAGGGGTTGTTTCGTCCCCTGAAGGTGCTGTTGGAGGGGGATGTGGCCCGGGCGCCGGCGCGGGTGCGGGTCTATGCTACCAGTAATCGCCGCCATCTGATTCGAGAAACCTTTGCCGACCGACCCAGTCCAGCCCAGACGGAGGTGCATGCCTGGGACACGCTGCAGGAAAAGCTCTCCCTGGCGGATCGCTTTGGTCTGACGCTGACGTTCCCACCCTGGACCCAGGGGGATTATTTGGCTACGGTTGCCCATTTGGCGGGGCAAGCGGGTATCGAACGGCAGGATCTGCAGGCTCAAGCCCTGAAATGGGCCCAGCACCACCATGGTTTTTCCGGCCGCTCTGCCCAACAGTTCCTGACGGCACTGCAAGCAGGATTAATCTGATGGCCAGGATTATCTGCCTCAGCAATGGCCACGGGGAAGACCAGGTGGGTTGCCAAATTGCCCAAGCCCTGCAATCCCTCTCCCACCAGCTGCTGGCCCTACCCCTGGTCGGACTGGGATATGCCTACCGCCAACAGGGGATCCCAATTCTGGGACAACCACGGCAGTTGCCCTCCGGCGGCTTTGACCTCCTCGGGGATCTGCGGCAAGGACTGCTGGGGATCCTCAACCACCACTGGCACAACCTGCGCCACAGCCAAGCAGATCTGATCCTGGCAGTGGGAGATGTACTGGTCCTGGCCATGGCCTGGGCATCCGGGATCCCCTATGTGTTTGTGGGCACGGCTAAGTCGGATTATTTTTGGGGGGAGGTGCATCGCCCCTATTTTTGGCGCCGCTGTGATTACTTTCCCTGGGAACGCTGGCTGATGCGCCGGGCCCTGGCGGTCTACCCCCGGGATGGCTGGACAACCCAAAACCTGCGCTGGTTCGGGATCCCAGCCTACGACCTGGGCAACCCGATGGTGGACGACTTGAGTCAGCCCCAAGCTTTACCCCTGCCCAAGCCGGCCCTGTTGCTCCTGCCGGGATCCCGGGTGCCGGAGGCTTACCGGAATTGGCAGCAGTTGCTGGGGGTGGTTGGGCAATTGCCTCCTGAGTTGACGGTGATGGTGGCTTTGGCTGCTGGTGTTGATCCCAAGTTGTGCCAGGGGATTGAGCCCATGTCGTTGGTTCCCTTTGCGGCTGGGGTTCACCATGCGGATGTGGTGCTGGCTATGGCCGGCACGGCCACCGAGCAATGCGTGGCCCTGGGTAAACCCGTGGTTACCATCCCCGGTCGGGGGCCCCAGTTTACCCGCCGTTTTGCCCGCCGGCAGGCCAAGCTTCTTGGCCCCGCTGTCCACCTTTGCCAGCCCGCCACCGCCCCCCAGGTCATCCGCCAGATCCTGCAGCGCCTCGCCAAAGATCCCCACTGGCAGTTAGCCCTGCAAGCAGAAGGGCGCAAACGCCTTGGGGATCCCGGCGCGGCGGGGCGGATTGCCCGGCATGTGGATCAACTGCTCAAGAACGTCACCAGTTGCTGAAGCCGTTGCCAAGCCGCACCGCTGCTGAGAATCTCCTGGGCAAGGGAGAGGGCTTGCGGCAAACTGGCTCGGGATCCTGCCAGGTGCAGGGCCAGGGCACTATTGAGGGCTACGGCATCCCGTTGAGCGGGGGTGGCTTGTCCTTGCAGGACGGCCGAGAGGATGCGCACATTTTCTGCCAGGTCTCCCCCCTGGAGGGCCTGGCGAGGGGCTGGGGTCAAGCCCAAATCCGCCGCCAGCACCGTGGTCATGGTCACTTGCCCTTGCTGGAGCAGGGCTAGATCGGTCGGTTCTTGCAGCCCCGCCTCATCCATGCCTTCCCGGCTATGGAGCACCACCGCCCCTTGGCAGCCCAGCAGCGCCAAGGCCTCCGCCACAATCGGCAGCAAAGCCCCCTCATAGACCCCTAGCACCTGATGGGTCGGCCCCAAAGGATTCACCAGCGGACCGAGGAGATTAAAAATCGTCCGCACCTTCAACGTCTTGCGATAGGCTGCCACCGCCCGCATCGCCGGGTGCCAATGGGGAGCAAACAAAAACGTAATCCCCACCTCCGTCACCGCTGCCCGGAGCCGCTGCGGATCGGCAGCCAAATTCACCCCCAACCCCTCCAGCACATCCGCCGACCCCACCTTGCTAGAAGCGGAGCGATTCCCATGCTTAGCCACCGGGATCCCGGCAGCACTGACCACAAAGGCCACCGCCGTAGAGATATTGAAGGTTCCGGCTCCATCGCCCCCCGTGCCACAGGTATCGAGCAGGAGGGGCAAGTGCAACGGTTCCCCCACCGCCGCCCGCTGCAACACCCGTGCCATGCCGGCCAATTCTGGGGCCGTCACCCCTTTGGCCTGCAGGGCTGCCAAAATTGCCCCCGACAGCACATCCGGCACCTCGCTATCTAGCCAGGCATTCATCAGCAGTTCCGCCTGGGCCTCACTCAGGGACTGTCGGTCTAGGAGTTGCTGCAAAAGTTGTGGCCACAGGTCAGCCGTATCCGTTGTTGCCATTGCCCCAGTCTGCACAGATGGGATCTATTCTCCCGCATCTGCGCTCTCCAGCATCCCTTGAATCTTGCCTATGGTAGCCACCGCTGCCCCAAAACCATGCAACAGCACACTCTCCTGAAACTGTCGCCGCAGCACCGCCCCAGGCAAGCGATAGGGTCTGGGGAGCCGGGTAGCCCCCCTCGGCACCAGCACCGATTCACCACTGTTGAGAGTGACCGATTGGCGCCCAGCACTGATCCTAATCTCCCCTTCCCAACTAAAAAAGCGGACCCAGCGTCCATGCTCCGGGGCATCCACAAACAGAGTTGTTCCCTGTAAAGCGGCCACCCCCAGGGGCGTGACAATCCGCACCGGCCGGGCCACCGCCCCCTCCACCCAGGTAATCATCCGTCCCTGGGCAAACCTCACCTCGTTATCCAGCAAAACCGTCAGCACCGCATTGGCTCCCACCCGGACAAAAAAGCCACTACTTTGCTGCACCTGGGCCCGACCGTGGGATCCCGTGCGCAGTTGATCCCCGGCAAACAACTCCATCCCCACCGCCGCCGGTCGGGGAGCTTGGGGGGAACTGACCACCGTCACCGGTTGTCCGTAGATTTCCTCGACCCGCGCCAGGGGGGCTGCCAATGCCGGATCCCCAGCGGCAACTAACCATCCCAATAGCCATTCCATCCCCGTCCCCCCCAAAACATGGTTCTCAACTCACAATTTGATCCCAAACCATTGGGGATGACAAACAGCAGTAATAAAACGTGTTAAACTCCGAGACTACATCGTCATCGGCAACGGAAATGCATCTTGCCCAGCGGGTTGCCCAGTTAGCCCCCTCCGCAACCCTGAGCATCACCGCCCAAGCCAAAGCCATGGCCGCCGCCGGGATCCCGATTTGCAATTTAGGGGCTGGGGAGCCGGATTTTCCTACCCCTGCCCACATTCGCCGGGCAGCCATTCAGGCCCTAGACCAAGGCAAAACCCGCTATGGCCCCACCGGTGGGATCCCGCAGTTGCGGCAAGCGATTGCCAACAAATTGCAGCAGGATAACCAGCTCAGCTTCAGTGCCGCCGAAGTCATGGTCAGCAACGGCGGCAAGCAGACCCTCTACAACTTGATGATGGTTATGTTGGATCCCGGGGACGAAGTGATCATCCCTGCCCCTTATTGGGTCAGTTATCCGGACATGGTGCGTCTGGCGGGCGGGATCCCGGTAATTGTGCCCACGAGCATAGGTACGGGCTTCAAAATCACCCCTGAGGGATTACAGGCAGCCCTTACCCCCCGCACCAAACTGGTGGTTCTTAACTCTCCCAACAATCCCACCGGTGCGGTCTATAGCCGCGAGGAGCTAGCGGATTTGGGCATGATTTTGGCAGCCCATGACTGTTGGATTGTCTGCGACGAAATCTATGAAAAACTGATTTATGATGACCTCAGTTACGTTAACATTGTCCATCTGCATCCGGAGCTGAAATCTCGGCTCATTATCAGCAATGGCTTTGCCAAAGCCTATTCCATGACCGGCTGGCGCATTGGCTATTTAGCGGCTCCCCAAGCCATCATTGATGCTGCCATCAATCTGCAAAGCCACAGCACCTCCAACGTCTGTACTTTTGCCCAGTATGGTGCTTTACAAGCCCTGATCGATCCCCTATCGCTGCAGAGCATTGCGGAAATGCGTCAGGAATTGAGGATTCGCCGCAACCTGATGATGGCTGCCCTGGACAAAATTGCTAAGATATCTTATTTTCCGCCTGGGGGGGCCTTTTATCTTTGGGTCAACATTGAGCAGACCGGGCTGGATTCTCTGTCCTTTTGTGAGCGGTTACTCAAGGATTTTCACCTGGCAGCTATCCCTGGGATTGCCTTTGGTTGCGAGGGCTGGATTCGCCTATCCTATGCTGCCAGCCGCGAAACCCTCCTCAGCGGTGTTGAGGCTCTCAATCATTGCCTAGATAGCCTGGGCTAGCTAGCTCAGCCAGCAATTAATTGCCCAGTGCTGCTAAAAGACCTGAAAACCCCGGCAATGCCCCACCCCCTAGCAGGTTCGTTGATATTTTAGAAGCAACCATCCCAGCTCCTTGAATAGATTTTGCCTCAGAGGTACCCGCTCCCTTTTCCTTACCACAGCCTCACCACCCTTGCAGCCAACCCCAGGCAGTTAAGGAACTGCCTTATCCAACAGCTATGGGGGGAGCACTGGATCTGAATCCCCCTCTCTCGCTCTGGGAGAGGGGATCGGTTTCCGTCTCATACAATGACTAGATGTCCTTGGCAAAAGAGTTCATCCAGGGTCAGGGCATGGGTTAGTGGGGATCTTTTCGCGCTGGTAGATAGGTTGCCAGGAGACTTTTGAGATCGGGGCAGCGGCTGGGCAGCCCAAAACTAGCGGCATTAACAGCACTGGGATAGACAAAATGTCGGTTTTGCAAGCAATAGTCATCCCAAGGAGATAAAGAAACCGGAAATAAAAAACTTAAACGCCGCAGCAACCTAACCGGCACAGGTAGCCGAAACCAAATCCGCTTACCCATATACTCACAACAAATCTCAATCGCTTCATCAAAGGTCAAAGGTGGATTACCTAAAATAAGTTGATTTGGCGGGGCAGGCTGTTGTAGCCAATACCCCAGAATCTGAGCAATATCAGCGGCGTGAATAAAATGAAAACTGGCATCCACCCGCAAAAATCGCGCCAAGTTCAACCAAGGCATAATCTCCCCCAAACCCCGCGTAATATGGGAATAGGGATAGCCGGGATCCCCACCAAAAAGGAGGGTAGGGTAAAGAATAGTGATGTGCTCAGCAAGGGGTACATTTCCTTGCTTGATACGGCAGAGCATCTCATATTTGCTGCGAATATAACCGGTGCCAGCCTGGGCAGCCACGGGGATAGGGCGCTCCTGGGTATCCAACAAACTCGCGGTCGAAAAATAAAAAATCCGTTGACACCGCTGTGGATCCAGTAATCCAAACAATTCTAAAGTATGGGTGACATTCACAGCCCAAGCAAGGTCATCCCCCCCCCAAGCGGTGGCAATGTGAATCAACACATCCATCCGCCGCAGCAAATCCCGCTGCTCTTCAATCTGCCGCAAATCCCCCCCCACCACCGTCACCTTCTCGGGATCCCAGCGGTGGCGGAGTTTGTGGGGATCCCGAACGAGGGCGTAGCAGTGGAGGTTGGGGAGGGTAGCCAGGTGGGAGAGGACGTAGTGTCCGACACAGCCGCTGGCACCGGTGACAAAAACAGTGGTCAAGGGGATGCCTGGGTGACTTTTGGGGTATTCATCACTGTACTCGACCGGTGGGCAGTCAGGTCAAATGCCCAGGTCAAAGCCGCCAGCAAGCTATCGGGGCGAGCAACCCCGCGCCCAGCCAAGTCAAAGGCAGTGCCATGGTCTGGGGAAGTGCGCACAAACGGTAGCCCCAAGGTGGTGTTCACCGCTTGATCAAAAGCCAAAAGTTTCACCGGGATCAGCCCTTGGTCATGGTAGAGAGCCACATAGGCATCGGCCGTCGCTGCCCGGGGATCCCGATACCAAGCTTGGGCTGGGGTGATCCAGAGGCTATCGGCCGGCACCGGTCCCTGCACCCCTTCCTGAACCAGGAGATCCTCGATCCAATCCTGTTCTTCCCGCCCTAGGGATCCCCCTTCGCCGCTGTGGGGATTGAGGCCGGCGACGGCGATGCGGGGCTGATCTAGGGCCCAATCTTGACGTAGCCACCGTTTGAGGAGGTGGAGCTTGGTTTGCAGTCCGGCTGGGGTGAGTTGGGTGGGCACCGCCTCCAGGGGAATGTGGGTTGTCGCCAGCAGCACCCGCAGGATCCAGCCCGTATGGGGGGAGCGGGCCACAAAGGCCATCCCCACCTCCTGAGTGCCGGTCAATGCCGCCAACACCTCCGTTTGTCCCGGGAAAGCATGTCCTGCCAACTGCCAGGTCCACTTAGCAATCGGTGCTGTCACCAACCCCTGAAATTGCCCCTGCAAACACCCCTCGATCCCCAGGCGCAGATAGGCAAAGCTAGCTGCCCCAGTTTGGGCCGAGCCTTGCCCCCAAACCCAACCATCCCGGGGCAGACATCCCACATCCCAGACATTGACCTCCTCCGGATCCAGCAGCTGAACCTGCCCCTTGAGATCCTGGTAGGCCTGCTGCAGCACCCAGCGCTCCCCGATTACGGTCACCTGGGCCCGCTGCTCCGGCCCCAAACGCCCCAAAGCCTGCAAAATAATTTCCGGAGCAATACTGGCGGGATCCCCCAGGGTCAGAGCTAACATCGAGCCCCACTCAACTTCTATGAAACACCATAGCTCTTGAGCATGAGACCAGCAGATTCTTTTCCCTAACTAGTGATGGTCCTTAGCAGTTCCCAGATAGACCTCGATAACCCGCGGATCATTTTGTACCTCATCCACCGTCCCCTCGCAGAGCAAGCGCCCCTCATGGAGCACCGACACCTTGCGGGCAATTGAGCGGACAAACTCCATATCATGTTCGATGACAATGATCGAATGTTCCTTGGCAAGAATCTCCAAAAGCTGAGCTGTAGCTTCTGTCTCCCGGTCCGTCATGCCCGCCACCGGCTCATCAATCAACAGCAAATCCGGATCCTGGGCAATCACCATGCCGATCTCCAACCATTGCTTCTCCCCATGGGACAGCAACCCCGCCGGGATCCCGGCTTTATCTTGGAGGCCGATGGTTTCTAACAAACTGTCGAGGCTTTCCTGACTGGTTTTGCGAGTTCCCCAGAGAGTTGACCACACGGATTTGCGGGGGTTGAGGGAGAGTTCCAGATTTTGCCTTGGGGTTAAGTTTTGGTAGATGCGAGGGGTTTGGAACTTACGGCCGATGCCCAAAATTGCCACCTCATGCTCACTGTAGCGGCGCAGATCCTGCCCCTTAAACAGCACCTTACCAGCGGTGGGTTTCACCTTGCGGGTCAGCACATCCAAAAACGTCGTCTTGCCCGCCCCATTTGGGCCGATCACCACCCGCAACTCCCCCACCTCCATACGGAAGTTGAGATTGTCGAGGGCCTTGAAACCATCAAAAGAAACCGTCAACTGATCAATGTAGAGCAAGTCAGCCCCTTGAGCAGCAGACAGTGGCGAGGAAGAAACAGAACTGGCAACCACAAGATCCCCTACCAATCTTGACAAAGCCATCTATATCAAAGCATGCTCAGGGCAGGCTCAAGACTGCCTGAAGCCGACTTGGGGTAAGCTAGGCCACCGGGCGACCCCGGAACATCCGCTGGGTACGGGCAGCCGTTGAGGGGCGACTATTGGCTACCTCCAGCACCTCAGGCAGTTCCTCCGGCTCCACAGAGGGGGGTGCCTGGCGCAGTTCTTCCACTGGGGAGGGCACCGTAATTTTCAGGGACTGCAACAGGGCTTGATCATTAAAGCGATCCCCAATCCCCATCAGAGACAGCACCTGGTAAACACTATCCAAAATCGTTACATTGCGGCTCAACCCCGGCATCACCTCCGCCGCCCCCTGATAGATAGCCCAGCGCCGCGCCGCCGCTTCAATCGTTTGCTCCGGCGGGTGGGTGAGAATCAACGGCAATCCCGGATACTCCCCCCGACAATCCCGACAAAACCCATAGGGATTAAACAACCCCGTCGTCATATCCACAATCAGTACATCCGGCTGATGGCGGCTGATATACTCCATCAACTCACTGCGGGGGGACTCCTGGATCACCTGGATCCCTTGACTGCCCAGCGCTTGGGCCCACAGCTGAGCCTGCACAGGGGACGGTTGAATGACCAAAGCAACAGGACTAGACAAAGTCATAGGTTTTGCGGCGTGCCAAAGGTGGCTCCACTATATCACTGGGGCTGGTAACTAAATGTAACTAAGGATACGAAGTCAGGGCAAAGATTGAGGAATTTCGATGGTGAGGCTACGGAGCAAAAGGTATTCCAATCGTTGTGGGTCGGTCACATAGAGGTAGCCGATCAGGGTCTCCCAGGCGCTCGCTTGGCGGGCAAGTGCCGATCCCTTGCCGCTGCCGTTGCGGCCCCAGAGGGCAATACTGTGCTCTGCGGGGGTCAATTCCTGCCACAGACAGGTGAGGATATGGGCTTGGGCGGGGGCCTGCACCCGTTGCACCACCTGCCGGTGAATTTCCTCTAGGCGGCGGGGGGGCCAGAGAGCCGCCTGCCGCACAAACAATTCATAAACCGCATCCCCCACATAGGCCAAGCTCACCGCCGACAAGTG
Source organism: Thermostichales cyanobacterium HHBFW_bins_127 (assembly GCA_039794745.1). Lineage (GTDB taxonomy): Bacteria > Cyanobacteriota > Cyanobacteriia > Thermostichales > Thermostichaceae > JAUQVP01. Next base: position 2,984 of record JAUQVP010000066.1, on the reverse strand, counting down.
CTTCAGATGCTCGGGGGTCAGGGCCAGGGCAGGATCGATCATTGGGGTGGTTGCCACTCTAGGGGACGAATCCGGCTCAGTTCCCGCTGCATTGCCGGGTGGAGCCAACCATTGCTGGCCAGAATCCGCCCGGAAAACAAGTCCAGCTTCTCCCCATCATAGGCAGTCACCAGGCCCCCTGCCTCCTGCACCAACACCACCCCCGCTGCCATATCCCAAGGGGATAACCCCCGCTCCCAATAGCCATCAAAGCGACCACAGGCCACATAGGCCAGATCCACCGCCGCTGACCCCACCCGCCGCACCCCCTGGGTAAGATGGGTAAAGTGAATAAACTCAGCATAATTATTGTCCCGCACCTGGCGGCGATCATAGGCAAAACCCGTCACCAGCAAACTGCGATCCAAACTCTGGGTTTGCGACACCCGAATGGGACGACGATTACAAGTGGCACCCCCCCCGCGAATCCCCCGAAACAACTCCTCCAAGGCCGGATTGTAAACCACCCCAATGTAGGGATCCCCTTCCACCAAAAGGGCAATGGAAACGGCAAAGCTAGGGAAACGGTGGGCAAAATTGGTGGTGCCATCCAAAGGATCAATCACCCACAGCACATCGCTGCCCACCTGCCCGCGCGTGCCCGCTTCCTCGGTCAGGATGGCATCTTGGGGGAAATGGCGCTCAAGGATGCGCAAAATGGCGGCTTCAGCTTCCCGATCCGCATCCGTCACCAGATCCCCAGGCCGCTTCTCCTCAATGCCAAAGGACTCCCCCTGGTAAGCCTTGAGGATAGCACCAGCGGCCAAAGCTGCTTCCGTAGCAATATCCAGGTGCCGCTCCCAGCTCATCCCACCCTAACCCCAACCTGTCATGAGCTTAGCAGGTTTCCGGCTAAGACCTCTTCTGGGATCCTGAAATGGCAGGGGGTTGGCTCTGCTGATAGTACTTGTTGTAGTAGCTGTAGCCGCTTTCGTCCCTGTCCACAAAGTTGACCACCATCCCTAGCAGGTCAGCCCCGTTGCGGCGTAGGGTCTCTAGGGTTTGGGCAATGGCATTGAAATTGGCTGTCCCCAACCCTACCACCAGCAGGGTTGTGTCCACTTGCTTGGCTACAGCCTGGGTGTCAGCGATACCGGTCAGGGGCGGTGTGTCCACCACAACGAAGTCATAGGCCTTCTGCCACTCCTGCAGCAACTCCTGCATCAGCGGGGATCCCAACAGCAGCAGGGGGTTGATGGGTTGGGGGCCGGCGACCAGCACATCCAGTTTGGGTTGTTTGGGGTGGGTATAGACCAGATCCTGCCAGAGCCTTTCCCCGGTGAGGACGCTGCTCAATCCCAGAGCATTGGGGATGCCGAGGATTTCGTGCTGGGTGGGGCAGCGCAGATCGGCGTCGATCAGCAGGATATTTTTGCCGAACTCTGCCAGGGCTAGGGCGAATTGGTGGCTGGTGGTGGATTTCCCTTCCCCCGGCAGGGCGGAGGTGACCGCCAGGGTGTGCAGGGATTTGCCCCCATAGATAACCGTAAAAGCCAGGGAGCGAAATGCCTCCACAATCGGGCCGAAGGTGGAGAGGGTGCGGGGTTTGGCCCCTTGGCGGCTGACGGGCAGACGGGGGATAATCCCCAGGGGGGGTAACTTGGTTGCGCTTCTGGCCTCCGCTAGGGTTTTGACCCGCGGATCGAGGTTTTCCACAAAGACGGCTACCCCCACCCCCAGCACCGCCCCGGCCAAGAAGGCAAAAATGATGTTGCGGCGCACATTGGGGGACACCGGCTCGATGGGAACCGTAGCGGTTTCCACCACCCGCCAGGGGGGAATCTCCTGGGCTTGGGCAATTTGCAGGTCTTGACGCCGTTGCAGCAAGGTGGTAATCGCTGCAGAATCCAAGTTAACTTGACGAACTAGTTCGGCATAGCGGCGCTGCAGCGGGGGCAGTTGATCGAAAGCCTGCAGGGTAGCTTGGATGGCGGCTTCCGTAGCCGAGCGCCGGGCCTCTTGAACCGCAGCATTCACCTGCGCCGAGAGCAACTGGCTAGTTAGGGTCTGCTGCAGAGCGGTGGCGCGGCTGAGGGCGGTGACTTCCTGAATCTCCTGTTGGGTTTGTATCTCCTCAGCTAGTTCTGCGGGGGTGTCAAAATTGCCGGCAGTGGGCCCAGACAGGAGAGAATCGCTCAAAAGGGGCACCGAGGCCGCTGCCACTTGGGAGGGGGTCATCACCCGCCCCTGACCAAGGGAGCTGATGATTTGCTGCTCGATTAGGCTCAACAACTGCTCCCGGGTCGCCACCAGTCGCTGAATCGGCGGCGAATCCTCCTGAAACCGCAGTCGCTCTAGAGCCAGTTGCGCTTCCGTCTGTTGCAGTTGACCCACCAGGCGAATGTACTCAGGGTTTTGGCTCAAAATCGTGCTGGCAATCGGATCCTGGGGATCCCCACCGGAGGCGCGGATTTGCTCGGCGATGGCCTGCTGTTGTTGGCGGAGTTGATTGATTTGAATGTCCGCATCCCGCAAGTTGCGTTCGAAGGTGGTGCGGGTGGTGGCTAGGGCGGCGGCGTAGGCATCGGGATCCGGAAAGCCGTATTGACGACGGAAGTCCTCAAGCTGCTGGGAAGAAGCGGCCAGGCGCTGCTCCAAAACCGGGAGCTGACTTTCAATCAACTGCAGGCTGTTGCGGGCTTGGGCTGTGCGTTCATTCAGACTAAATTGCAAGTAAACTTTTTCTAGCTCATTCAACAATGCCGCCGCCCGCTCGGGATTGGAGTCTTTGTAAGTAATGGTGATAATATCTGAGTTTTGCACCGGTTGGATGGTGAGATTGCGGCGCACTTGGTCAATTTCCAGGGGGGGAAATCGCCCACTTTGGTTGAGCCGTTCCAGCCCCTGGGATAGGATCGGTTCGCTCTGCAAAATGGTGATATTGGTGGTCTGATCCCGAGCGGCAATCCCCACATTGGCTATGGTCCCTAGGGCTCCTGGCAAGG
>JAUQVP010000065.1:12338-14529 GCA_039794745.1 Thermostichales cyanobacterium HHBFW_bins_127 | reverse complement strand
TCACCCCGATTTTGCTGGAAACCTTGGAACCGCCAATAATAGCTGCCAAGGGGCGCTGGGGATTGTCGATGGCCCCGCGCAAAAACTGCAACTCTTTCTCCACCAAATAGCCTGCCACCGCTGGCTGTAAATAGGCCGTCACCCCGGCGGTGGAAGCATGGGCCCGGTGGGCAGTGCCAAAGGCATCGTTGACATAGAGATCGGCAAGGGAAGCGAGTTTTTGGGCAAAGACAGGGTCATTGGCTTCCTCTTCCGGGTAGAAACGCACGTTTTCCAGCAGGGCAATGTGCCCATTGCCTAAACTGTTCACCGCCGCTTCAGCCGCCTCCCCAATGCAATCAGGGGCAAAAACCACCGGCTGGCCCAAAAGTTCCTGCAGACGGGTAGCCACGGGAGCCAAACTGTTGCCGGTGCGGGTGATTTTCAGCTCACCCGTTTCCTTATCTTTTTTAATGGGACGACCAAAATGGGACACCACAACCACCTTGGCCCCAGCCTGGAGAAGAGCCTGCAGGGTGGGCAAGGCAGCCCGAATCCGGGTGTCGTCCGTAATCTGCTGCTGATCATTGAGGGGCACATTAAAGTCCGCCCGCACCAAAACCCGCTTGCCCGTCAATTCTGTGCTTGCCAATAAACCAGCCAAGGTCTGCTTCGCCATATCTCCCCCGCCTTATCCAGCCGAATGCATTCTACCAGGCTAGGGATCCCAATCTGGAGAGCGGCGGCTAAACTGAGAGCCAGTTCTTAAGATGTCGTTAACTATGCCAGAACAGCGTCCCCGGCGGCGCCCCCGTCGGGATCCCAGGCGGCGCGGGCAACTGTACCGTTGGCAGCGGTTGCTGACCAGGCTAGGGGTGTTGACTCTTGGCGGCAGTCTGGTCTTGGGGGGTCTGAGTCCCCTTTGGCGAGGTACGGAGCCAACCCCGGCCGTCACCCTCGGGATCCCTAGTCCTGAACCCCAGCCTTTGCTGCCGCCTTTGGATCTACGGGCGGAGCAAACGAGCTTGCAGCAGGAATTGGCAGCTCTGAATCCCTCGCCCCGTTTGACGGTGAGTGCTTTGTTTTTGGATTTGGATACCGGGGAATATGCCCAATTGGATCCGGAGGCGGTTTTTCCTGCCGCCAGTACCATCAAGCTGCCGATTCTGGTTGCCCTTTTGGAAGCAGTCGATCAAGGGCAGGTGACCTGGACAGAACCTCTCACCCTTACCTCGGCTCTGTTGGCGGGGGAAGCCGGCACCCTCAAAAATCGTCCCCTGGGATCCCGGATCTCGGTTTTGGAGGCAGGGACCTTGATGAGTGTGATCAGCGACAATACCGGCACCAACTTGATTATTGACCGGTTGGGAGGGATTGAGGGGGTGAATGAGCGGTTTCGGGCCTGGGGACTGCGGCATACCCAACTCAATGCGTTGCTGCCCGATCTGCCCGGCACCAACACCACCAGCACCTATGACATGGTGCAGCTTTTGTATGCCATTGAGCAGGGCAAGCTCCTCAGTCGCCGCAGCCGGGATCACTTCTGGACCATTTTGTTTCGTACCCGTGTCCAGACCTTGCTGACTCCGGGCTTGGGAGAAGGATCCCGGATTTACCACAAAACCGGAGATATTGGTGGGTTGGTGGGGGATGTGGGCATGATTGACATGGCAAATGGGCGGCGATATTTGGCGGCCGTGCTGGTCAAGCGGGATCACAACAATCGTCAGGCCAATGAGTTGATCCGACAGATGTCCCGTTTGGTTTACCAGTATTGGGATCGACCCGTGACGGCCCCAGAAACATCCCCTGATCAACTACCGGTGCCAGAGGGCTGATCTTTTTCTCAATCCCCCCTATTCCCAATTCTAATGACTATATGTTTGACCTAATTTTTGACCCATTAGAGGATAGAGCCGTAAGTTTTCCGGGGGACTTTGATGACTTTCGGACATTTCTAACCATTCCCCTGTTGTGAATAGAGCCAGGAATATCCCTCATACCCCCAATCCCTCCCAGTAATTATTAAAATTATCTTAATAAAGATACATTTTCTAAATCCCCTCTCCTGTATTTGGGAGAGGGGCAGGGGGTGAGGGATCTGTTGCAGTCTCAATGGAAATGACTATGAGAGTTTCGACCTTGATATCCTCGTTTTTTGGGAGCTACCCATAACAACTCCCTAAGGAGGAATCCAGCTCAGTATTTTTAA
>JAUQVP010000065.1:0-12238 GCA_039794745.1 Thermostichales cyanobacterium HHBFW_bins_127 | reverse complement strand
ATCTGGGCCAAGATGGGTTGTGGATAAAAATGTCCCAAAGCCAATTGAAGTAGCGAGGGATCCTCCAGAGAGCCCGGCGCGGGGCTTGTGGTCAGCGGCGTTGAGGGTCTATAGTAATAGATCGCAATTTATCGACGTGCTGATCTGGAGCCAGCCCCATGTCTCGCTACACCGGCCCACGCTTGCGCATTATCCGTCGCTTTGGGGGGCTAGACCTACCCGGTTTAACTCGCAAGCGGCCCAAAAATCGCACCAATCCGCCGGGACAGCACGGGGCCGAGCGCAAGAAGCAGTCGGAGTATGCCATCCGCCTCAACGAGAAGCAGAAGGTTCGCCTCAACTACGGCGTCTCGGAAAAGCAGATGGTGCGCTACGTCAAAAAGGCCCGCCGCAGTCAAGAATCTACCGGGCTAGCGCTCTTACAAATGCTGGAGATGCGCCTAGATTGCATTGTTTTCCGTTTGGGCATGGCTCCCACGATTCCCGCTGCCCGACAAGTGGTCAGCCACGGGCATATCTATGTCAATGGGCAAAAGGTGACCATCCCTAGCTACCAGTGCAAGGTGGGTGATGAAATCACCGTTGCCCCCAAGGCAGCCTCCCGCAAGTTGATCGCCAACTACGCCGAGTATCCAGGTTTGTTCTTGCCGGAGGAATATCTCTCTTTCGATAAGGAAAACCTCAAGGGCAAGATCACAGCTCTGCCACCCCGGGATAAGGTCTGTGCCCCAGTCAATGAACTGCTGGTGGTGGAATTCTACTCACGCAAGGTCTAGGGATGGGGCAGATCCTGACATTTTTGGGCAAGGGAGGCACCGGCCGCACTACCAGCGCTGTGGCGGTAGCCAAGGCAGCTGCCGCCCAAGGCTACAAAACCCTGCTAGTCAGTCAACAGCCAGAACCAGCCCTAGCTCTACTTTTGGGGATCCCGATTGGGCCGACGCCGACGGAATTGGGGCCGCGCTTGCAGGTGGTGCATTTGCGGGCAACTGTGTTGTTGGAGCAGCATTGGACCCAGGCGCGGGAGTTGGAAGCCAAATATGTCAAAACCCCCTTTTTCAAAGAGATCTATGCCCAGGAGCTGCCGGTTTTGCCGGGGTTTGATTTGTGGTTGGGCTTGGATGCCCTGCGTCGCTACGAAGCAGAGTACGACTATGTGATTTTCGATGGCAGTGGCGACCTGCAAACCTTGAGAATGTTGGGGATGCCGGAGGTGGCCAGTTGGTACTGGCGGCGGGTCACCCAAGCTTTCCAAAACTCTGATCTGGCCAAAACCATCGTCCCCTTCCTCAACCCCCTCTTGCAGTCTGTTACCAGCGTCAATATCTCCCTAGAAGATCTGCCCAGGCAAGTGGAGGGGCCGCACCGATTTTTGGAAGCCGGACGCCAAGCGGTTGCCGATCCAAACCGAGTCCGAGCCTATCTGGTCACCACCGGGGATCCCGCTGCCCGGCAGACGGCCCGTTACCTGTGGGGGAGTGCCCAGATGATCGGCTTGACGGTGGGGGGCGTTTTGGTTACCAAAGCCCAGGATCCCATCCCTCCCCAGGAGTTTGCTCCCATCCCCATGCTGGCCCTGCCTCCCCACAACAGTTGGGATCCCTTAGTGGAGGCGGTCAAGCCCCTGTTAAGTGTGCCCCATGTGCCCCCTCCAGTCGCTGTGGATGTTGCCGGTAGAACGGTGCGGTTATTTATTCCCGGGTTTGACAAAAAGCAGATTGAGCTGAGCCAATCCGGACCAGAACTGACCATCACCGCCGGAGATCAGCGGCGCAACCTAGCTATCCCCCCCGCTTTGGCCGGGCGACAGGTAAGCGGTGCCAAGTTCCAAGAACCCTACTTAGTGATTTCCTTTTCCTGAGCAGGAGGCTGCAGCGGTAACCAAAACGCAAAGCTCGTCCACCCCCCCTCACTGGTCACCGAGATCTCACCCCCCAACAGTTCCGTCAGCGCCTTCACCAAAGATAGCCCCAAGCCCGTCCCCCCCCGCTGCCAGGGATCCCCTTGGGGTACCCGGTAGAACTTATCAAATAAGCGCGGCAATTCCTCCGGGGGAATATGGCTGTGATTGCCCACCGTCAGGCAGATGCCTTCCTGATCGTGGCGAGCTTCCAGATGGGTGGCCACCTGGATCAGCCCTCCCGGCCCCGTGTATTTGCAGGCATTGTTGAGCAACTCCTGGATAATCCGATCCAGACTGGCTACCTCACTGTGGAGCACCGGCAAAAGGGCCGCCGGCTGGTACTGCAGCGTCAGCTTATTTTTGTGGGCTACAGGGGCAAAAGCGTGCACATGTTGGGTCAGACAGGCATGTAGGTCAATCGGTTCCACCTGCAGGGGATCTTTGCGTTCCGACAGCCGCTGCAGATTCAGCAGATCCTCGACCAGATTAATTTCCCGTTGACTTTCATTTTCCAGAATCGTCAGATAGCGCTGCACCCGATCCCCGGCCCTGATCGGATCCCGCACCATTTGCTTGAGCATTTCAATCGCCACCCGAATCGAAGCCAAAGGGGTGCGCAACTCATGGGAAACCGTACTGAGAAAATCATCCTTGAGCTGATGCAGCCGTTGCAACTCTTGAATTTGCTCCTGGGCCTGCTGATGCAACGTCAGATGCTGCAGTGCCACCGTCAACTGCACCGCCACCTGATAGACCAAATTCACCTCCGTCTCCCGCCAATAGCGGGATCCCTGGTGCTGAAACACCCCCAGAATCCCCCAGAGGCCACCGTTGAGATGAATGGGGGCGAGAATAGACGAACAAATGGGGCTAGACCCCAAAGGGGGGAGATGGGAATCCTGACGCACATGGGGCTCAACAACCTGCTGCTGATCCCAGGGAAAGACCTGCCCCACCGCCGCCAGATGTTCCCGGCTCTCCTCAGTAGCCGGCCCATAGGCAGCTGCGCAGGACTCCGCCGCCAACCTCAGCTCAGCCCCATAGTAACGGTAAACAACCACCCGATCCGCCGCCAGCAACTGCCGCAACTCCCGGGTTGTCACTTCCAAAGTTTCCTCCAACACCAAAGGCCGCGGGATCTGAGCTAACAGAGACAGGAGATTCTCCCGATCCTGACGGGCTTGCCGCTCCAAATCCAAAGCCTTCTCCACCCGGATCCGCTCCGCCTGCTGAATGGCAATCGTCAACTGCGCGGCAATCTGCATCATGCAAGTCACATCGTAAGTCTGCCACTGCCGCGGCCCCCGACACTGGTGGGCAATCAACAACCCCCACACCCGGGATCCCTGAAAGATGGGCGCCACCAAATTGGCCTTGATCTGAAACTGTCTGAGGAGATTGAGGTGGCACTCCGTCAGTCCTGCTTGTTCCACATCCGGGACCACATTGATGCGGTCCTTGCCGTTGTAATGTTCTGCCCGGGACTCCTGAAAACAGGTATCGACAATTTCCACCCCCAAACAGGCCGGCCACCCTTCCCCCACCGCCTCGGCCACCACCGTACCGATATAATCAGCATTGAACTGGTAGATGATCACCCGATCTGCCGCCAGAAGTTGCCGCGTTGCCGTCACCGCCGTCTCAAACACCCTCTCGAGGTCGAAGGACTCACGAATAGCCCGGATCGCCTCCAACAACGGATCCCGCACCACCGGCAGGAAACACCCCTCCTGATCGACAGAAATTTGCATGACTCAACACATCTCAATAACCCTAGTTTACCGTCAACCTCTCCCAAAACCTCAAGCTAGTGCTTTTTGTTACATCCCCGCCCCCCAGAAATCAGAGATCCCCGCCAGACCTAAAAACCCCAGTGGATTTTACAAATCTTAATTTTTTGTCGTAAAAAAGGGGGAGAGGTGGGGCAAAAGCAGGCATCATCGGGGATTGGCACCTTAATTATTGTTAAGGGAAAGGGGGCCCTGATAACCTGACCTATAATGCCATGTATGCCTTACCCTTCCTGAAAAGGGAACGTGGGTCAATCTGTTTTCAGCAGGGATCCCGTTTGAGGGCTAGGGCTAGATTCCATCGTTCCTTGTCGCAAGAGAGGAGTTCTTGATGACAACCACGCCAAAGGAGCGAGAGCCAAAAGTCAAGGTGACCGTGGACGTGGATCCGGTGCCGACTTCCTTTGAGAAGTGGGCTAAGCCGGGTCACTTCGACCGTAGCCTTTCCCGAGGGCCCAAGACCACCACCTGGATTTGGAACCTCCATGCTCTTGCCCACGACTTTGACAGTCATACTTCTGATTTAGAAGACGTTTCTCGGAAAATCTTTTCTGCCCATTTTGGCCACCTGGCGGTGGTGTTTGTTTGGTTGAGCGGGATGTATTTCCACGGCGCTCAATTTTCCAACTATTCCGCTTGGTTGGCTGATCCCATTAACATTCATCCCAGCGCCCAAGTAGTCTGGCCGGTGTTTGGTCAAGAAATTCTCAACATGGACATGGGCGACGGCTTTGAGGGGATCCGGATTACTTCTGGACTTTTCCATCTCTGGCGGGCGGCTGGTATTACCAATGAATTTCAACTGTTTTGCACTGCCATCGGTGGTTTGGTGATGGCTGGGCTGATGCTGTTTGCGGGGTGGTTCCACTACCACAAGCGCGCTCCCAAGCTGGAGTGGTTCCAGAATGTGGAGTCCATGCTCAACCACCACTTGGCTGGCTTGTTGGGGTTGGGATCTTTGGCTTGGGCAGGGCACCAAATTCACGTGTCTTTGCCGATCAACAAGCTTTTGGATGCTGGGGTGCCCGCTAAGGACATTCCTTTGCCCCATGAGTTCATCCTCAATCCGGCCTTGATGGCGGAGCAGTTTCCCAGCTTTGCCAAGGGGTTAGCGCCCTTCTTCACCCTGCAGTGGGGGGAATATGCCGACTTTTTGACCTTCAAAGGCGGGCTGGATCCCCAGACGGGTGCTCTGTGGCTGACGGATCAGGCTCACCACCACTTGGCTTTGGCGGTGATGTTTATTGTGGCCGGTCACATGTATCGTACCAACTGGGGCATTGGGCACAGCATCAAGGAATTGCTGGAAGCCCACAAGGGGCCGTTTACTGGAGAGGGGCACAAGGGCTTGTATGAGACCCTGACCACTTCTTGGCATGCCCAACTGGCGATCAACTTGGCGTTGGCTGGTTCCATCAGTGTGATTGTGGCCCAGCACATGTATGCCATGAACCCCTATCCCTACATGGGCATTGACTATGCCACCCAGATTTCCCTGTTCACCCACCACATGTGGCTGGGCGGGTTCTTTATTGTGGGTGGGGCTGCCCACGGGGCTATTTTTATGGTGCGGGATTACGATCCGGCGTTGAATCAAAACAATGTTTTGGATCGGGTGATTCGCCACCGGGATGCGATTATTTCTCACCTCAACTGGGTGTGTTTGTTCTTGGGCTTCCATGCCTTTGGCTTCTATGTCCACAATGACACCATGCAAGCCTTGGGTCGGCCCCAGGACATGTTCTCGGACACGGGGATCCAGTTGCAGCCGATTTTTGCCCAGTGGTTGCAAAACATCCATAGCCATGTGATGGAGAGCACGGCACCTTTGGTGGGGGCCGGTGTGAGTCCCATCTTTGGTGGGGAGATGATCACCATTGGCAACAAGATCTCGATGATGCCGATGACCTTGGGGACGGCGGATTTCATGGTGCACCACATCCACGCCATGACCATTCACATCACGGTGTTGATCTTGTTGAAGGGTGTTTTGTTTGCCCGCAGTTCTCGCTTGATTCCTGATAAGGCTAATCTTGGTTTCCGCTTCCCCTGCGATGGCCCGGGCCGCGGTGGTACCTGCCAAGTGTCGGGTTGGGACCATGTGTTCTTGGGCTTGTTCTGGATGTACAACTGCATTTCCATTGTGATTTTCCACTTCTCTTGGAAGATGCAGTCGGATATTTGGGGCACGGTAGGGGCTGATGGTGCCATCACCCACATTACCGGGGGCAATTTTGCTGCCAGTGCTGTCAATATCAACGGCTGGTTGCGTGATTTCCTCTGGGCCCAGGCGGTACAGGTGATCAACTCCTATGGCAGCGGTTTGTCGGCTTACGGCTTGCTGTTCCTGGGGGCCCACTTCATCTGGGCGTTCAGTTTGATGTTCCTGTTCAGTGGTCGCGGCTACTGGCAAGAACTGATTGAGTCGATTGTCTGGGCCCACAACAAGCTGAAGCTTGGCCCTGCCATTCAGCCGCGGGCGCTCAGCATCATCCAGGGTCGTGCGGTCGGCGTGGCCCACTACCTGCTGGGAGGAATTGTCACAACGTGGGCATTCTTCTTGGCACGTTACGGTGCCCTGGGTTAAAGGAGGAGACTACTAATGACAACTGCAACTCGTTTTCCTCAATTTAGCCAGGACCTGGCCCAAGACCCCACTACACGGCGGCTTTGGTACGGGATCGCCACGGCTCACGATTTTGAGAGCCACGATGGCATGACCGAAGAGGGGCTGTATCAAAAGCTGTTTGCCACCCACTTTGGGCATCTGGCGATCATCTTCCTCTGGGCCTCAGGGAATGTGTTCCACATTGCCTGGCAAGGTAACTACGAACAATGGGTCGCTAATCCTAGCGGTGTCACTCCCATTGCCCACGCCATTTGGGATCCCCATTTTGGCAAGGCGGCTTTGGAGGCGTTTACGCAGGAGGGTGGCTCCTATCCGGTGAATGCGGCCTATTCTGGGCTGTATTACTGGTTCAATACGATTGGTCTGCGCACCAATGGGGATCTCTACGCCGGTGCGGTGGGCTTGTTGGTGTTGGCTAGCTTGTTTTTGTTTGCTGGCTGGCTGCACTTGCAACCGCGTTTCCGTCCTTCCTTGGCTTGGTTCAAGAATGCTGAGTCCCGCCTCAACCACCACTTGGCTGGTTTGTTTGGGGTGAGTTCTCTGGCGTGGACGGGGCACTTGGTGCACGTGGCCATTCCCGAGTCCCGTGGTCAGCATGTGGGCTGGGATAATTTCTTGACCACGTTGCCGCACCCGGCAGGTCTGAAGCCGTTCTTTACTCTGGATTGGGCGGTGTATGCCCAAAATCCCGATACCACCAGCCATGCCTGGGGGACGGCAGAGGGGGCCGGCACTGCGATTCTCACCTTTTTGGGCGGTTTTGATCCCAATACTCAGTCCTTGTGGTTGACGGATATTGCTCACCACCATTTGGCGATTGCGGTGCTCTTCATTGTGGCCGGGCACATGTATCGCACCAATTGGGGCATTGGGCACTCGATGCGGGAAATCATGGCAGCCCATAATCCGCCGGAAGGTACGCCCTTTGGTGGTTTGCTGGGTCGCGGACATGAGGGGATCTATGACACCTATAATGAGTCACTGCACTTCCAATTGGGCTGGCACTTGGCTTGCTTGGGTGTAGTGACTTCCTTGGTGGCACAGCACATGTACTCTTTGCCGCCCTATGTGTTCATGGCTAAGGATTTCACCACCCAGGCAGCCCTCTATACCCATCACCAGTACATTGCTGGGTTCTTGATGGTGGGGGCGTTTGCCCATGGGGCGATTTTCTTGGTGCGGGACTACGACCCGGTGGCCAACAAAAATAATGTGTTGGCCCGGGTGCTAGATCACAAGGAAGCGATCATCTCCCATTTGTCTTGGGTGTCGTTGTTCTTGGGGTTCCATACTTTGGGGCTGTATGTGCACAACGATGTCATGCAAGCCTTTGGCACCCCGGAAAAGCAGATTCTGATCGAGCCGGTCTTTGCCCAGTTCATTCAAGCCTCCCATGGCAAGATGATCTACGGCATGGATGTGTTGCTCTCGAACCCGGATAGCATCGCCTCAACGGCTTGGCCCAATGCCGGCAATGTCTGGCTGCCGGGCTGGCTGCAAGCCATCAATGACCCCACAGGCTCTTTGTTCTTGCCGATTGGGCCTGGGGATTTCTTGGTGCACCATGCGATTGCTTTGGGGCTGCACACGACGACCTTGATCTTGGTGAAGGGGGCGTTGGATGCCCGCGGTTCTAAGCTGATGCCGGATAAGAAGGACTTTGGCTATAGCTTCCCCTGCGATGGCCCGGGTCGGGGCGGTACCTGCGATATTTCCGCGTGGGACGCTTTTTATCTGGCGATGTTCTGGATGCTGAATACCATTGGTTGGGTGACCTTCTACTGGCACTGGAAGCATCTGGCGCTGTGGAGCGGCAATACGGCTCAGTTCAATGAGGGTTCGACCTATTTGATGGGCTGGTTGCGCGACTATCTGTGGGCAAATTCGGCTCAGTTGATCAATGGCTACAACCCCTACGGGATGAATAATCTGGCGGTTTGGGCCTGGATGTTCCTGTTTGGCCACTTGGTCTGGGCCACTGGCTTCATGTTCTTGATTAGCTGGCGCGGCTACTGGCAAGAGCTGATCGAGACGCTGGTGTGGGCCCACGAACGCACGCCCTTGGCCAAGCTGGTGCGCTGGCGCGATAAGCCCGTGGCGATGTCCATTGTCCAAGGTCGCTTGGTGGGGCTGGCTCACTTCACGGTGGGCTACATTCTCACCTATGCAGCCTTCCTGATCGCCTCGACGGCTTCTCAGTTCAGCTAGTAAGCTGACTCCATAACCTCCGCTATCCCTGACCCCTAGGGTCAGGGATTTTTTCTTTGCTCGAGGCGGGATCCCGAGTTGGCGTGGAGCAAGGAACAATGGCTAGGGGCTATGGGTTCTGAGGTATGGTTGTTTGAGTTGAGCCTGCTACAGATCCTCACCCCCTTCTGGCAGCGTGGCACTAGTTGTAACCCCTCTCGACCAGCCCCCTCAGCAGGATGTCCAAGCTGGGATGTCGGCAGGATAGGGATTTTTTTGCTTGAGCGTCCGTCCTGCCAAGTTTGGAGCCGGAACCTTCAACACTGCTGTTGCTGCTGGCCAAAGACTACACTGGCAGTTTGGTGGTGAGGGTGATCGCGACCTTCCGGTAATTACAAGACTTGAGCTGCTGCGGCTAGAGCCAGCAAACATAAGTGTTGGATCCCTGGCCCAGACTCTAGCTGAGTGGCTGCGATATCGAACCCCCCGCCTTTGAGAACAGATGTTCAATCCGCCTGTACCAGGGCACCCCCTGTCGAGCCTGTTCGAGGCTCATCACCGCATGGGTGGTGAGTCAGCGCCAAAGCGGGAGAGGGGGAGCAAATGAGGTTGAAACAGCCCCCTCACCCCTGGCCCAAGGGGGGCTACTGTTTATACACATCTTGATCACGAACCAGAACCCGGCCTGCCAAGATCCCCTTGAGTAGCTCTCTGAAGAAAGTCTTGATGCCGAAAGGTCGTTGACTTGGGAATCCTGAGCATCCACCTAAACAGGATCCCCAATCAGGATAGGGATTCAGCGTCTTCTGGCCTGAAGTGTCAGGGCGACTTGTGTATACACGATAGCCCAAAGCGGGAGAGGGGGATTCAGAAAATGTAAATTTGAAAGAAACCTAGGAACGGTTACAGCAGGTTTTGGGCTGTGGCACCGGCACATCCAAAGCTGGGTTCTGGTCAAAAAAGCCCAGGGGCTTGAGGGTAAAGCCCACGTAGGAAACTGGCATCACCGGAAAATCCTCCAGACGACAAATATGATGGTGGCCAAAGGTATACCAGACTACAATGTCTGTGTCTACGATGGAGCGGTTGGCTTGGGTCCATTTGGGCAGGCCGTCGCCGCCGGGATGCTGGTTGGGATAGGGACCGGTGGCATAGAGCTCCTCCGGGTGGTAGGGGGTAACCCAGAGGTGATGGTTGACAAACCCGGCTCGCTGGCGAATGGAAGACTGGGGATGGGCAAAGGACACCGTATTGTCCATGGGAATCAACTTGTAGGCAACCGGCTCCCCCATGCGGTTGCAGCGATGGGGATTGACGATTTTCCAAAAGCGGGCAGTAAAAGGATTAATCTGCCGCCGGGCTGCCTGTTCTGTCTCCAAAAGGGTAGCAGTGGCATAAAAAGCATTGCCATAGGGGTTTTCCGGGCCCAAGGGGACAGATTCAGTATTAACTTCATAAACGGAATTGCCATCCCCATCCACACACATGTGCAAACGTACATTGAAAAAATGCTGATGGATCGGTGCGTTCAATCCCGGCAAAACTAATGTCCCATAACGAGGCTTTTCGTCAGGCAAGGCCGCGGCCGTACTGACAATCCCTGTGAGCTTCACCTCGTACTGAATCGTCCCATCCTGATAAAAATACCAGAAAAATCCATACTCGTAATTGCCAATGGTAGCAATAAACGACACCACCAACCGCCGCGAACGCCGAACCTCCGAACGCCCAGTGCGCCAATCCGTATGCTTCCAGAGGATCCCGAAATCTTCCTCATGCATACAAATAGCATTCTCAATCACCCGGGGATCCCCGTTGTTATCGGCAAGGACGGCATCAAAATAATAGATTTCCCCTAGGCAGTCGCAGCCCAATTTCAGGGAATTGGTCAGGGTTCCCAATCCATATTCCCCCACATCAAAGGCATTTTTACGAAAATGAAAAGGCCGGGGATCCCCGTAGGGGACGATCATTTCTGACAAAGAGGCGCGGTGAATGATGGGACGTAGGCGCCCCTGATCCTGGTAGGCAATGGTGTGCAGCACCAGCCCTTCTCGGGGGGTAAAGCCGATGCGAAAATCCCACTTTTGCCAGCGCACATGGTGCCCATCTACCTGGAAGCTTACCCCTTGGGGTTGTTTGATTTCTAAGGGTTTGAGGTCGGTGCGAAAGGCCGGAATCGTCTCCCGCCAGTAGCCCCCCGGCTCCTGGGGGATCGGCACCACTCCCGTATCTTCAATTTTGAAAATCTCCCAGGCATCCAAATCAAAAAAGACAATCAACCCCTCAATGGGATGGGCATAGGGATTGTCCGTGGGATCCCGGCGGTAGAGGCTCATCACCTGGATCAGGCGCCGGCCGGCTTCATCGGCAAAGCCAAAGTGACCCGCCGACCAACAGTCCAAGTTGACTTGATTGACGTCGGTAATGCCCCGTTTGGCCAGGGCAGCCCGGTAGCGGGGGTCGGCTTTGATCACCGCTTCGCAGCCGGTCAATTCTTCCTCCATCAAAGTAGGCTGCACCCCAGGGATCACCTGCCACCTGAGGATTTTGCCCTGGGTAATGGAGACCACCACCTCGCTGGTTCTGGAATCGCCCCGGTCATAGAGAATCACAAAAGCCTGCCGCTCTATGGCATCCCCCGGACGAAACTGAGCCAATAGGGCTTTGCTAGGCTCCTGCAAGGTCATACTGGCTACTCGGGTGCGGGATCCCCAGCGGGGGTCCTGTTTGAGCAGACGGGTGGTGGCTTGGATTTCAGCGGCGGTCAAAGGCTCTAGGGGATGAGCCACCCCAGCCCCTTGGACCAGCTGAAGCACTTGTGTAGTCATATAAAATCTTCCGGAACAGCAACAATAGGGCTACAGAGCTGTAGCTAACAACCGTGACAATCAGCGATTTTGCTCGAAAAGCTGCAGTGCCGTTCCGCTAACCAAAAGACGAGGGCAAGGGATCCCGAATCAGCAGGGGATCCCGACAGAAATTACAGCCAATAATCTGGGAATGCCTAATTTGAGAGCACCTAGCACCGGATGGAGACAGCATAAAAAAGCAGCTAGACAACCGATACTGCAGGTAACAATGCTAAAGAAAACCTGCTTTCAGCTTTGAAAAACGTCCCCTAAAATAGAGACAACGTCAAGCTGGTATCTTGCTTGGTATCTTACCATAACTCTTCTTTGCCCGCCAAGGCAGGGCAGCCCCGTCCCATCCTCACCTGTGGGGATCCCCGTTTGGCTGAGGTGGCTTGTCCTGTTGGGGATCCGGAGGCAGTGGGGGATTTAGCGGCAGATTTACTGGTCACGATGGCAGCGGCGGATGGGGTGGGGATTGCCGCCCCGCAGATTGGGGTAGGGTTGCAGGTGATTGTGGTGGCCTCCCGTCCTAACCGTCGCTATCCCCAGGCCCCCCAGATGGATCCCGTGGTGATGATCAATCCCCAGATTCTGGAGCAGTCAGGGGAGCAGGAGTGGGGGGAGGAAGGGTGCCTGAGTGTGCCGGGCCGGCGGGGGGAGGTGTTGCGGGCTAAAACCGTGGCCGTGGGCTTTTGGGATCTGGGGGGGCAGTGGCAGGAGCAACAGTGGTCAGGGTTTGTGGCCCGGATTATTCAGCATGAGGTGGATCATTTGCGGGGAATCCTATTTCTGGACAGGCAGCCAAGAAACCCACGCTGGCTTGCCACAGCATGTCCAAACAATCCTTGAGGCCATGGTCACCGGCGAGGGGCAC
>JAUQVP010000064.1:0-14925 GCA_039794745.1 Thermostichales cyanobacterium HHBFW_bins_127 | reverse complement strand
GTCTTGCCTGCTCTCTCTCTAGGGATCCCTGGATTTCGGCAATTTGCTGTTCTTTCTGCTCTAAAAGCTGGGATAGCCTGGTTTGCTCTGCCTGAGAGCAATTTAGGGATCCCTTAAGCTCAGTAATTTCTTTTTCTTTCTGTTGTAATTGCTGAATAAGTTTGTCTCGAAATCTCTGTAGCTCTTTAATGCCCCATTGTTGCTGTTGGAAAAGCTGTTGCTGGCTTCTAGCAGCTACTTTTTCCGCCACCACCGTACCTGTCCCGGCAACCAAACCTGCTATCACAGCCTCCTGTACCGAGCGCTGCGGCACAAAGGCCACCCCAGCCGCCACCAAAGCTGTTACCACATGAACCCCTAAAAGCTGACTCATCGGGATCCCCCTGAAGTAATTTGATCGAATATAACATTCGTCAAAAGCTAACAAAAAACTTTTAGGGATTCTTAATCAGCTAGATAAACTCTCTTCTATGGGAAACTGGGAAAGAATAGAGTTAAGATGACCGATGCCCTTTTCCATACCTGCTCATCCGGAGGATCTACTCACGGAAAGTTACGACTATGACCTGCCGGAGGCTGCCATTGCCCAGGTACCTGTTCATCCTAGGGATCACGCCCGGTTGCTGGTGATTCATCCCCACAGCCACCACCACAGCTACTTCTACGACCTGCCCCACTGGCTGCGCCCGGGGGATCTCTTGGTGGTCAACAACACCCGCGTGATCCCTGCCCGTCTCTTTGCCCGTAAAACCAGCGGCTCCCAGATTGAGATCCTGCTTTTGGAACAGCGCAGCCAGGATACCTGGCTGGCCCTAGTCAAACCCGGACGACGCGTCCATGTGGGGGATACCCTACAGCTAGATTTGGGTGTTGCGGCACAGGTGCTGGCCCATGATCCCCCCACCCGGGGGCGGCTGTTGCGCTTCCACTGGCCGCCAGATCTGGACTTCTGGCAACTGCTGGAACAACTAGGGGAACTGCCCCTCCCCCCCTACATCACCTCCCGGAACAGCCAACCCGAGGACTACCAAACCATCTGGGCCACCCAGCCGGGATCCGTCGCCGCCCCCACCGCCGGCCTGCACTTCACCCCAGAACTGCAAACCCGCCTAGAACAATCCGGGATCCCGATGGTCAGCATTACCCTCAACATTGGTCTGGGGACCTTTCGTCCTGTGGAAGTTGAAAGCATTGCCGATCATGTAATGCATCGGGAGTATTTGCAGGTGTCGCCGGCAACTGTTGAAAAGATTTTGAAGACCAAAGCCCAAGGGGGGCGGGTGATTGCCGTGGGAACCACCTCTGCCCGGGCTTTGGAATCCTGTGCTCACTATAATCAGGGGCAGTTAGTCCCCTGGACGGGTCACAGCGAGCTGTTTATCTATCCGGGCTACCGCTGGCAGGTGATTGACGGCTTAATCACCAACTTTCATTTGCCCAAGTCTACCCTGCTGATGATGATCAGCTCTCTGGTGGGGCGGCAGCGGATTTTAGCCCTTTACCAGGAAGCCCTCCAGCACGGCTACCGCTTCTACTCCTTCGGCGACGGCATGCTCATCCTTCCGGACACAGTACAATGAAAGAAACAAATCTTTACGAACTGGTGAGTTTATCTGTCTGCAGGGAGAATGCTCACTAGAATCTAAGGACAATCCTGCGCTGAGGTGGACTATGAAAACCTGGAACTGGCAAGCCTGGTGGCGACCGCTGCTCACCCTCCTATTGGTGGTGGTCCTGGTGGTGGCGCCGGCTGGGGACGTTTGGGCTCGCAGCGGCGGGCGCATGGGGGGGGGGTCTTTCCGGGTGCCGAGTGCTCCCCGCATCACCCGTTCCCTGCCCTCCCAAGGGCCGACCACCTACTACTACGGGGGTGGCTATGGCGGCTGGGGGATGCCTCTGCTGTTTCCCTTCTTTGTTGGGGGTGGGGGTGGACTGCTGCCCCTGTTGTTTTTGTTAGGGGCTGGGGCTGTTGTGTTTCGCTATGTGCGTTCTCGCCC
Organism: Thermostichales cyanobacterium HHBFW_bins_127; assembly: GCA_039794745.1. GTDB lineage: Bacteria > Cyanobacteriota > Cyanobacteriia > Thermostichales > Thermostichaceae > JAUQVP01. The sequence continues at coordinate 12,928 of JAUQVP010000064.1, read as the reverse complement.
TTGGTCGGAAGACACGGAAACTGAAACCGCGCAAGTGACGGAAATCCAGATTGCCCTGTTGGCCAGTGCCCGTACTCTGCAAAATCACTTGGAACAGCTGGCCCAATCCGTGGACACCAGCAGCCCTACCGGCTTGAGTCACCTGTTGCAGGAAGTCAGCCTCAGCCTGCTGCGCCATCAGGATTACTGGGTTTACGGGGCCGCCCAAAGCCGCACCCTACCCCTGTCCCAGGCAGAGCAATTTTTCTACCAACGCTCCCTGCAAGAGCGCAGCAACTTCACCCAGGAAACCCTCACCCGGGTTGGCTCTCAGCCCCTGCGCCGACACCCCGAAGCCCTCACTACCAACTCCAACCCAGGAGAATATGTGGTGCTAACCCTATTAGTGGCGTCTACGGCAAAGTTGGATACACTATCTGTAGTTGATGCTGCCTCCTTGCGGCAAACCCTGATGCAGTGGGGATCCCTGCCGGCTGACGAGTTATTGGCGGTCGAGGTGTTGTGGACTCCCCAGGTGGCGGGGGATGTGTTGACGGATGCCGACTTGCTGGTGACCTATCCCCAGTTGCGGCGTCTGTAGAGCCGGTAGGGGTAGCTGTTCACGCAACGGTCAGGAGCCTGTATGACGGAATCTGCTACCCCTCGCTCCCACCGGCGGGAGCATGTCCATGCCAAGGCGGATGCCCTCTTGGATGACCTGTTTGAAGACCTCGACAGTAGTCTGCGCACTACCCCCATGCCGGGATCCCGGCTGCCAAGGGGGGGGATATATCCCCAGGGTTATGTAGAGTTAGACCGGGGCTGGGGTTGGGGTCCCTGGTTGGTTGGGGCAGGGGCAATTGGCTTATTGTTGGTGGGCTGGTGGGTTTGGCGCAGTTATACTGGTTTGGTTGCGCAGGTGATTGAGCCGGTGGAGGTGCCGGTTGTGGCCCTGCCGGAGCCGGAGCCCCAAGTTTTACCCGAGCCGGAGCCAACCCCCCAGGCCAAACAGGAGCCGGCCAAGCCAGCGCCGCCGGTAGCATCTCCAGTCGTGGCAGCAGCTCCTAGTCGGGTGGCTCGTCCCGTGGTTCGCGCTGCGGCTCCCGCTCCGGTAGCCTATACAGAGCCAGAGGTGATCCGGTATGTTGCTCCCCCGCCCCAGCAAGTGCAGACCACCACTTATCAGCAACCCTTGCCCATGAAACTGGTGGGAACCGTATCTGGTCCTGGAACCCCCATGGCTTTGATCTTGATCGACGATGTGGTGCGGGAGGTGCCCGTGGGTCAGACTGTGCTGGGATCTTGGCGGGTGCAGAGCGTCAGTCGCGATGGGGTCATGCTCAGTGATGGTCGCCGAGGAGTAGCTATGCATTTGGGTTTAGGCCAAGGGCATTGACCCCCTTGCATCCAGTGAGCCACAGAAGGGGTGAATACTTAAGGGTGCAGCTCATGCAGCGATAATCAGGATATGGAGCTTATTAAAAAGCTGCCCCTGCAGGACACTGCCACTTTTGGCACCAATACTTCCTGGGATGGCAACCTGAGAACTACCTAAACTCGGGGATCCCGGCAAGGGGAGAAGTATGGGTGGGAGCTGGTCTAGCCTCCGCTAAAAAATACATTTTTTGAATCCGCCTCGGCCCCTTTGAGAGAGGGGTTACAGCTAGTGCCAAGCTGCGGGAAGGGGGTGAGGGAAATAATCGTTTTGGCTAGGGAGCTTTTTCTCAAATTCTAGCCTAATCCTTTTTGGCTATCCTCAATATGCCCTCAATAAGAACTGAATTTTTTCAGGTACCCTAAATGATATCGATGATCAGCTTAATCTTAATAATTTTACGGAAAAGTAAGCTGACCGGATAAACTTATGATAGAGTAACACCCTATGTCAATTGATGACTTGCCCTTCGACAACAAAGGCACTTTCTTTGATGAAAGAAGTTACTATTTATACGGACGGAGCTTGTATTGACAATCCTGGGCCTGGGGGCTACGGAGTGGTGCTGATCTATGGACAGCATCGTAAGGAATTATCCGGAGGATTTCGTTACACAACCAATAATCGGATGGAATTGATGGCAGCTATTGTAGGGCTAAAAAGTCTGAAAATGCCCTGTGTCGTTAAACTCTATTCGGATTCTCGCTACTTGGTGGATGCCATGCAAAAAGGCTGGGCCAAACGCTGGCAAGCTAATGGCTGGCGACGCACGGCTAAGGAAGTGACTGCCAACCCCGATCTATGGGAAGAGCTACTGCGGTTATGTGGGCAGCATCAGGTAGAGTTTATTTGGGTGAAAGGACACGCCGGCAATCCGGAAAATGAACGCTGTGACCAATTGGCCCTGCAAGCAGCCCAGCAAAATAACCTCCCCCCCGATCCAGGCTGGGAACAATAACCCAATCCTACCTACTTGCTCAGGGATCCCCAGGGAATAGGGTGACTGCCGGCTGCCAAAATGGGGCTGGGAATCAGGAGACAAGCTGGCTGACAGCAGTGATAATATCGGCGGGCTGAACAATCGTGGCGGCCTCCAGGACGCCGTTGTAAGGGGTGGGAATATCCTGGGAGGCCAGCCGCACAACCGGAGCATCCAATTCATCAAACAGCTCTTCCATGATCCGAGCGGTGATTTCAGCGCCGATCCCGCCGGATTTCATATCTTCTTCCACAATCACCACCCGATGGGTCTTGCGCACTGACTCACTGATGGTCGCCATGTCCAACGGCTTGAGGGAAATTAAATCAATGATCTCCGGGTCAATTTCGAGCTCAAGCATCCCCTCCAAAGCCCGCAAAACTTGGTGGCGCATGCGGGAATAGGTCAAAATCGTCACGTCCTGACCAGCGCGAACAACCTCAGCCCGATCCAAAGGCAAAAGATATTCTTCCTCTGGCAGATCTTCTTTGAGGTTATAGAGCAAAACATGCTCAAAAAATAGCACCGGATTGTCATCACGAATGGCCGACTTCAGTAAGCCCTTGGCGTTATAAGGGGTGGAACATGCCACAATTTTCAGACCGGGAACTGCCTGAAAATAAGCCTCTAAACGCTGGGAATGCTCAGCCCCAAGCTGCCGACCCACCCCACCCGGACCACGAATCACAATCGGGATCTTAAAATTGCCGCCGGACGTGTAGCGCAACATGCCGGCATTGTTGGCAATCTGGTTAAAAGCCAACAACAAAAAACCCATGTTCATCCCTTCAATCACCGGGCGCAAACCCGTCATCGCTGCCCCAATCGCCATGCCGGTAAAACTGTTCTCGCAAATGGGGGTATCCAACAGGCGCCATTCCCCAAACTTTTTGTAGAGATCCTTGGTGACTTTGTAGGAACCCCCATAGTGACCGACATCCTCCCCCAACACAAAAACCCGGGGATCCCGTTCCATTTCTTCATCGAGGGCTGCTCGCAAAGCGTTATAGAAGAATGTTTCGGCCATAGGTGGAGGTTGACGGTTAGCCTTAAAATCATACAAGCTTTGCTACCCCCCTGGAAAGGATGCTGGAGTTCGAGGAGTTTTGTCGCTTGGCGACTCAGGGCAATTTCATCCCGGTCTATCGCCGTTGGGTAGCCGACCTGGAAACTCCTGTCTCGGCTTGGTACCGGGTCTGCGCCGACCACCCCTACAGCCTGCTGCTGGAATCGGTGGAAGGAGGGGAACAGGTGGCCCGCTACAGTTTCTTGGGCTGTGATCCCCTCTGGATCCTGACCGTAACAGGAGAGACCATCACCCAAACCTGGCGCGATGGCACCACCCAAACCTTCTCTGGGGATCCCTTTGCGGTGCTGGAGACCTGTTTGCAGCCCTATCAGCCGGTGTCGGTGCCGGCGTTGCCGGAAAGTATCGGTGGGCTATTTGGCTATTGGGGCTACGAACTGATCCGCTGGATGGAAGCGAAGGTGCCCATCCACCCCCCCCAAGCGGGGGATCCCCCAGATGCCATCCTGATGCAGATGGATAGTCTGCTGATTTTTGATCAGGTACGGCGCCAGATCTGGGTGATTGCCTTTGCCGATACCCGCCAGGGATCCCTAGAGGAGGTGTATGCTCAGGCTTGTGCTCGGGTGGAGGAGATGATTGCCCGGTTAGGGGCGCCGTTGGCCCTGCAGCCCTTGCCCTGGTTGGATCAGCCGCGGTCGGTGCCGGTGACGGCCCATACCAGCCCAGAGGCCTATTACCAGGCGGTGCGGCGGGCAAAGGCCTACATTACCGAGGGGGATATTTTTCAGGTGGTGCTGTCCCAGCGCTTCAGTGCCCCTTATGCCGGGGATCCCTTTTGGTTATATCGGGGGTTGCGGTTTATCAATCCTTCCCCCTATATGGCCTTTTTGCGGTTTGGGGAGTTGTGTTTGGTGGGATCGAGTCCGGAGGTGATGGTCAAGCTCAGCCGTCGTGGTTCCCAGGCGGTGGCGACGGTGCGGCCCATTGCCGGGACGCGGCCCCGGGGACAGACCCCCGAGGAAGATCAGGCCCTAGAAGAGGAATTGCTGCGGGATCCCAAGGAGCGGGCGGAGCATGTGATGTTGGTGGATTTAGGGCGCAATGACTTGGGGCGGGTGTGTAGCTTAGGTTCGGTGCGGGTGGAGCGGCTGATGGCCATTGAGCGCTACAGCCATGTGATGCACATTGTCAGCCAAGTGACGGGGCAGTTGCAGTGCCGCTACAGTGCTTGGGATTTATTGAAGGCCACCTTCCCGGCAGGAACCGTGACCGGGGCACCCAAGATTCGCGCCATGCAGATCATCTGGGAATTGGAGGGACGCCGGCGGGGGCCCTATTCGGGGGCCTATGGCTACTATGATTTTGCCGGGCAACTGAATACGGCCATTACCATTCGCACCCTCTGGGTGCAGGGGGGTCAGGTGACCTGGCAGGCGGGGGCCGGGATTGTGGCTGATTCTGACCCCGAGCGGGAACAGGAAGAATGCCTGAATAAGGCCAAGGGATTATTGACGGCTTTAGCCCACTTGCCAGAGCTGCAGTAGGGGAATTGCGAATCTGAATGTCGGGATTTCCTACCGGTTTTCCGCTATCGTGGGAAAGCAACTCTTCTATACTAAATTGCAGGGATTGTTTCTGGAAAGCAATCAGGGCATCGCTAAAGTTAACCCAAAATTAAGGAGTTGAGTATGAGCGCCTTTGCCAATCCTCCCAAAAAATGTGTCTCTGCTGCTTTTAAGCAGGAAAGTCAATTGCAGGAATGCATTGACCGCCTATTGCGGCGGGGGGTACCCAATGACCGGATTTCCATTATTGGACGTAATTTTCAGACAGAAGCTAAGATCAGTGGGTTTATTACCCGCAAAGATGTGATCATAGATGGGTTAACAAGCGGTGCTATCTATGGGTCATTGTTCGGCTCCTTATTGGGGGTACTGACGGGGGTTGGGGTGCTTTTTATTCCCTTTTTGGGAGCGGTGGTGGCTGCCGGCCCTTTGGGAGCGGCGTTGCTGGGAGCAACGGGCGGTGCCCTTTATGGGGCTTTGGGAGCCGGCTTGGGGTCAGCGTTGATCTCCTTGGGAATGCCCCAAGATAAGGCGGCAATTTACCAAACCCGGGTGCAAGCGGGGGAGTTTCTCTTGGTGGTGCAGGTACCGGAAGAAAAGTCTGGAGAAATCTACCTGCTGTTGCAAAGTGCCGGTGGTGAAGAACTTTCCATCACCGATCTCAATCTCCCGGAAGAAACCCAAGAATCCCTGACTCCAGAGACAATTTCCCCGGAAATTCGCTCGGATTTATCGGAAGAAGCCCGGCAAACCTTTGCAGAAGCCTACAATCAAAGCCGTCAAGATAACCACGACCACACCAATGCTCTGCTCAAGGCTTGGGAAAAGGTTAAACAATTCTTTGATCGGGATGACAAGGGAATCTTTTCTAAGCGCAAATCCTAGTCCCTAGCGGGCAAGCTGCGGGAGGTGACCTATGGCTGCCAATACTTTCAAAGACTACTACCAAATCCTAGGGGTCAGTCGGGATGCCAGTCCCGAAGAGATCAAGCGTGCCTACCGCAAACTCGCCCGCAAATACCACCCCGACGTCAACCCTGGGGATGCCAAGGCAGAGGAGCAATTTAAGCTGATCAATGAAGCCCATGAGGTGCTTTCCGATCCGGAGAAGCGGCGTCGCTATGACCAATTTGGGCAATCCTGGCAGCAGGGAGCTGGCCCTAGGGGGACGGCGGGTTTTGCCCCTGAGGTGGACTTTGAGCAGTTTATCAATGAACTGTTGAAGCGCCGGGCGGGCTACGGCACTGGCTTTGGCGGCTTCAGGGAGGTGGATTTCCCAGGGCAGGATGTGGAAGCCGCCCTCACTCTCACTTGGGCAGAAGCGTTCCACGGCTGTCAAAAACACTTCACCCTCAACGGGGAACCAATCACCATTCGCATTCCCCCAGGGGCCAAGCAGGGAAGCCGGGTGCGGGTCAAAGGCAAAGGCCAACCCAGCCCCTTCGGCGGGCAGCAACGGGGGGATCTCTACCTGACTTTGGAATTGCCCCCCCATCCCTTCTTCTCCTTTGAGGGAGATGACCTCGCCTGCGAACTCCCCATCACCCCGGACGAGGCGGTGTTAGGGGCAACGGTGGCCGTCCCCACCCCCACCGGCACAGTACAGATGAAAATCCCCCCCGGCGTCGATAGCGGCCAAACCCTACGCCTGCGGGGGCAAGGCTGGCGGGATCCCCAAGGGCAGCGCAGTGACCTGCGGGTGCACCTGAAGATTGTCAGCCCCAAACAGATCAGTGCCAGCGAACGGGAGCTCTATGAAAAACTGCGCCAGCAACGCTCTTGGGATCCGCGGCGGCATGTGCAGGAGGTGCGTCTATGAGTTTAGCGATTGTGCGGGTGGAGCGGGAGTTTTACACCTTGGAGCAGGTGATGGCAGCTACGCAGTTGCCTCGCCATCTGTTGGAGTGGCTGATTAGCCAGGGGTTATTGGAGATGGAGAGCCAGTATCTGGCTGCTCAGCAGGTGCGGCGGTTGGTGCAGATGCAACGGCTACGGCAGGACTTGGGGTTGAATTGGATTGGGGCAGCTATGGTTCTGGACATGGCCAGGGAGATTGCCCAGTTGAAGGCCCAATTGCGTCTTTATCAGGGTTACTGATGATCCAGAAAGTCAAGTGTTTGCTGGTTCTTTGACCTGTGTCAGTTTGACTCCCGGGATCTGCGAGGTGATTCATCGGTGGGCAAGACATGGGCAAGAAAATGGGAGCCGGGAACTTACCCATGCCCAAATTTGGCAGAGGATCGAGAAAAAACAAGCTGGCAATTTATCTTCTGACCTGTCTAGACGCCACTGCCGTAGGGATGCAGGACAGCAGGGTCATGGCCTACGACAAAACTAGCCAGGGATCCCCTCCACCTCTGCTCGCGGGCGGGACGACCCCAGGGTAGATTTGCAGCTTCAGGGATGAAGATCGGGATCAGTAGGAAAGCGAAAAACGCTGCCCCTAGACCCGAGCCCCAGGATTGCCTCTAGGCAGGGATGGTTTCCTCCGCTCCTAAGGCATTGGGAAGCTCCAGGCAGTAGCCAGCTCCATAGACCGTCTTGATGTAGCGAGGATGGCGGGGGTCTGGTTCCAGTTTGGTGCGCAAATGCCGCACATGTACCCGAATAGTTTCAATATCATCATTGGGTTCATAGCCCCACACTTCCTGGAGGATCTCACTGGGGGAAACCGTCTGCCCATGGCGCTGCATCAAACAATGCAACAGATCAAACTCCAGATGGGTGAGCTTGATGGTCTGGCCGAACCAAATCGCCTCAAACCGCTCCGGCACCAACGTCAGCGGCCCGTAGCTCAAAATCTCACTGTGCTTAGCCGTTTGCGGGATGCGATCGGAGCGGCGCAACAATGCCCGTACCCGCACCAATAACTCCTGCACCTCAAAGGGCTTGGTGAGGTAGTCATCGGCTCCCGCATTAAATCCCTCCACCTTGTCCTGGGTTTGCCCTAGGGCCGTCAGCATCAAAATAGGAATATCGGCCGTGCGCTCATCCCGCCGCAACCGCTGACACACCGTCAAACCATCCACCTGCGGCAGCATCAAATCCAACACAATCAAATCCGGCACCACCTGCACCGCCATAGCCTGGCCCTTGACCCCATCATTGGCCTTGATCACCTCGTACCCTGCCAGTTCCAGATTAATCCTGACGAGATCGAGGATACAGGGATCGTCATCAACTACCAGAACACGAGGCATAGGAATACCACTTGAATGAAAGCCAGAGCAGCTACACCCTGCTTAGCAGCACAAAAGAGCCACACAGATCCACATAGATATGCTAACTCCTTTATGCGACGATAACTAGGGTAACTGCATCTTCACATTACCTAGGGAAGTTCGTAAAGAATCGAAATTTTAAGAAACCCTTAAGCTATGCACGGATTTGCCCACAGATCCTCACCCGGCGGCCAGAAAAACCCCCACGTCCTCCAGCAACTGGGTCAAAGGTAACTCGAAAGAAACCTTGAGCAGGGGAGTTTTTGCCGTCAGCAACACTTGCGCCCCGTGCCGGGAGGGCCAAATATTGGGGTTACAAAACAACTCCACCGTCACCTCACCCCGCATCTGCACCTCCCAAAGGGGATAGGGCGGGGATCCCTGCCAGGTGCGGGCGAGGTTTTCCAGGCTGCGCTGCAGGTCTTCGGCTTGGGGGCGGGTGAGGGGTAGGGTGACAGATCCCTGGGAACCATGAACAACACAGGCAGGATAAGCCATAATCGGAACAGCACCTTCTCAAGGCAGAGCCAATGGATAGCTTATTACAACAACTGCTGCTGCTGGGTATTGGGACGACCAGTTTGGTGGCGGAGCAGGCAAAAAAAGCTGCAGATGAGTTGGTGAAGCGGGGACAACTGGATCCCAAGGATGCCAAGGAGGCGTTGGACTCGTTTTTGGGGCAACTGAAGGCGGAGCAATCGAACTTTGAGGCCCAATTGCAAAGGCAAATCCGCAATGTCATGCAGGATCTAGGGGTGCCAAATCAGCGGGAAATGGATGAACTACGGGGACGGCTCGACCGCCTGGAGCGCCAGGTCAGACAATTGGAAAATAAAGTCTATAGCCGTACTCCCTAAAAAGCCTGGTTTTTTCAGCCAAGCCCGATCTAGGCAGTTCTTGATCCAGGCGGCCCCTGGCTCGATTCCCGGGGAGATCGGCCATCAGTTTGGCTTTGCCTAGCACCTCTGGGGAGTACCCCCCTCTGGGTTATTAGGTCGGTCTACAGCTAGCAGTTGCCTGGGAGTCGTTATAGTAAAGCTAGCTGAGGGACCTGCCATGATCCTGGTCTGTGGCCACGACGAACTCACAGGCTTAGTCCTGGAAACCCTGAAAGCCTTTGGGCAAAAAATTGTCCTCGTCGGCCCAGCCCCAAGCAGCGGGATCCCCAGTTCGGTGCCCTTGGTAGCGGGGGCTATTGACCAAGCTAGCACCTGGATAGAGGCGGGGATCAAACAGGCAAAAGCCATCCTGCTTTTGAATAATGATGACCGAGCTAACTTTCAACTGGCATTGCTCCTGCGCCAGCTCAATGGGCAGGTGCGGATCATTTCCCGGCTCCACAACCAAAATCTGGGGCGCTACTTCGACCAGCATATTCCCCGCCACTTCTCCCTGTCCGTATCGGCGCTGGTGGCCCCGGCTTTTGCCCTCAAGGCCGTCTCCGATGAATTTTTGGGCTACTTTGCCCTGCCGACCTTTAGTCGCAGCCACATCCAGCCCCCGAGTCACCCCCGCCAACCCGATGAGGTTCTTAGGGAGGAGCGCAGTCTCTGGAATGTTGTCGATCTGAAAATCGGTCCGGGATCCCGCTTGTTGCGGCTCTCTTTGGAGGAGTTGGAGACGCAGTTTCAGGCGCGGATTTTGTTCCATTATCCGCTGGACCAACTGTCGGATTTCTCCACAAGCCGTTTGTTCGAGGACTTTGACCCCCGGGCTTTGCTAGGGGAGGGGGATCGGGTGGTGCTGATCTGTCCGCCGCAACATTATATCGAGCTGCTGGAACGCAATGGGGCTGGGGTATCGCGAGCCCAACGCTGGGCTGCCGGGCAAGCTCAGGCTAGTGCCAGATCTCAACCCCTTTGGCAAACTTGGCTGCCTACCTTTGCTGCCTGGCTGCAATGGCTGCAAACTTGGCCCCGCCGCATGAGTCCTCTGGTGCGCTTCCTTTCTGCCACCTTGGGGGGGATGGTAATCCTCAGTACGGCCAATTTTCTCAGTATTGGCAAGTCGTTGCCCGATGCCTTGTTTTTGACGGTCACGGTTTTGACGGGGGGCTATGGGGATATTGATGAATTCAAAGACCCAGAAACTTCGGTTTTCGTCAAGCTCATTGCCAGTATCCTTACGATTTGCGGGGCAGCCCTGGTGGGGTTTGTCTATGGGGTGGTGACAGATAAGCTCTTAAGTAGCCGCATTGGTCTGGGGGCCGCCGCGGTGATCCCCAAAGCTGACCATGTGGTGGTAGCCGGATTGGGACATGTGGGCTTTCGCATCGTGCAACTGCTGAAACAAATGGGCTATGACGTGGTTGCCATTGAACAAAATCATGACAACCCCTTTATCGAAAGTGCCCGCCAAGACGGGATCCCGGTGGTGATTGGGGATAGTGCGGCTTTGGGGATTTTGCAGCAGGTGAATATTGCCACGGCTCGCAGTTTGATTGGGGCTACGGATCGGGATTTGGGCAATTTGGAGACGGCTTTGACGGGGATGGCTTTGAATCCTAAGTTGCGCACGGTTCTGCGTCTGCTCAACCCCGATTTGGCCAGCCAGATCCAGGAGCATTTCCGTCAGTTGGACAGCAGCTATAGTTTGGTGAGTTTGGCTGCGCCGGCTTTTGCCACCGCCGCTCTAGTGGGTACGGTTTACGGCACCATGGTCTGGGAACAGCAAACGTTGCTGGTGACGGCTCTGGAAATCGGCGATCCCTCCCCTTTGGCCCAACTGTCTTTGGCCGAGGTGGTGCATCGCTACGACTTGCTGCCTCTGATTGTGCAGCCGGGGAAACCGGGCAGTGAAACGGTGTTTTTCCCTAGTTGGCGGGATGAATCCCGGCAGTCGGTGCTGCAGCCGGGGGATCGGGTGTTTGTTTTGGCTACCCCAGACTCCCTCTCCCGCCTGGCTAAGCAGCAGCCCTTGCCGCCGGAAGCCTATCGGGTGAAGGTGATGCAGATCCAAAACGCCTACTTTACCAACGATATTGTGGATGCCATTGCCTTCTATGCCCGCATCCCCCATGCTATGATCCGCAACTGCCTGCAGCATCTCCCTGCCATTGTCACTCCCCAAATCAGCCGGGAGCGGGCCCTGAAGCTGGCTCGCCATCTGCGCAAAATGGGTGTGGAGGTCGCGGTGCTGGCGGAGGTAGCCCACAGACAGGCATCGGAGACCACCGCCTAGCCTCTACAATCAAGCAGGACAGCATAAATTGGGGTCATGTGGAAGCATCGCCACCTGCTGAGTTTGGCGAATTTCAGTCGGGAAGACTACCAGAGGGTGTTCCAGACGGCCCTGAGCTTTCAGGAGATTCTCGGGCGCCGCAATCCCAAGGTGCCAGCCCTGCAAGGCAAGGTAGTGGCCAATCTGTTCTTTGAACCCTCTACCCGTACCCGCAGTAGCTTTGAACTGGCTGCCAAACGCCTCTCCGCCGATGTCCTCAACTTTAGCCCCGCAACCTCTTCCCTCAGCAAAGGCGAAACCATCCTCGATACCACCCGCACCCTGCTGGCCATGGGGCTGGATATTCTGGTGGTGCGACATGCCCAAGCCGGGATCCCAGCTCTGCTCGCCGCCGAAATTGACCGGCACTATCCAGGGGTGCGGGTGCTCAATGCCGGGGACGGACAACACCAGCACCCCACCCAAGCCCTTCTGGATCTGTTTACCTTGGCCGTCAACCACTCGGGATCCCTGGAGGGATTGGCGGGGGTGAAGGTGGCGATTGTGGGGGATATTTTGCATTCGCGGGTGGCCCGTTCCAATATGCAGGCGTTGACGACGGTGGGGGCGGAGGTGCATGTGGCGGGGCCGCCGACCTTGGTACCGCTGGATTTTGCCCAATGGGGGGTGAAGGTTCACTGGCAGTTGCAGCCGGCTTTGCAAGGAGCTCGTTTTGTCATGGCCTTGCGGCTGCAACAGGAACGGATGCAGGGACATTTCCTCCCTTCGTTGCGGGAGTATCACCAGTGCTATGGGTTGACGCTGGAGCGGCTGCAAGTTTGTGATCCCCAGGTGCAGGTTCTCCACCCGGGGCCGGTGAATCGGGGGGTGGAGCTGGCCTCAGAGGTGATGGAAAGCCCCTGCTGCCTGGTGGATCAACAGGTGAGCCATGGGGTGGCGGTGCGGATGGCTGTGCTGTACTTGTTGGGGGGCGGGGCTAAACATCCCACCCTCGAAAGCCTCCCCTAGGGGCAGGTGGGTCTTTTACAAAGCTTAATGATCATTTCCCTTGCCAGACAGGGCTGGGTTCTAAGATCGATGTGATAGGCCTAACTAACTAACTAATGTAGGAGGGATGGGTGCCCACGCTTGTTTACGATCCGGATGAGATTCGCCGCACGTACCAGTGGCGCTGGTGGCAGGTGTGGGGGCGCACGTGGCAGATCCTGCTGGCGTTGGGGGGATTTTGGCTGGGGTTGCAGTGGGACCGCTGGCGCCACCACAGTGAGATCAATGTGGCAAAGCGTTCCCAGCAGTTGCGCCAGATCCTGACGGAGTTGGGGCCAACGTTTATCAAGGTGGGGCAGGCCCTGTCTACCCGACCGGATTTGGTGCGCAAGGATTTTTTGGAGGAGCTGACCAAGCTTCAGGACCAGTTGCCGGGGTTTCCGACGGAGGTGGCCCAGGCCAAAATTGAACGGGAGTTGGGACGCCCGCTGCAGGCGATTTTTGCCGAGATGAGTGCGGAGCCGGTGGCGGCGGCCAGCCTGGGACAGGTCT
>JAUQVP010000063.1:0-15400 GCA_039794745.1 Thermostichales cyanobacterium HHBFW_bins_127 | reverse complement strand
GTTTTCCACCCTCTTTTCCCCGCAAGGGGACGGAAGCTTATCATCTGAACCAAACAAGTCGGGGAAGCAGTTGGGTTCTCTAGCTTTTTTTCTCCCAAAGAGTGGGCAGGACAAAGATCTCCTCTGCAGCCTGCTTCTGCCGCTACCCTAGAAACAGCAAGGAGGATCAACCATGAGCCAAGACCCTGACCGAATCATTCGCTCGCATGTCCTCTGGGCAATAGGAGCCGGGCTGTTGCCTATCCCTCTGGTGGATTTCGCCGCCGTCACAGCCGTCCAACTCGATATGCTCAAGGACCTAGCCGCCTGCTACGGCGTTGACTACGACCGCTCCTCCGGCAAAGCCTTCGTCTCCGCCCTCACCAGCACCACCTTCGCTGCCATCGGCTCCAGCATCGTCAAAGCCATCCCCGGACTCGGCAGCGTCCTCGGCGGCGTCTCCATGGCTCTGATGTCCGGCGCCTCTACCTATGCTGTCGGACAAGTCGTCAAACAAGCCTACGCCACCTCGGGATCCCTAGAGGGTTTGGATTTGCGGGCGGCGCGGCGGGCTTATGAGGAGGCTTTTGAGCAGGGCAAGTCTTATGTGGCGGATTTGCAACGGGAGAAGGACAAGGCCACCCAGATCTTTGAATCTTTGGAGCGGTTGGAAAAGCTGAAGCAGGACGGTTTGCTCACAGAAGCAGAGTTTGAGGCTAAAAAGCAGGAACTTTTTAGTCGTCTGTGACTTCAGGAGCGGGGGACAGGGCGTTGTTCCCAGGGGAGAAGGGCGCTTTGGGGCAGAACCCGTTGTACTTCCGAGAGGGTGGTGCGTCCATGAATGACTTTATTGATGGCAGCCAATCGGAAGGAAAAAAACTCAGTTTGCTGCAGATAGCGATGCAGTTCTAGCATCGTGCCACTGTAGATAATCTCTCGGATTCTCTCATCAACATGGAGCAATTCCACAACCGCTTCCCGACCCAAAAACCCTGTATTAAAACACTTTTTGCAACCCTTACCCTTGCGCCAAGAACGAGTATTTTCGGGAGTAGGCTTGAGTCCGAGGGCAGCTAGGTCAGCTTCCGTGGGGGTATAGGGTTCAGCGCAATAAGGACAGACTTTCCGTACCAATCGCTGCCCAACAATCCCCAACAAGGCATCACTGATCATCCCTGGGTCAGGACCAATATCTTTGATGCGGGGAATAGCGCCAGGGGCATCGTTGGTGTGCAGGGTGGACAGCACCAAGTGACCGGTAAGCGCTGCTCTAACAACGGTCTCTGCCGTTTCTCGATCCCGGATCTCCCCCACCATAATCACATCGGGATCCTGACGCAAAATCGCCCGTAACCCATTGGCAAAAGTCATGCCGGCTTTTTCATGGACTTGGGTCTGGGTGATGCGGGGAAACACATATTCCACCGGATCTTCAATGGTAGTGATGTTGGTTTCTTCCTTGGCCAAAAGCTGCAAACTGGTATAAAGAGTACTGGTCTTGCCAGAACCCGTAGGACCCGTGAAAATAATCAATCCCTGAGGCTGCTGTAGCCAAGACTTGTAAATCTCCAGAGGCCGGGGATCAAAACCCAGGGATCCCAAGTCGGTGAACATATTATCTTGGCGGTGCAGGAGGCGGATGACGATTTTTTCCCCCCAGACGCAGGGCAAGCTGCTCACCCGCATATCCAAATCAGAAGCCCCGATGGGGGTTTGGTTATCTCCGAGGACGGTGTAGTTTTGTCCGATCCGGCCATCTTGGGGGCGGCGACTTTCGGCAATGTCCATGTTGCTCATGACTTTGATGGCGGCAGTGACCGGGCGGGTGAGGGAGGGGGCGAGGGTGGTGATGTCGTGGAGCATGCCGTCAATGCGGTAGCGCACCCGCAGTCCTTTTTCCGTGGGTTCGAGGTGAATATCGCTGGCTCGATGGCGCAGGGCATTGCTGATCAGGGCGTTGATGCGTTGGCGTTGGCTTTCCGCTTGAGCTAGGGACAGTTCGGTTTCCACCCGGATGTTCTGCTGTTCTTCCGGCAGACCGGTGAAAGGGTCAATGGGCACAAAGGTGCTGATCTGGTCGGGGCTGGGCAGGTTCTGCCGCTTGTACCAAAGGCGATAGCTGTCCTGGTCAATGGGGGTGGTCTGGACCCGCATACCTGTGCGCTGCTGAATAAAGTCCAGCGCCTCCTGGGAGATGGGTTCGGGGCAGCCAATGTGAATCGTCCCCTGCCAAATCAACAAAGGTAAAACATGAGGCAGGGCTTTTTTGTCAGGGAAAGACTCCAAAAACCGCTGATTCACCCCGTCATCGAGCCATTCCAAACGGACTTTGCCCTCCGGACTGACTAGTTGCCGCAAAGCTTCCTCCACACTGGCAATCTCCCGGTTCTTCAAACGCTGCCATACCGAAGGGGATCCCGAGTCGGAAAGCATGGTCTGCATGGTGATGCCTTGAGCCTGTTGTTTCTATCTTAGGCTGGAGGGTTGGTGGCAGGGGGGCGAGACCGTGACCAGAACTGCCATCAGCGGTAGTCAGGCTGGGGATTGGGGCGGTGGTGGCTGGCTTGGGGATCGGGGACAGTGAAGTCAGTTGTGGATGATGTCAGCTATGGCACTGCGACCGGATCCGATTTCAACATTGGTCTTGCAGGGGTTGGGGTTAAACGTTTCTGGGATACTTTTGTTAGCGGCAACAACGTCGGTTTTGGGGCCCTTGGGGTGGGCGGGGACAACGGTTGCTTTTGCCATCAAGTTTATCGGCGATACCCAATGGATCCGTGCCTATCGTCTCTGGCAAGCCCAGCAGCAGGATCAGCCGGTGATGCTGCCTGTAACCACCCTTGATGTCCGGGCCTCGGCGGTGGAGAATTGAGCCATGAAGGGCTTTTGGCTGATGGCTGGACTGTGGTGGGGATTAGGGCTGGGGATCTGGCCGGTCTGGGGTCAGGAACCAACCTTTCAATTGGATCTGCGCCAGCAGTTCCAGGTAGCCCCAGAACAAAGCACCCTAGAACGCCCCCAGTTCACCGGCTTGATCGTTGATGCCCGCGGCCTCGACTTTGAACCCAGTATGTCCATGCGCCTGTTCGATCCCCAAGGGCGCCAAATCTACACCACCACCAACCCCAACCAAGAACTCAACACCAGCTATGTTGCCAGCGAAGGCACCGCCGCCTACGCCACCAGCCCCGAACAAGCCAAAGCCCTCACCAACCGCATCGGCGACCGACCCCACATCGTCCGCGCCCAACGCACCCGCGGCTACGACCTGATCCTATCTGCCCAGGACGCCGCCTTCCTAGAACAAGCCAACCAACGCGACCGCTTCCTCGATAACTTCCGCGTCGTCGTCATCTGGGATCCCCCCACCCTGCTACGGCGCCCTAATTGAAGAGTTCCTGACATCTGATCCCTAGTCTAGTGGACAATCAGTTCCAGATTCGGAAATCCACACTATTCCTAGGGTTGAGCAGTTAAAAAGGCTGGCAAGGGCGAGGAACGGTTGGGGTAGCCGAATCGGGATCCATTGGCTAAGATGCCAACTAGAGCTGTCACCCAGGATTTATCGTGTTTGGGTTATTTGGTAAAAAATCCAGCAAGCTCATCGGGGTGGAATTATCGCCGGAAAAGGTGGTTGTTTCCCAGATTAAGCGCCAAGGCAAAACCAATCGCCTGACCCATCTGGCGGAAGCTCCTATGCCCGATGGTGCCATGTTAGAGGGGCGGATTAATGAGCCGGCGGCGGTGGGAGAAATCCTCAAAGAGCTGATTGCTCAGCACAAAATCCCCGCCGGGACTGGGGTTGTTACTGGCTTGCCGGGGCGGGATGCGATTGTGCGCTTGATCCGGGTGAAAGCGGATCTTTCTGAGGAGGAATTGCGCCGGGCTGTGATTGAAGAAGAGGCACCCCTCTATATTCCTTACACCCGTGACCAAGCAGATATTGATTATCAGCCTTTGGGGTTGGAGTTGTCGGCGGACAATACGGAGCGATTGGAAGTACTGTTGGTAGCCACTCCCAAGGAATTAGTCGATAATTATATTGAAGCAATCAGGCTAGCCAACCTATCGGTCAAGTGCGTAGAGCTGAATAGTTTTTCTGTGATCCGCACCATCAAAGATCAACTGGCCCAGTTCAGCAGCCAAGAAGCGGTAGTGTTGGCCATCATCGGCTACGAGTCCACGGAAATTAATGTGATCGTCAATGGCATCCCCCATTTTTCTCGCACGGTCACCCTGGGTACGACTCACATGCAGCAGATGCTGGGGCAGGCCCTGAATATGCCGCCGAGCCGGGCCAAGGAACTCCTGAACTCCATCAAGTTGCCGGTGATCAGTCCTACGGAAAGCTTGGCCACCGGGGAGCGGGTGAGTACCAATCCAGGGGTGGCAGCGGTGACGCGGGTGATGGCAGACTTGGCCGATGAGCTACGTCGTTCCATGGACTTTTATCTCAACCAGCCCGGCAGTGTGCCGATTGCCCGGTTGATTTTGGCGGGCAGTGGCGCCGGCATTACCTATGTGGATGGTTATCTGGGAAATCGCCTGGGCATTGCCACGGAGCTGGCCGATCCCTTTGCCAGTGTGGCTTTGCCGGACAACCTGGAGATTGCCCTCAACCAGCGTCCTGCCTTGGGGGTGGCGATTGGCTTGGGATTGCGTGAACTGTAACGAGGATAGAGAAGTATGTACACCCCAGAAATTAATCTCCTGCGGGATCGCGCCCTGACGACAACCACGGGGGCGGTTCCGATTCCAACCGAAAAGCCTGCCGGCTCCTCTGGTGGTGCGGTAGCTGTTTTGGCCGGTTTACTGGTTGCTGGTGCCGCGGTGGGGTCAGTGACCTACTTTCAAATGACCTTGGCCGCCCAATTGAATGAGATCACCCGGGAGCGGGACGCCATTGCTGCCCAGGTCAAGGCCTCGGAGGAAGAAGTAGCCCGGCTGACGGCGATCAAAACGGAGTTTGACGGCATCTCGGCTCGGATTAATGCTTTTAAGTCCTTTTTCAATGACATCCAACCTTGGTCGGCTATTTTAGAGGATTTGCGGGCGCGGGTGCCGCGGGAGGTATGGCTGACGAGTATGGCGGTGAACGGTAACCAGGTGACGTTGAATGGGGTTTCTCTCAGCTTTGAGCAGGTGAATGACCTGCAGTTAACCCTGTTGCAGTCGCCCTTTGTCCAGGGGGTGACCCTGTCTAGCAGTCAGCTCAATCCCGGTAATGAAACCCGTTTGGCTTCGGTGAACTTTAGCTATACGGTGGATTTGCGCCCGTTGACTTTGGCTTCCGATGAAGTCCTCAATACCCTCAGCCGCACGGGGTCGGAAGGGCTAGTGGCCAAGGTCAACATCCTGCGCGACCTGGATCTGGAACAACCCCAGCAACCCCAATGATAAGGAGCTAGCGATGACATCTGGATTGACTTCTGAATTGGAATTGCCCCTAGAGCAGGGACCCCAGGCGATGACTGTGCTGGGCATCGAGTTGACGCCCTTGCGACTGGGATTGTTGATTGGGGTGGCCGGGGTACTGATTGCCGGGGTGATGGGATTTACCCAGATCCGCCCCACGTTAGAACGGATCGAGCGCACCCGCCGGGAACGAGATGAAAATCGAACCAAACAAGAGCAACTGGTGCGCCAGATTGAAAGCCTGCGGGAGTTTGAAGGCAAAATCGATCGCGCCCGCCAGGTCAGCGGCGCCATCACCCAACTCCTGCCTACACCCCAAAACGCTGAAACCCAGCTTTTGGACCTCAATCGCCTCCTGCGGGTCAGCAATATCACCCTCAATAGTTTCGCACCCCAGCCCCCAGGCCCGGTTGCCGGGCAGGTGCCAGAGGATGTGGCTGCCCAGGTGCGCCAACAGTCCACCCGCATCTCCATCCAAGGCAACTACAACCAAACCATCCAATTGATGCAAAATATCGAGCGACTCAAGACGCTGCTGCGGGTCACCAACCTAACCATTAACCCCGCTCAGGCTGAACCCGGGCAACCCCCCCTCCTCAACATGAGCCTAGATCTCATCTCCTATATCTACTCCGGACCTACGACAGATCCTCCACCCCCGGCTCAGTAAGCTCCTCTAAAGCTCCCTGCTGCAATCGCCACTGACGACTAGCCAACCCCGCTAACTCCTTGGGATCATGGGTGACAATCAACATCGTCCAGTCCGATTTCAGGGATCCCAAAAGTTGGAGGATTTGTTGGCGCACCGACCAGTCGAGGCCGGCGGTGGGTTCATCCAGGAGTAGGAGAAAGGGATTGCGGATCAGCTGCACGGCTAGGGAGAGGCGTCGCTGTTGCCCGCCACTGAGCTGAAAGGGGGAGTCCGTCAGAGGGATGCCGGCGAGGCCGACTTGGGCCAGTACGGTTTCCATTTGCTGGTAGGTGACCTGGGGGTGGCCGAAGCGGAGTTCCTCTTGGATGGAGTTGGTGCAGAAATGGCGTTCCGGAAATTGGAAGACCAGACCGGCAAGTCGTCGCAGTTGGGCAGGGGTGAGGACTTGATCCTGCCAGAGGATGGCGCCGGAGGTGGGACGGGCCAAACCGGCAATTAACTCCAGCAGGGTACTTTTGCCAGCTCCACTTCTGCCCACAATCACCCCGATTTCATGGGTGCTAAGGCTGAGAGAGACTTCCCGCAGCAAAGCACGGTCGCTGCTAGGGGGATGATAGCTGACCTGGCGGACATGCAACATGGGTTAAGGGGCCGGGGATGGGGGGGGAGCAACCGCCGCTTCCCCACGGTCAAACACCTCAATATGCCATTGTCCCAAGCCATTGCTTTCAAAAACAATCCAGCGCCCATCGGCACTAATGCGAGGATGACGCACATCCCCAGGGATCCCTTGGCTGATGGTTTGGATCTGGGCGGTGGT
This sequence comes from Thermostichales cyanobacterium HHBFW_bins_127, assembly GCA_039794745.1. GTDB lineage: Bacteria > Cyanobacteriota > Cyanobacteriia > Thermostichales > Thermostichaceae > JAUQVP01. The sequence goes on along the minus strand of JAUQVP010000063.1, from coordinate 8,534 downwards.
GCGGTCATAGAGGAAGACCTCGGATTTGCCCAGAGCATTGGAGAGATAGACAATCCAGCGGCCATCGCCACTAATATCGGGTTGGGTATTGGCGATATTGTTGGCATTGAGGCGGGGCAGATCGACTAACTGACGGGTTTGGGTGTCGTAGAGATAAATGGCTTCTGTACCTGCCCGCACTGAGCTAAACACAATATAGCGCCCATCCCCACTGATGGCAGGAAAGGTATCAGGGTAAGCACTATTCAACCCCCCATCCCGGACAATTCCTCGGGTTGCCTCAAAGCCCGGGCGAGCACACCCCCATAACCCCAAACAGATCAGGAGTAACAGCGACTTTCCCATCGGGATCCCCAAGCTCACTCGTTTCTACCATAACAAACACAAGCAAGCTGCCTGGACAGTTACTGAACAGTAACGGGGTGTTAATTTTTCCCTAAGCTCTGCAAGACGGCTACATTTGCCGGCAGATTTTGATAGAACTTGGATAGGCATTGCCCTTTTGGTGTCGCATTTTTTTATGGTCAGCACTCCTTCTGCGCCTCCTGCCCCTGCTGAAGGGCTGCGGGCCCGTATTTTGATTGTGGACGATAGCTATATGGTGGCCGAGATGCTGTCCAATTTTCTGGGCAAGCAGGGGTGTACGATTTCCTACGCTTTGGATGGGATGGCAGCGCTGGAGCAGGTGCAGCAGAGTGCCCCGGATTTAATCATTGCCGATTGGGTGATGCCCAATTTGGATGGGTTGGAACTATGTCGGCGGCTGCGGCAAAACCCGGATCTGTCCTGGGTGTACTACATTATCATGACGGCCCGGGAAGGCAATGACAGCATGGAGCGGGCTTTGGAGGCGGGGGCGGATGAGTTTCTCTCCAAGCCTTTCCAGGCGGTGGAGTTGATGGCACGGGTGCGGGCGGGGCTGCGGATTGTGGAATTGCGTCGCCAACAACGCCAATCCCCCACCAAACCGAATCCGATTGTTAGGGCAGCAACCATCGGCAATCGCCAGCTCCTGGCCAAGGTGCTGCCGCAGCGGTTGCAAGCCGCTCGCTCCCACCAGGAACCGATGAGTGTGTTTATGCTGCGGGTGGCAAACTTGGGGCAATTGCAAAAAAATGAAAAGCCAGAGCTGGTGCAGGAGGTCTTGGATCAGTTTGGGCAACGGCTAAGCGAAAATCTGCGGGAGAGCGATGAATTATTTTGTTACGATGAGGGGCTGTTTGTGGGCTTATTGAGTGGGACGACCTTGGCAGCGGCTCAGTTGGCGGCAGAACGCTGCATTCAACGGGTGGCCCAAAAGCCCTTTGCGGTCCATGGCAAAACCGCCGAGGTGCATATTCAGGCGGGCACGGCCAGTTTTGAAGCCAGTGATGATCCCCTGGGCATGGCCCTGCTGCGGCGGGCTTTGCAGGCGATGAAAGACAGCAGTAAGCAGCCGGGGGCGATTGTGATTACTCCGGCTAATCCGGTGGAATCCCCAGAAGAACTGCGGGAACAACTGCGCACCCTCCAAGCCCAAAATCTGGAGCTGCGCAACCGCTTGGCCCACCTGAGCCAGGTGGAAAAGGAAAATCGCTATCTCAAACAGCAATTGCAGCAACTCCAAGCCCAGTTGCAGGCAGCTAAATCCGACGGGTGATGCTAGTGCCGTGGGAGTCGGTGCCACAGGTGGTCAGTAGCCCGTAGCGTTGGGCAAGGTCGAGGGCAGCTTGGGTCTGCTCCGGGCTGGGGTACCAGGGGTCGGGATTTTTGTAGTTGTAGAAGGCTTCGATGCCGTCCATGCCCAGGTCCGCTGCCGCTGCAATCAGTTCCGCCCCAGCCCGGTTGTAACGGTAGGGATGGGCCAAAACCACTAAACCCCCAGCCTGGTGTAAAGCGGCAGTTACCTCGGCAGCGGTGGGACTCTGGGGGGGCTGGAGAAAAGGCTCTAGGGCGGGGTGGGCGGGATCAAAGCCATAACCCAAAATATGCACTTCTGTGTCGAACAGGTAGGCATTGATTTCAATCCCAGACCAAAGGTGTAGCCCTGGCTCAGGGTGTTGGGCCAAGTAGTCCCGCGCCTGCAGGTAGCCACGCACCGTGTGGTGATCGGTGATGGCTAACCCCCGTAAGCCCAAGGACAAGGCCTGGTCAATCACTTGATGGGGATGCAATTGCCCATCGGAGGCCTGGGTGTGGAGGTGAAAGTTATAGCGCAGCGGGCAACTGTCGGCACTTAAGCCGGCAAAGACCTGACGCAAACAAGCACGTGGGGGGGAAGCCAGAAGCATGGCACCTCGGCAGTGAAACCACAACATTAACTTTTGTAATGTCTGCAGCCACTCTAGCCTATGGCGGGGGCAGGCTGCCAAGGGATTTGCCGCTATCCTGACAAGCAGCGGTTGCTCTGGTTGACTATGCGTCCGATTGCCCCTTGGTTGCGTTGGCTGAGCTATGGCATCTATGGCTTTCTCTATCTGCCTATTGCCTTGATTGTGATTTATTCTTTCAATCGCTCTCGCTTTGGGGTGCGCTGGACGGGCTTTACCTTCGATTGGTACCTGCGCCTGTTCCAAAACCCCACCACCCTCACCGCTACCCTCAATACCATCACCCTGGCTGTAGTCAGTACCGCCATCAGTACCGTTCTGGGATCCCTGTTGGGCTATGGGCTGTATCGCTATCGGTTTCCGGGCAAGCAGGTGTTGCAGTTGTTGATGTATTTGCCGGTGATTATTCCCGACATTGTTATGGCGGTGGGGCTACTGCTGTTCTATAAGTTTGTTCGCCTCTATACGGGGTTGTTTGAATTGGGCATGACGACGATGATTCTTGCCCATGTGACGTTTCAGATTGCCTTTGTGGCGATTGTGGTGCGCAGCCGCCTGCTGGCTCTGGATCCGGCTTTGGAAGAGGCTGCCCGTGATCTGTATGCGGATAGTTGGGCGACCTTGCGCCATGTGGTTTTGCCCTTGGCCTTGCCGGGGATTGTGGCGGGGGCTTTGCTGGCTTTTACCCTGTCTATTGATGATTTTGTCATCTCGTTTTTCACCAGTGGCCCGGAAAGTGTGACGCTGCCGATTCTCATCTACAGCAGTGTCCGCCGCGGGGTCACCCCAGAGATCAATGCCCTCTCCACCCTGATTATCCTGGTGACAGTGGTGGCGATTGTGGCTGCCAACGCCATCGCCGGCGCCCGCCGATCAACTAAGGGGTTTTGAATCAAGGCCCCCTGAGCCAGAGGCGAACAGCTCTGGTGGACGGAGCAGGCCTTGATTGGGTTATGGCTTGGGACGGCACCAGATCCCTCACCCCTAGCCCCTCTCCCAGAGCGGGAGAGGGGATTGAGAAAAAAAGTAAGCCGCCTGGGGGAAAAAGACTCCAATCAAGAGTAAACCTGAGAAGACTTGCCCTTGCTCTCCGAGATCCCTCACCCTTCCACTTCCCCAGCCAGGACTTGATGGAGCAGATCGCGGGTGCGGGACTGAAACTCCTTGACATTGACCTGGCGGAGCAGATGAATAGCGATCAGCATAAGGCTGGCTTGGATGACAAACACCAGACTATAGGAGAGCAGGGGCAGATCAAAGAGCCGCCGCCCTAAGCTCAAAAAGGCACCCCCCGACAGGGTGGCACCCCCCCGGGCCCAAGCCTGCGCCAAACCCCAGGCCCCAATAAAAGTACCGGCGGTCTCGGCGGCGGTGAGGTCCAACATCAAGTTGGTGGCGGCTGCCGTCAGCAAACCGGAAGCCAGACCAAAACCCAGCAAGGCCAACTGTAAAAAGCGAGGATCGCCACTGATACCGGCAGCGATAAACGACAAAACACAGACCATCGTGCCGATGCAGCCCCACTTGACACTGGCAGCCTTGCCCAAACGGGGAATAATCACAAAACCAGAACCGCCAATGCCAATCAAGGTGCCAATGCCAAAAAAGGCATTCAAACGGGTGGTTTCCGCCAAGCACATGCCAAACACTTCCCCCCCGTAGGGCTCCATGACCGCATCCTGCATAAACAGGCTGGTGGTCATCAACACCAAAAAGAGAAAGAAAATCCCTGTCTGGCGATTGCGACTCAAAACCTTCAGCGCTTGCCTAAGACTGATCCCTTGGGATTCCACCGAGGTCTGCTGCTCCCGCCGACCAAAGCGAGAATAGCGCTTCTCAATCCCCGCAGTCGAGATCACCACCAGCCCCACCACCCCCACCAACACGACCTGAAATAGCCGATCCACTGCCTGCCGCAAAGCAGCCACATTCTCCTCCCGACCCAGGGATCCCGGATCAAAGGTGGCTAGGGCAGCACCACACACCTCGGGAGTATCTAATAGACGACTGCTGAGGATGGCCCCAATCACAATCCCCACCATCAGCATCGACCACACCACACCGATCAAACGGGGGCGGTCATCTTCATCAGTAATGTCCACCAGCAGGGCCGCAAAAGGGGTGGAACTCAAACTCAAACACAGCCCATAACCGCCAAACAAGCCCCCCAAAAGCACTACCCAAAGGGCCGCCGGGATCCCCCAGCCTTGGGCTTGCACCGTGGCATCCAGGGCCCAGATCCCCTGCAGCGCCAGGTAGGACATGAGACTAAATAAAACTGCGCCCAGCCACACGTAGCCCGTGCGATGGTATCCGCCCAAGGGACGGGCATCGGACAACTGCCCAAACCACACCCGCGCCGGCGCCACCACCAACGACATGGCAATCACCCCGGCCGCCAGCACCGCCGGGATTTGCAACTCCGCAATCATCAGCCGATTGAGAACCCCCAAAGTCAGCAGGGACATCACCCCCAAAGCCATCTGAAATAGCCCCAAACGAAACATCTCCCACAGGGGCAGGCGGGGTAACAGAGCAACCGGGTTCTCAGTGGCTTTAACATTCATCTGCATAAACTTCATTGTACAACCTGCCCTCCGGGATCCCGGTTGTGAGGATTTACAAACAAACCTGTATCCGGATTCTGGTAGTTGGGTGGAACTGGGTTAGAATCCTGATGCCAGTTTGCAGGTGTGGGGATGGGTCATCAGCAATGGGGATGGGGGCTAGCTGCCCTACTGGGCCTAAGTGGACAAATGGCTTGGGCCAACCCCAAGGTCTCGATTACGGTGCTTCGGGATCCCGACCAGCCCAATTGGGAGCAGATCCAAGCCCGCTTGGAACGGATGGATTTGTTTTACCAGGTGCTCCCTAGGCAGGAGTTGACCCCGGCCGCTCTGCGACAGGTGCAGGTGTTATTTCTGCCCAACTTGCCTAGCCTGAGTGCTGCCGAGGTGCAAACCTTGCAAGCTTGGGTGCAGGGATCCCAAGGAAAATTGATTGTCAGTGGGGATCTCAGCCGCGGGATCCCGGAGGGGGTGCGTCCCCTATTTCGGGAGTTGGTGGGGGCCTACTGGCTGGAGCCGCAGTCCCGCACCCAGGCGGTAGTGCCGCGGCAGACGGCAGGGCAGCAGTGGACCCAGACGGTGGTCAGTCGCACCCCGATTCAGGGGGGGGTTTTGGTGCCGGCGACCCTCAGCAGTCGAGTGGCGGCCACCTGGGGGGAGGGGATTGCCAATCCGGTTGCCGTTGTCACTACGCCCCAGACGGCCTATTTGGGCTGGCACTGGGGGATGGGCGGGCCAGCGCAGCAGGACCTGGATCGGCAATGGCTGGAGGCAGTGGTGGCCCGATTTGGCTTGGGCTGGCAACCGGTAGCCACTTTGGAGCGCAACTTACCCCCCCCACAGCCCCTGACCATGCTGGAAATGTCCGCCATGCGTCTGGAACTGAGCAATCTACTGGGACGGGTGGAAAGTGCCATCCTCACCACCGATGCCATTGCTCAATCCCCCGGTGCCCTCCCCCCCCACTACCAAGCCCTGATCGCCGAGGCTCGGGAGGTGATCCGGCTGCTGCCGGAATGGGTGCAAACCCAGCAATACAACAAAGCCCGCCATGCTTTCGAGCAGGTACGGGCAGAACTGTGGCGCCACTACCCCCTAGATCGTCTCTCGGCCCTGCCAGAAGTACGGGCCATCTGGCTCGACCGCGGCACCATTGTCAGCGCCGGCTCCCCCCAAGGGCTGGCAAAAATCTTCGACCGCCTCGCCGCCGCCGGGATCAATACCGTCTTCTTTGAAACCGTCAATGCCGGCTACCCCATCTACCCCAGCCGCCTCGCCCCCCAACAAAACCCCCTCACTCGCCATTGGGATCCCCTCAGGGCTGCGGTCCAGCTCGCCCACGAGCGGCAAATTGAACTACATGCCTGGATCTGGACCTTTGCCACCGGCAATAGTCGCCACAATCTGCTGCCGGGGATGAATCTGCCCGAGTCTTTCCCCGGACCCGTGCTGAGCCTTTATCCTGACTGGGCCAACACCACCCCGGAAGGATCCCTATTTCCCCGGGGGCAGCGGGAAACCTGGCTGGATCCCGCTAATGGCACCGTGCGCCGCTACCTGCTAGGGCTGATTCAAGAGATCATCCGCGACTATCACGTGGACGGGATCCATCTCGACTACATTCGTTATCCTTTTCAGGATCCGGGGCGACGCAATCTGTTTGGCTATGGACTGGCAGCCCGGCAAGGGTTTATGCGACAAGCTGGGGTCGATCCCACCCAACTCGACCCCCATCGGGATCCCCAGTTGTGGGCGGCATGGACTCAGTTTCGGGTGCAGCAGGTGAATGAGTTTGTGGCGGAGGTGGCCCGTTACAGTCGTCGTTGGAATCCGCAGATTATTCTGTCGGCGGCGGTTTATGCCATGCCCACCCATGAGCGGGTGCAGAAAATCCAGCAGCACTGGGAGACCTGGATTGCCAATGGGGATATTGATCTGCTGGTGCCGATGACCTACGTGGAGAATACCCGCCGTCTGGAGCAGTTGGTCAAGCCCAATTTGGAGGCGGTCAGTCAAGCGCCGGTGCTTTACATTCCCAGTTTGAATCTGCTGGATTTGCCCAAGGTGGAGTTTTTGGACAAGATGCAGGCGATTCGGGATCTGCCCACCAGTGGTTATGCTTTGTTTGCTGCCCGCCAACTCAACGATGAGTTTCAAGGGATTTTGGCCCAGTCGCGCATCCCCTCCTCCCAGGTTCCCTACCGCCGTCCTTTTGCCGCGGTGGCTGCCCGCTTCCGCAGTTTGCAGCAGGAATGGGACTTTTTGCTACAGCACCAACAAATCTGGATCCAAGAGCGGGAGCGGCTGGCCTGGCAAGAGGAAACCCGTGCCCTGGCTGCTCTGCTGACGGAATTGGAAACAAATCCCCATTTGAGTACCCTGATCCGGGCTCAAGAGGCTCTGGATCGCTTTCGGCGACAATTGTCCACTTGGCTGACCCAAGAGCGCCTGGAACGCCCCTATCGGGTAAATACTTGGATCAACCGCCTGACCGCCATGGAGACCATCCTTCGCTATGGCCAACGCACGCTACAGCGGGGAACCATGCAGGCTAGTCAATGACCACCTGTACCCCTTTCCAGAAAGCGACTCGCCCCTTAATGTGAGCCGCTGCCGGCTTGGGGTCGGGATAGTACCAGGCAGCATCGGGGTTGGTTTTGCCGTTGACGTTGAGGGTGTAGTAGCTGGCCACCCCCTTCCAGGGACAGGTGGTGTGGGTGGAACTTGGCTGCAGGTATTCTTGCTTGACATCTTCTGGGGGAAAGTACTGGTTGCCCTCAACGACAACGCAGCGGTCACTTTCGGCAATGACAACGCCGTTCCAGATGGCTCTGACCATGGTGCTCTCCGTGGCTCTGTTCTCAGCCTAATCGAGAAGGGCTTAGGGACTAAAGCCCCCTTGCATCTGACCCAACACGTTGATGTCGAAGGTGAAGTTGATCTGCACGGAGTCGCCGTCGTAGCCGCTCGGCAGAGGCTCGAAGGGGGCAGAACGCTGGATGGCGTTGAGGGCAGCTTCGTCGGTGAGGCTGTTGCCGGAACTGCGTCCCAAGCGCAAGTTGCGTAGCTCACCGTTGCGACCAATGGAGAAAATCACCACGGTGCGCAGGGATTGGCCGGTCTGTCCAGGGATCCAGTTGCGTTCTACCCGGCGTTGCAGGCGGGCAAGGTAGGGACCCCAATCGACGTCGGCCCGGGCGGCAACACTGGGGCGATCCCCGGGGGCGCTCTGGGTGGGGTTGGCAAGGCCGCTTTGGGTGCGCCCGTCAGCCCCCTGGCTGGGACTCAGGGCCACTTCCCCCAGCTGGCTGGCATCAGAGGCGCGTTGGCTGGGAGCGGCGGGGGCAGCGGGAGCCAAAGCAGCCAGTTGGTTTGGGTCAGATGGGCGCTGTTGAGGCGCTGGCTGAACCGGCGAGAGCTCAGGGGAGGTGGCAGGGGCTTGGGCAACGGGAGCAGGGGTGGTGGGAGGGGTAGGAGCAGGGGTACTTACAGGGGCAGGAGTGGCAGCAGGGCTAGGCCGGGGAACCGGGGGGGCGGGGGGGGCGGGGGTGGGGGTGGGCTGGGGGGTAGCTTGGGCAATGGATCGCTCCACGGGCCGCGGCGGCGGGGGCGGGGGAACCGGGGGCGGCGGGGGCGGCGCCGGCCGCGGCTGCACTGC
>JAUQVP010000062.1:0-15940 GCA_039794745.1 Thermostichales cyanobacterium HHBFW_bins_127 | reverse complement strand
ATTGACGCCTACGACTGGGTGATGCAGACCAACGTCCTGGGCATGGGTTTATTTGCCGACGGTGGCATCCTGGCCAGCAAGCCCTACGCCGCCTCCGCCAACTACATCCACAACATGAGCGACTACTGTCAAAACTGCCGCTATAATCACCGAGACAAAGTTGGTCAGCACGCCTGTCCCTTTAACTTTTTTTATTGGGACTTTCTGCTGCGGCATCGCCATCTTTTGGCAGCATCAGGCAGAATGGGATTAGTGCTGGCGCATCTGGATCGCCTAGATGCCTCCACCATCGAGCAGATACACGCTCAAGCCCAAGCCTGGTGGCAGCAACAGACTTCTGCCGCACGTTCTGATCTGGAGTCTTTGCCATGAAGTGCCCCCGTTGTGGAAAACAAGACATCCGCGTTCTGGAGTCCCGTTCTGCCGAGGGTGGGCAAAGCGTTCGCCGTCGCCGCGAGTGTAGTGCCTGCTCCTACCGCTTCACCACCTACGAACGCATCGAGTTCATCCCCATCATGGTGCAAAAACGGGATGGTTCCCGGGAGAGCTTCGACCGCTCCAAGCTCTTACAGGGGATCATGAAAGCCTGCGAAAAAACCCCCGTTTCCGTGCGGGCCATGGAGGATCTGGTGGACAGCATCGAAGAACGGCTGCAGCTTGAGGATGTGCAGGAGGTGACCAGCCTGCGGATTGGCGAGATGGTCTTGCAGGGCTTGCGCAGCCTCAACGAAGTGGCCTATGTGCGTTTTGCCTCGGTTTACTACAAGTTCCAGGGGATTGACGACTTTGCCTGCGAACTCAAACGCCTCGACCAGCGCCTTGACCCCAGCCTGCCCCTGAGTAACCGCAGCGACTACGCCGGCATCACCTAGGGGGCTGGGCGAAAAGTGCTAAAGTTCTCTAGGTTTGCTGGAGGATGGTATGGCACGGTTGGCAGCAATCCTAGGAACGGTGGCAGTGGCAGTGCAGGGAGGGTTGGCCTCGGGACAGGCCCTCAGCCCTTTGCCCCGGTTGGATGTCGTCTTGGAGCAGCAAGAGGGGCTCTACCGTCTTGGCCCGGGGGATAATGTCCAGATTGATGTTTTTGGGGTGCCGGAGTTCAGCGGTGCTCAGCGGATTTTGGTGGATGGCACGGTGACGTTGCCCAATATCGGCTCGGTGGTCGTACAAGGGCTTACCCTCAAGCAGGCGGCGGATGAGCTGGCCCTGCGCCTGGCGGCCATTGTGCAGCGGCCGCTGGTGACGGTGCGGGTGCTGGAAGCCCGTCCCCTGCGGATTGCGGTGGTCGGAGAAGTCAACCGCCCCGGAGCCTATGTGGTGACCGCTGTGGGGACGGCCGCTGCTCCTACGGCAGCAGGGGCACGGGTAACGCCGGTCGCTATTCCCACCGTCAGCCAGTTGATTCAAACCGCCGGGGGCATCACCCAGGCTGCTGATATTCGCCGGGTGCAGGTGAAACGACGGCAAGTGCGGGGCACCGACCAGCTTTTCAGCCTCAATCTCTGGGAGCTGGTGACCACAGGGGACCTCAGCCGGGATCTGGTGCTCCTCGATGGGGATACGGTCTTTGTGCCCACCGCCGCTCCCCCCACCTTCAGTGAACTCACCCAATTGGGGGTGGCCAACCTCTCTCCCGATACCATCCGGGTCAGTGTGGTTGGGCAGGTGGTGCGCCCCGGTACGGTGGATCTGCCCAACAATTCCTCCCTCAATCAAGCCGTGCTGGCCGCCGGTGGCATCACCCGCACCGGGGATCCCAATCGGGTGGAGTTATTCCGCTTGAATGTGAACGGTACGGTGACGGCGCAGCAGGTGTCGTTGGACTATACGCAGCCCTTGAATCCGGAGCTGAATCCGCCCTTGCGCAATGCCGATGTGATTGTGGTGAATCGTTCGGCGATTTCTGAGGCCACGGAGACCTTGAGTACGATTTTTGATCCTTTCTTGCGGTTGCGGGCTGTGATCAACTTGTTTAATTAATGGGGGGGGGAGTTTGAAGAAGCCTGATCGGGATGCGGCAGCTTGAGGCGCGAGCGATTACAATCAGGGGATAATCGGGCGGGTACTGCGACCCTATGGCTGCCAACCGTGTTGGACAACTGATTGGCAAGCGCTATCGCTTGGTGAAGCACATCAGCGAGGGTGGCTACGGCAGTGTTTATCAAGGGATTGACATTCAGCTTAACAATGAATTGGTGGCAGTAAAGCTACTGCGCCCCCCTTCCGGGGCTGATGCGGAAGACTACGACACCTTGCAGCGGCGATTTATGGATGAAGCGCGGGTGAGTGCCCTGCTCGGTGAACATCCCAACATTGTCAAGGTCAAGTCCTATGGGGTGCATGAGCAACAGCCCTATTTGGTGATGGAGTTTTTGGGAGAACCACCGGCAGTAGGGCAGGGGCTGGACCAATTGACCCGCACTGAAGGACCGATGGAGCCCACCCGCATGGTGAAGCTGGCCCGGCAAATCTGCTCCGCCCTCTATTATGCCCATCGCTTTCAGGTGGATCTGGGTAAGTACTCCATCAAGGGGGTGCTGCACCGGGATATTAAGCCGAGCAATCTGTTTATTATTCGCGAACCCAACGGCAATGAATATGTCAAGGTGCTGGATTTTGGCATCTCTAAGTTTATGGGACAAATGGATACGGGGCTGACCCGCTCGGGCTATTTTGTGGGCACAATGTGCTATTCTTCCCCAGAACAAATGCGCGGTAAACCCCTAGATGTGCGCTCGGATATTTATTCGTTGGGGGTGGTGCTCTACGAGATGCTGACGGCCTATCCCCCCTTGGTGCCGGATACGGATTCTCTGCCCGGCTGGTACCATGTGCATAACTATCAGCGCCCCCGCCCTTTTGAAGAATTGCCCCTCAAATATCCCATCCCTAAGCTGCTGCAAGAAGTGGTGCTCTCCTGCCTGGAAAAGGACCCTAACTATCGCCCCCGTAGCATGCAGGAATTGTCCGAACAGTTGCAAAGTGCCATCGAGGGGCAAAAGGTTGTTGTCGCTCCCAAGCCTAACCCCACCCCCAAAAAGGTGGCAACCCCAGCAGAACCCCTGGGATCCCGATCGCCGATGACGGTGGAAGTGATGGGAGAAGCACTCTTCACGAGCCACCAAGCCACGGAAGAAACGGAGTTTCAGGAAGCTGTCCAAAAAATCCATGACCAAGATTACCGGGGGGCCATTCAAATCCTCAATCGTTTGATCCACCGCAGCCCCAATGAGGTGCGCTACTACCTGCAGCGGGCTCTGGCCCACCAAAGACAAGGTAATGAAGGTATGGCCCTGATGGACTTTCAGGGGGTACTACGCCTGGATCCCGATTGCCTGGAAGCTCAGCAAGGTTTGGCTCTGTTGGATCCGGCTCACTCGGCGATGGCCGCTGAAGCTACCAAAGCCAGTGCTGGGCAGCCGGTTCTGTCCGCCCCTAGGTCGGGATCCCCAGTTGTGCCTTGGTTGGCCTGGCTGGGGGCTCATGGTTTAGCCAGCGGGGTGGCGGGCTGGAGTTTGCTGCAGTTGGAAGCCCTGGGCACGACCCTGTGGGGATCCCTGGCAGGGGGGGTTGTGGTGGGGGTGGCGTTGGGGGTGGCGCAGGTGGGGGTGCTGGGTCGGCGGCTGGTGCGGGGCTGGATGTGGGTGCTGGCTTCTGTGGTGGGTTATGGGGTGGCCTTTGGGTTGGTGGCGCTGTTGGCCGAGGCGGCTCAGATTTCCCTGCGGCAGATGATCATGTCGCCGGTGGCAGCGATTATTGGCAGTGTGGGGGTGGGGGTGTTGCAGTGGTTGGTGTTGCGGCGGCAGGGAGTGCGAGCCTTGAGCTGGATTCTCACCAATGGCATCGATGGGATCATCGTGGCTGGCATTGCTACCTTGACTACGGCTTTTCCTGGGCTCGGGATCCCGTTGCTGGTGTGGGTGGCTTGTCGGCCGCTGGCGGGTTGGTTGCTGTTGGATTTGCTCAGCAAAGGCTAAGCTAGAGATTTGGCGCCTAGAGGCTGACGGTTGTGGCAGAGGCTTACAAAACCTTGGTGGATAACCGCCGGGCTCGCTACGAGTACGAGATCCTAGAGACCCTGGAAGCCGGGATCCAGCTGTCGGGCACGGAGGTGAAGTCGATTCGGGCAGGCAAAGTTAATTTGCAAGATGCCTTTACCTTGATTCGGGATGGGGAAGCGTGGCTGCTGAACATGCACGTCTCTCCCCACAGTACTGCTGGGCGGGTATTCAATCATGACCCCACCCGGCGGCGCAAGCTGCTGCTGCACCGCAAGGAAATCAATCGGCTGATTGGGCTGACGGAGCAGAAGGGGCTGACGGTGATCCCCCTCAAGTTGGTGCTCAACAAGGGCTGGATCAAAGTCCACCTAGGGGTAGCCCGGGGTAAAAAACTCCACGACAAACGGGCAGCCATCCAAGAACGACAGGTGAAACGGGACATCGCCCGCGACCTCAAAGGCCACTACTGAGTTCCAAAGCACCGGGGCAGCATCGGGACAGGAGTGGGGCAATTGTTGAGCAATCCAGGAGAAAATTGCCAACCGCTCCCAATTCGGTGTTAGCTAGTCACTGTGACCTAGGAAAGACACCATGCAAGACCTGTGGCAGCGCTACCAGTCATGGCTCTACCATCACCCCGAGCTGGGCTTTACCCTCGACATCAGCCGCATTCGCTTCAGCGACAGCGACGTCACAGCCCTCACCCCCAAGCTGGGCCAAGCCCTCCTGGATATGCAAGCCCTGGTGGCCGGTGCCATCGCCAACCCCGACGAACAACGGATGGTCGGACACTACTGGCTACGGGATCCCCAACTCGCCCCCACCCCAGCCATCCGCCAAGCCATCGAAAGCACCCGCGAACGGATCGAGGACTTTGCTGCCCAGGTGCGGTCGGGATCCCTGACAACACCCCGGGGGGAGCGGTTTACGGATTTACTTTGGTTGGGGATCGGGGGTTCCGCTTTGGGGCCCCAGTTTGTCGCTGAAGCTCTGGCCCCCTACCCACCGCCGTTGCGGATTTGGTTCATTGACAACACTGACCCCGATGGCATGGCCCGGGTCAAAGCCCAATTGGGATCCCGACTGGCTACCACCTTAGTGGGGGTAGCGTCCAAATCCGGTGGGACTCCGGAGACCCGCAACGGCATGCTGGAGGTGCGCCATTGGTTGACGGAGGCGGGGCTGGATTTTCCTGGTCAGGCGGTGGCGGTGACCGGGGAGGGTAGCCGTTTGGATCGGCAAGCGGTTGCAGAAAACTGGCTGGCCCGTTTTCCGGTATTTGACTGGGTGGGGGGGCGCACCTCAGAGTTATCGGCGGTGGGGCTACTGCCTGCGGCTTTGCAGGGGATCGATATTCAGGGGATGCTGAGTGGGGCAGCCCTGATGGATCAAGCCACCATGGTTGAGCCCTGGCAGCGCAACCCTGCCATGCTCCTAGCCTTTTGCTGGTATGTCACCGGTCAGGGGCGGGGCAGCAAAGATATGGTGGTGTTGCCCTACAAAGACCGCTTGCAACTGTTTAGCCGCTACCTGCAACAGTTGGTGATGGAGTCCCTGGGCAAATCCCACGACCTCAAGGGCAATCTGGTCCACCAGGGGATCGCCGTTTACGGCAACAAAGGCTCCACCGACCAACACGCCTACGTGCAACAACTGCGGGACGGGATCAACAACTTTTTTGTCACCTTTATCGAAGTACTGCAGGATGGGGGGGATAGCCAACTGGAAGTGGAACCGGGGATCACCAGCGGTGACTACCTGAGCGGACTGTTGCAGGGCACCCGCCAAGCCCTCTACGAAAACCAGCGGGATTCCCTCACCCTCACCCTTCCCGATGTCTCCCCCCGCTCCGTGGGAGCCCTGATTGCCCTCTATGAGCGGGCAGTAGGGTTCTACGCCTCCCTGATCGGGATCAACGCCTACCACCAGCCCGGGGTGGAAGCGGGCAAAAAAGCCGCCGCCAGCATCCTCTCCCTGCAAACCCAAGCCATGCACCTAATCCACAGCCAAGCCCAACCCTTCACCCTCGAGGCCTTGGCCGAGGCCCTCGGCCTGGAACAGCCAGAACCCTTGGTCTGGATCCTGCGCCATCTGGCCGCCAACCGCCGCGGCATCCGCATCGACGGCGACTGGGGGATCCCCAGTTCCTGGAAGATCCAGCGAGATTAGGGCGGATAATAAGAACTGTAACAAATAGCGCAGGGGTGCCGTGCCTTTAGGCTAGCCTGAAGGATAAAACGTAGGGGCCCGCTACTTTCTTAAGATTTTGCGATTAGATTCCTCACGTTTACCAAAACCCTTTATGCTAAAGACAGTTTAATAAACTTTTTGTTTCCATTTCCTTGTTGATAACGCTGCTTTTTAATATTTGAGGGTGCTTTACGTCATGGTGCGGAACGAGCCTGAGCTTAGCTATGGGCTTTCCGATCAAGATCCCATGCACAGTCGTGGTCGGGTAGCTATTTTTATTGATGGATCGAATCTGTTTTATGCCGCTTTGCAGTTAGGAATCGAAATTGACTACACCAAGCTATTGGCTTGCCTCACCAGTCACTCGCGGATTTTAAGGGCTTTTTTCTACACAGGGGTGGATCGCAACAATGAAAAGCAGCAGGGGTTCTTGCTGTGGATGCGCCGCAATGGCTACCGGGTGGTCACCAAGGATTTAGTCCAGCTTCCCGACGGCACTAAGAAGGCCAATTTGGATGTGGAAATTGCCGTGGACATGCTGGCGTTGGTGCGCTGGTACGATACGGCCATTTTGGTCAGTGGGGATGGGGATCTGGCCTATGCTGTCAATGCCATCAGCTATCAGGGAGCCAGGGTAGAAGTGGTGAGTTTGCGTTCCATGACCAGCGATCAGTTAATCAATTTGGCAGATCGCTATATTGATCTCGAGCAAATCAAAGATGACATCAAAAAAGTCCACCGCGCCCCCCACCCGGTGCGCCTAGAAACCCCCGAACACAAAGATGATGAGGACGAAGGCTAGCTGAGCAACAGCCACCAAGCCCCATAGCTCAAACCAGCGCTGACCAGCGGCACCGTCAGATTATCCACCCCCTGCCAGGAAAACACCTCCAATAAGGCAGCCATCCCACCGATCCCCACCCCCAGCCCCAAGGTCAGCCCAGAAAAACCATAGACCGCCCCCAGCATCCCCACCACCACCAAAGTGCTAACCCCCCACATGGTCAGGGATCCCTCCCAACTTTTGCCGA
Organism: Thermostichales cyanobacterium HHBFW_bins_127; assembly: GCA_039794745.1. Taxonomy (GTDB): domain Bacteria; phylum Cyanobacteriota; class Cyanobacteriia; order Thermostichales; family Thermostichaceae; genus JAUQVP01. The sequence goes on along the minus strand of JAUQVP010000062.1, from coordinate 8,718 downwards.
TCCCCCAACAGCTATAGCGATGGGATCCCCAGCGTTTGCCCACCAAAGCGGCCAGGGCATCCCCCCAGGTCATGACCAAAATCCCGATCACCGCAAACACCCGCAGGGGATCCCGCCAGAACAGGGCGAGGAGCAGCCCGATGCTGAGGGCATAGAAGAAGGTGCCGAGGCTTTGTCGCCCCACCCCATTGAGGCTAGGCAGGATGGGGATGTGGTAGGAGAGGAGGGCCAGGAGGCTAAACAGCAGGGAAAAGCCTACCCCCAGGCCTTGGGGCACCTGCAGCAGCCAGGCTAGCCAGATGATATTGCCGACGCCGATGTGGATGACCTTGCGTACGATCTCTCCGTCCCAGTGGCGAGCCCGTAGCCCCTCAGCCAAGGCAAAAACAACCCCCAGCCATAGGGCATACCAGAGGGTCTGCTGCCAAACTGCCACAGCAACCTAGGGGGAGGTCTTACGGGGGGAGAGGATCAGGGTCATGTTGCGCCCCTCTTTCTTGGGGGGCTGCTGGATTTCCGCCACCGCATCCAAGTCCTTGGCTAGGCGCAACAGCAACTCCTCTGCCAGATCCGTGTGCTGGATTTCCCGTCCTTTGAACATGACCGTTGCCTTGACCTTGTCACCATCGGCAACAAATTGCTGGGCACTGCGCAGCCGCACATTGTAGTCGTGCTCGCCAATGTTGTAGCGGAACTTAACTTCCTTGACTTCGGCGGTATGTTGTTTTTTCTTGGCTTCTCGGGCTTTTTTCTCTTGGTCGAACTTGTATTTGCCGTAGTCCATGATTTTGCAGACCGGCGGGTCAGCCTTGTCGCTGATTAACACCAGATCCAGTTCCTTTTCATCGGCAATCCGCTGGGCATCCCGCGGCACCATAATCCCTAACTGCTTGCCATCCGTATCAATGACGCGAATCTTGGGAAAACGGATGCGTTCGTTGATGTTGGGCAGGTCACTGCGTTTGCGCAGGATTGGTTCGCTGCTGCGTTCCCGTGGCACGATTGGGGGTGGGGTCAAGTGATCCTCTCTTGGCATAAGGGATTAGGGGTCAAGACTACCAGGAATCTGCAATTGCTACAAGGGTTCTTTTCTAGTGTACCCACAGTCCCTGGCAACTTGACTAGGTCAGTGTCACAGTTGGTCACAGTTGTTGACATCGGCAGCGCCAGAGGGCAAAGGCACTCACCAGCCAACATACCCCCACCCACCAGTCCCCCCAGCGGCTGGCCAGGGTGCCTGTCCTGAAGCGGTAAACCTGACCCACAATCGTTTCCGGCATAAATAGGGATCCCTGAGCTTGAATGGTGCCACTGGGATCGACGATCAAGTTGCCGCCGGTATTGTTGACGAAGACAACGCTGCGCCGGTTTTCCACGGCCCGAAACACAGACAGGGAGGCATGCAGCAGCGGCCAGCGACTGTTGCCAAACCAACTATCATCGGAGATCACCACTAAACTTTCAGCCCCCCCCTGGACTAGGGCGCGGCTGGGGGCGGGCAGGACGCTTTCCAAACAAATCAGCACCCCCAATGGCCCCAGTCGGGATCCCCCTGCCAGGGGGCGATAGCCACCGGGATCGGGGATAAAGCGGCTGCTTTCAAAGTAGGGGAAGAGCCACTGCTTGCCGCTGCGGTCCTGGAGCCATCCTTGGGCATTGAACAGCAGGGCAGCATTGATAAAGGTGGTGGGGGAGGCCGGTTCGCTGGCGCCGGTGAGCAGTCCTCCCTCCGGGGGTAACAGCAGCAGCAAAGGATCGATCACCTCCGTTTGCAGCCAGGTCTTGAGGATGGGGGAGCGCAACGCCCCTTCCGGCCAGACCAACAAATCCGCTCCCCTTTGGATGCCGACGCGGCTGAGCCGGTGGATTTGTTCGTGTTGCCGCTGCCGGTAAGCCCAGGAACCATCGTCATCAAACCAAGCCACAATCTGGGGGGCGGCTACCCGAAAGCTGGGGGATGCTGCCATCTGCCTAGGGATGTCCTGTTGTCGCCCTTGCCCATAGCCCAAAGCCAGGGTGAGCGGCAGCAGCACCCCCAACCACTGCCGCCAATCCAGCCGCCCCACCAAGGACAGAGCGCCATTGAGGAGTAACAAAAGCCAGGTCACCAGCCAAATCCCCCCCAAATCCGCCACCTGCACCCCCAGGGGCCAATCGTAGATCAGCGCCCCCCAATGCAAAGGCAAAGGCAACCACAGGGATCCCGCCAGCCCATCCACCCCCGTCCAGAGGCTAGCCACAAGCCAGGGGCGCAGCCCGACGGGAAACCGCCCCGCCACCTGCCAACAGAGCATGGTCATCCCCACCAGCAGCAGCGGCAGCAACGGCGCCACCACCATGCCCCCCACAATATCGGCAGCAGTCAGCACCCGCACCCGCCCCAGATCCGGTACAAACACCAGCCCACACACCGGAATCCACACCCAGAGGGCATGGCGCAATTGTTCTGGCCAGGGTCGGTCCCAGCCCAGGGCCAATAAGGGGGCACAACCCACCACCCCCCCCAGCCAGTGGTGCCAGCCCCCGGGACAGCCCGTCACCGTCCCTGCAATGGCTACCAAACGCCATAACCAGCAGCGGGATTGGCGGTTTTGGGCGAGCAGGATTGCGGACTTTTGTAGGTTCATCTCACGGATCTTACGTGATTTCTCTCACGAAACGGGGGGGAACTAGTCTTCATACTAGGATTGGCAACAGTTGGGTAAAAGCCATGGCTCTACCGACGATTCAGAACATTGTTCAACAAGCCTTTAGTGCCCGCGAGCTGACCACCGAACAAGAAGATCTCATTCATCAGCTGTTACAAAAACAACAGTACACCAGTGCCGATCTCGATGCCTTGGAAAAGCTCACGGATCATCTTCTGAGTGGCAAAATTGTGGTGCGCCGCTATCAAGCTGCCTAATCAACCTTCGCTTAAGCTGCCGTTGGTCAGAACCGGATGAAAGTAAAAAGCCAAAGCAATCATGGCATAGGCAGCCATCAACAGGGATCCCTCTAGCCAGTTGGAGCGACCGTCGCTGCTGATGGAATTGCTGATTAAAACCGCAACCACCACGGCCACCAATTCAAAGGGGTTAAAGCTGAGATCCATGGGTTGGTGCCACCAGCGTCCGGCCAGCACCAGGATTGGGGCCACAAACAAGGCAATTTGCAAACTCGAGCCCATAGCCACTGCCACCGCCAGATCCATTTTGTTTTTGATAGCTACGCTGATGGCAGTGATGTATTCCGCTGCTGAGCCAATCAGAGGCAAAAGAATCACCCCCGAAAATAGAGAACTCAGACCTAGGGTTTCCAGGGTGACCTCCAAGGCATCCACCAAAATCTCCGATTCCACCGCAATCAACACCGTCACCCCCAGCAAAACCCCAACCCACAGGGGCACATTCACCGACTCCCCGGCATGTTCCACCTCGCTCACCTCATACAAATAGCTATGGGTTTTCATGGCAAAAAACAGCGACAACCCATACACCAGCAGCAACACCACCGCCACCGCCACCGATAGGTTCTGCAGCGTCACCTCCGGGATCCCGGGGGTAGTGAGGGCAACTGCCGTTGGCAGCAGCAGGGCAATCACTGCCAAGTTCATGGTGGAAGCATTGAGGCGGGCCACAGTGGAGGGAAACACTTGTTCCGTGCGCCCCCAGCCCCCTAGCAGGGCTGCCAACCCCAGCACCAGCAGCAAGTTGCTGATCAAAGTGCCGGTCAAACTAGCCTTGACCACCCCCACCAAGCCCGAGTGTAGGGCTGTCAGGGCCAAGATCAGTTCTGTGGCATTGCCGAAGGTGGCATTCAGCAGCCCGCCAATGGTGGGACCAGAGACCAAAGCGATGGTTTCCGTGGCGGTACTCAGCCACTTAGCCAGGGGCAAAATCCCCAAAGCTGCCACCGCAAACAGGACCACAGGATGCCAATGCTGCCAGACCCCCAGCCAAGAAACGGGGACAAACATCAACATCATCCATGCCACGATCTGGGGAATGGTCATAGGCTTGCTCCCTAGCTGAGACTTACCTTATCCCAAACCGTAGTGCGAAGGAGGAACAGCAGCAGGCAAAACTGCCAAGCTAGGATAGGACGAAGGCTCCCCCAGCGAGTTTGATAGAACTAGACAACTCCAGAGGTAACCACCATGTTTCGTTCCAGTGCCCTTGCCCTCACCCTGGCTCTGACCGCGGGATCCCCGGTGTTGGCCCAGAGTGTGTCAGCGATTCCGCCGCTGCCGATTGAGCCGGGCTGGCGGGCCATTACCCCCCAACCTTTGCCCTATACCTCCCCCCAATTTAGTTTGCAGTCGGGATTGCAGTTGCGGGCGGGGGAGGTGATTGGGGCAGCTCTGGTCAGCCAGGAGACTTTGTATTTGGGGGTGAATGAAACCCGCTCGGTGAGCTTTGTTTTGAGTGAACCGCTACGGGATCGCAATGGGCTGGTGGTGGTGCCCCAAGGGTCGGTGATTGAGGGGCAGTTCCAGCCCGCCCCGGGGGGATCCCGATTTGTGTCCCGCTCGGTGGTGGTCAATGGGCGCAGTTTTCCCCTTTATGCCCAGAGTGAGGTGATCCGCAGCCAAAAGGATCCCCGCCAAACCACCGGCGAGGCCATCCTCAGCCATGCCCTGATGGGGGCGGGGGTAGGGCTTTTGCTAGGCGGGATCACCGGGGATCGGGTGATTGCCACGGAAGAAGTGCTGGGGGCAGCGGCATTGGGAGCGGTGGTGGGCAATGTCACGGCGGCAGAAATGGTGGTGGTGCAGCCCAATCAACCCATGAACCTGACCATCACCCAGGATGTGCAACTGCTGCTGCCCTAAGGGGGAGGCCACTGAGGGAAAAGGCTCGCGCCTGGGTGATCTGCACCGGCACCAGCTGACCGAAGAGCTCCTTGAGGGATCCCGGGATGAACACCTGTTTGTTGGTGCGGGTGCGGCCCATGACTTGGTCGGGGTGTTTGGGGTTGGTGCTTTCGATCAGGATTTCCTGGGTGGTGCCGAGGTAGGTTTGGCTTTGTTCGGCAGCTTTTTGGGCCACGAGGTGATTGAGTCGTTGCAGGCGGTCGGCGGCCACCTCCTCGGGCAAATGCTGATCGGTCCACTCAGCGGCGGGGGTGCCGGGGCGGGGGGAATACACCGCTGTATTCACCAGCTCAAAACCGATGTCAGCTACCAGGTTGAGGGTATCTTGGAATTGGGCTTCGGTTTCGCCGGGAAAGGCCACGATGGCATCGGCACTGAGGGCTGCTTTGGGCATGTAGCTGCGGATCAAGTCCACCATCTGCCGGTAGCGTTCGTGGGTGTAGCCGCGGCGCATTTTTTTCAGGATCTCGTTGTTGCCGGACTGGAAGGGAATGTGAAAATGCTCACAGACCTTGGGCAACTCGGCACAGGTGGCAATCAATTCTTCCGTAAAGTAGCGGGGATGGCTGGTGGCAAAGCGAATCCGCTCAATCCCGGCAATATCGTGGATGTAGCGCAAAAGATAGGCCAGGTTGACCTTGGGTTCTAGATCCCGCCCGTAGGCATCGATGTTCTGGCCGAGGAGGGTGACTTCTTTGTAGCCAGCTTCGGCCAAGCCTTGGATTTCCCGGTAGATGGCAGCGGGGGTGCGGGACTGCTCCAGCCCCCGCACCAAGGGCACAATGCAGTAGGTACAGCGCTCATTGCAGCCATAGATGATATTCACCCAAGCGGTCAGGGTACTGTCCCGCCGGGGCTTGGTGATGTCCTCCGGAATCTCTCGGGCTTCTGTGGCCACCACCTGTTGCCCTGCTTCCACCTGGGCCAGCAAATCCCCCAATTGATTCACATACTGGGGCCCCATCACCAGATCCAACTCCGGCACCCGCCGCAACAATCTTTCCCCTTCCTGCTGAGCCACACAGCCAGCCACCACCAGCTTGATAGCCGGGTTGTGCCGTTTGCGAATCGCCTGCCGACCCAAATAGGAATACACCTTCTGCTCCGCATTGTCGCGAATGGTGCAGGTGTTGTAGAGCACCAGATCCGCCCGGTCGGGATCCTCCGTGGGCACATACCCCAAAGACTCCAGGATCCCGGCCATACGCTCGGTGTCGGCTCGGTTCATCTGGCAGCCAAAGGTAATGGTGTGGTAGGTGGGAGCAGCCATGCCATCAATCTCAACCCTGCTGATCCAGCATAGCTAATCCGCTGTAGCCCTTGATGCTAGATTCAAAATCGGCTTGCGCTAGCCTGAGATCACGTCCACTGCTTTGCGCCTATGCCCACAGCTACCCACGATTGGCAAGCCCTCCAGCCCATCGAAATCATCCAGGATCCCGCTCAGGTCGCCAAGTTCTCGGGAGACTACCACACCTTTAGCCCCATCCTGGTGCCCCAGCTCAGTGCCTGTGTGGGGGAGGTGGTGGTGCGCCCGGCGGATCTGGAGCAACTGCGCCAAGCGGTCAGCTACCTAGCCCAGCAGGGGATCCCGATAACCATTCGTGGGGCGGGGACGGGCAACTACGGCCAGGCGGTGCCCTTGCGTGGGGGAGCAATTCTGGATATGACCAAGCTGAATCAGGTGCTGTGGGTGCAGGGATCGCGGGTGCGAGTGCAGGCGGGGGCCAAGTTGGCGGCCATTGACAAGGTGACCCGGGAGACGGGCTGGGAAATCCGCATGGCCCCTTCCACGATCCGCACGGCTACGATTGGGGGTTTTATTGCCGGGGGCAGCGGCGGTATGGGGTCGATCACCTACGGGCAATTGCGGGACCGGGGGAATATTCTGGGCTTGCAGGTGATGACGGTGGAGCCGGAGCCACGGCTTTTGGAATTGCGGGGAGATGAGGTTTACCAAGTGGCCCATGCTTGGGGCACCAACGGCATTATTACGGAGGTGGAACTGCCCTTGGCCCCGGCCTACCCTTGGGCGGAGCAGGGGATTGCTTTTAGGGATTTTATGCAGGCAGCCCGTTTTTGTCAGGCTTTGGCGGATGCAGATGGGATCGTCAAAAAATTGGTGAGCCTCCATGCCTGGCCCATCCCCAGCTACTTCAGCATCGTCAAAGGCACCATCCCTGCGGGATCCCATTTGGTTTTGCTGATGGTGGCGGAGATGAGTGTGGAGGCATTGGCGGATTTGGTGCGGGAGTGGCAGGGGGAGGTGATTTACAGCAAAACGGCCCAGGAAGCCGGGAAAGGTACGCCGGTGGTGGAGTTTACCTGGAACCACACGACCCTGCATGCCCGCAGCGTCGATCCCAGCCTGACCTATTTGCAGAGCTTATTCCCTTGGGAAGCGGACCTGAAGACGGTGGAGAAGTTCTACCACCACTATGGGGATGAGGTGATGATGCACCTCGAGTGGATCCGGGTGGGGGGGAAAGCGGTGCCGGTGGGGCTGCAGGTGGTGCGCTTTACGACCCCGGAGCGCTTGCAGCAGATCATGGATGAACACGAAGCCCATGGGGTGATGATCGCCAACCCCCACACCTACATCATCGAAGACGGGGGGCGCAAGGTCATGGATCCCCAACAAATTGCCTTTAAGGAAGCGGTGGATCCCCAGGGTTTGCTCAATCCCGGCAAGATGCGCACCTGGGAGGCTAGGGGGTAGGGTTGGGGTAGCGCTGGTGGACGGCTTCAATGGCTGCCAAGGTTTCGGGGGAGAGGGTGATCTGCAGGCAGCGCAGGTTGGCCCGCAACTGCTCTAGGGAGGTGGCCCCCAGCAAAATACTGGTCATAAACCAGCGACTGCGGGCAAAAGCCAGGGCCAATTCGCTTAGGGTCAACCCCGCTTGGGCTGCCACCTGACTGTAGCCCTGCACCGCCTCTTCCACATTCAGCTTCAGATAGCGCCGCCCAAACCCCTCAAATAACGCCAAGCGGGATCCCGGTGGTCTGGCGCCTTGTTGGTATTTGCCGGTGAGGATACCGAAGGCTAGGGGGCTATAGGCGATCAGGCTCACCTGTTCCTGGCGACAAACCTCCGCCAACCCCTGTTCAAAGCTGCGATTGAGGAGGTGGTAAGCGTTTTGGACGGAGACGATGTTGGTGAGATTGTGCTGTTTGGCCAGGGTACAAAACTGGCAGACCCCCCAAGGGGTTTCATTGCTCAGCCCGATGGCCCGGATCACCCCGGCCTTGACCCAGTCGTGCAGGGCACTGAGTTGTTCCAGGATCGGCACCGTGGGGCGCTCCTGAGTTGGGTCATAGTGGCTTTCCCCAAACAGGGGCACGTAGCGATCCGGCCAGTGAATTTGGTAGAGGTCAATGTAGTCCGTTTGCAGGCGTTCCAGGCTCATGGTCAGGGCTAGGCGGATGGCCTCCGGCGTGATCTGGAGGTTGCCGCCGCGGATCCAGTGCCAAGGGCGACCCGGACCGGTGATTTTGGTGGCCAAGATGATCCGGGAGCGATCCTGATGACGCAACCAATCACCGATGATCCGTTCCGTAGCTCCTTGGGTTTCCGCCCGGGCCGGCACCGGATACATTTCTGCCGTATCAATCAAGTTCATGCCCTGCTCTAGGGCAAAATCCAACTGTTGGAAGGCTTCCGAGGGGGTATTTTGCTGCCCGAAGGTCATGGTGCCCAAGCCGATCTCCGATACTCGTATATCGCTCGATCCCAAGGGCAAATAACGCATGAATCCTCCTAAATCTCAAAAATCTCAGATGGGTTCAGGGTCAATTATATTACTTAGCCTGTGAATTCAGATGCCTTGATCAGCTTATGATCAGTTTATCCTATCTTGCCCCAT
>JAUQVP010000061.1:0-16133 GCA_039794745.1 Thermostichales cyanobacterium HHBFW_bins_127 | reverse complement strand
CAGCGCTGCTAGCGGCAATTTCCACAATCAACTCCGGAGCTCCCTGGATGTAGTCGTCGGCGCTGATGACAGCTTGGCGACCGGGAACAAACAGCACCGCATCCGGCTGCGGCTCATTGTCGGCATCAAGGCGCACCGTTGGCGTATCCCCCAAGACGACACCCGGCGTATAAGCCTGATAGGTTCCTAGCCAGGTAATGATTTTGCCGTGGGGCTCGCCGTGGCTACGTAGTCGCAAGGGGGATCCCATGATGTAGACCACTCCTTCGATGAGTTCGGCCTTTTTCAGGTGGGGCATCGCCCTGTAGCGCCGTTCAAACTCCGACCGGGTCAGCCGGTCCCCATTTTCCAAGGGTGGGATCGCCAGAGAAGCCATCAAGCCAAAAGTCCCTCCCTTCAGCGAAAAATATCTATGGCCGTCAGGATCCCGAAAGCCAGGAACAAGCTGCCCCCCAGCCACTGGACCATCCGTTCAGAGATTCGCTGTGCCAGCATTTGTCCTCCCACGACTGCCACCGCCACCATGACACTGTAGCCAAGCAAGGAGCCGCCGAACACCGCCACTGCCGGGTGGATAGCTGCCAAAGAGACAGTTGCCAGTTGGGTTTTGTCTCCCCATTCTGACATTGCCGTTAGGGAAAAGGCCTCCCAAAAAACCCCCCATCGTTGAGGGTGGTAGCCAGATTCCTTTTCCTCCACCAATTCCAGCACCTCTTCCACCTCACAATGGTCCTGGTGGGGCGGCATTTTCCCAGCCTGCCACAGCATCCTGCCCCCAAACCCAAGGAATAGTCCCACCGCCGCCCAGCGCATCAGCCAGATCGGCACCCATTGAATAATTACCTTGCCCACCACCACTGCCAGCAGCGACATTGCCACCAACGCCAGCCAGGATCCCCAGAAAACCAGGTAGCGCGGATGCCGCATTGCCAAGATCAGGGCGATGAAAAACGTTTTATCCCCGAACTCTGCCGCCGTCACCAACAGCAAGCTGGCCATTAAACCTTCCCACATGATCCTTACCTCCGTTTGTCCCGATGTTGTTGACCCTGAGAGCCACGGAGGCAGTTCGGCCCAAGACCTCACCAAGCTCACCCCGTGTGAACTCAGTGAAAGTCTCGCTACCAAAGCACTAAGGAACAATCCCTAACCTTTGTCGCCGGTACCAGGCTAATCTAGCCAGCATGTTGATACCGACGCGAGAGCTACTCCCTTTCAGTTACTGACTCTAGCACGGATGTGCCCCCAAGAAGCAGCCAACACCCCGCCAATTCTCAGCCGCAGTTGATACCCCAAATAGCCCAGATCCCAAGCCCCCTGCATTTGGCTGAGCAGATAAGTGAGGGTGCAGGTGAGAATCAACAGGCGCATCCCCACCACCTGGGAACCAAACCGGGACAACCCTATGATCAAGGCGTCATCTGCAAGACCAAGCAAGAAAGCCAAAAAAGAGTGGAGCAACGTCAAGCGAGGCCAAGGATCTTGAGAGGAATTCATAGCCGCCCTAGTCAGGAAAAGCAGGTAAACAACCTAGACCAGCAAAATCACAAATTAAGATTCTTTCTCTATTTCCTTTATTGATTCCAAAGCTAACATAGGCGAAGAATTCCCCACGGAAATTATCGGTTTTTCTTTGCCATTGATTTGGCTATTGGCATTTAGGGGCAAATCAGCGAAGATCCCTATGCTGGCCCTTGGGGAGAAGCGGTTATGTCCCTGTCGTGGATTGACTTTGTCTTGCGTTTAGGGGTGGCCTTTGCCCTTGGCTCCATCATCGGGCTAGAACGCCAGTGGCGCCAGCGCATGGCCGGCTTGCGCACCAACACCCTCGTGGCTACCGGAGCCGCTTTGTTTGCCATGATCGCCGTACTCACCCCAGATGAAGGCAGCCCCACCCGAGTTGCCGGCCAGATCGTCTCTGGGATCGGCTTTTTAGCCGGTGGGGTCATCCTCAAAGAGGGAGTGAGTGTGCGGGGCCTCAATACGGCAGCAACCATCTGGTGCGCCGCCGCCATCGGTACCCTCGCAGGCAGTGGCTTCTTTTTCCAAGCGGTCCTGGGATCCCTGGCGGTGTTGCTGGCTAACATTGTTTTGCGCCCGCTTGGCTACCGGATTAACCGCCAGCCCCTGAAAGGCACGGAGTTAGAGTTGTGTTATCGCTGCCAGTTGACCTGTGCCAGCAAAGATGAAGCCCATGTGCGGGCCTTGCTGTTGCAAGCTCTGGCGCCGACCCACATGCAACTGCGCTCCCTCACCAGTGAAGATGTCCCGGACAGGCCCAATTACGTGGAGGTGGAAGCAGACCTGGTCACCCAGACCCGCGATGACAACCTGCTCGAGCAAATCATCAGTCGCATCAGCCTCGAACCCAGTGTCACCGCCGCTAGTTGGCGCATCATCGAGCAGGAGTTCGGTTGATCCCGGCCGTCATCAGGGCAATACTCAGCCACCACAGCATCTGCACCTGAGGGCGAGCCCAGACCGTATCCACCAACCCATGCCCCAGCATCCCCGCTGCCGCCGCCAACCCTGCCGCCAGCCACAGCCCTGCCCGATCCCGCCGCTGCACATCAACCTGCCAGCGCTGCCAGCCCAGCCTCAAAATCCAAGCCACCATCGTAAAAAACAACACTGCCCCCGGGATCCCCACTTCCAGGGCCAATTCCAGGGGGACGGAATAGGCTCCCAGAGCCGAATAGCGAGGATCTTGGTAGAGGGGATAGACACGATTGAAAGCCCGATTCCCCGGGCCAATCCCCAGCCAGGGAAAATCCCCCAACATGCGCAGGGAGGCCAGCCAAACATTAATGCGAAAATTATTGCTGCTGTCGTTGCGCCAAGCCAAAAAACTCAGCAACCGCAGCCGCAAGGGCTCCACCGCCAGGATCCCGACACTGACCAGCCCCAGCCCCAGCGCCAGTCCCCCCGGGATCAGCCAGCGGCGCCACAACCTAGGTAACCGGGGCCAATGCCACTGCAACAGCAACCCGATCATCACCGGGACGCCGACGGCCACTCCCACCCAGGCTCCCCGGCTGAGGGTCAGGACTACACAGACCAGATTCATCAGGGTCATGCCGGCGGCCAAGGTTTTCAGTCCCCAGCCCTGCCACGTCCAAACCGCTGCCAGCCCCAACGGGATCAACGGCACCAAAAACCCCCCATATAAATTGGGATTGCGCAGGGAACTGTACACCCGCGTCACCCCCGTCAGCCCCGACTCGGGATCCACCCAGGTGGCGAGTTCCGCTGCCCCAAAGAAATACTGGCGTAGCCCCAGCACCGCCATCCCCAAACTCACCAACAACAGGGATCCCACGATCACCTGGCGGTAGAAAGGGTAGTGGAGTAGCCGGTGCAGCAGCACAAACCCCAGCACATAGAGGGTTAGCTTGATCCAGCCATCCACCGCCGCCACCCGCACCGGCGACAGCAGCGTTGCCACCGTTGCCACCCCCCAAAACAGCAGCAGCAGCAGTTGTGGTCCCAGCAGGGGTGCCACCGGCCGTTGTCCCAGCCACAGTCCCCCTGTCACCCCGGCCATAGCCAGCAAAATCAACCCCAACCCCGTGGTTTCCGGCTGGGAACTGACTAGCCAATAGGCAACTATCAGCCCCAACCCCAACGGCTCCAAAGCCGTTATCAACCAACTGTGGGATCCCCAACCGGCCAGGATCCCGGTCAACTGTCCCGGTACACTCCAGCGCCACCAGTCAGACACCATCGGTTGCGTAGCCAAGCGACCTTCTTCCCCAGCCTACCCTAGACTTGTCCTTAGCTGGCAGGGTTAGCCCTAGGGGTGTAACAGTTTGTGTCAGTTGATGCCGGTGATGGGGGCTGAGGAGCTTGGGGAAATCCGCAAAAACAGGCGATTCTGGGCGGGCAGTTTCCAAAAAGCAGCGACTATACTATAGGACAGCTATTGAATTGATTCATTTGGCATGAAGTGAGTTGACTTGTGAACCCCAGCAACCCAGGCCCTTGGCAGAACATTCATCCCACCACCCCCATGAATGTTCTTGACGACCAGAGTTTACCCCTCGGGCAGCAGCTATTGCGGGCAGGATTGATTACCCAGAGCCAACTGGCCCAGGCCCTGCGGGAGCAGCGGGAAACCTTCATGAAATTTGGGGAAGTTTGTCTGATCCACCGCTGGATTTCCGTTGAGGATCTCTATCGCTATACAGCTAGCCACCTCCTTTCCCTAGGGGAGATTCTGATTGCCCTCAAGTACATCGATATTGACCAACTCAAGTCGGCCCTGGCCCAGCAGCGGCGTTTTGGGCGCAAGCTGGGGGAAATTCTCCTGTGGAAATCCTGGGTCACCGAAGAACATCTCACCTATGCCCTGCGGGTGCAGCAATATTTGCGCCAAGCGGCCACCGCCAACGCCTGGGATGCTCTCCAGTATTATCTGCAGCACAATCCCTCGGCCAGTACCCCAGCGGCAGCTCCCTTGTCGGCGCCGATCCCCGGCCCGGTGATAGAGGAAGTTGTTGCCGCTGCTCCTCCCACTCCTCAAGCCGTGGCCCGTCCCATGCCAGCGGCAGCGGCCAGTACCCAAGAGGCAGTTGATGTTGACAAGCTGCGGGCCCAAATTACCGCCTACCGCAACAAAATCGCCTCCCTCGAACTGCAACTGGAAATGCAGCAGCAGGAGTGGGATGCCCTCAGCTTACAGATGTCCCAGCAGGTGGCGGACTATCAGGCTCAGTATGAGCAGCGGATTCAGCAATTGGAGCAGTCCTTACAGGCATCCCAGACAGAGCATGGGGAGACCGCAGAACTGTACCAGCGCATCGAACACCTGCAAACGGAACTGGAACTGTTTCAGGGCTATGAGCAGAAGTACCAGTTGCTGCTCAAACAACAGCAATCCCAAACCCAGGAATTGACCCAAGCCCGTTTTCGCATCCAGCAGTTGGAAGGGGAACTGCGGCTAGCCCAGGTGGCGATGCAGGAGAAGGAGCGAGCCATCCAAGCCCAGCAGACCCTAGCCCAGCAACTCGAAGAACATAAGCAACGGCTGAAACAATGGGAAGCAGAAATCAAACGGGCCCAGCGCATCGAACATGAGTTTGAGCAGTTGCAGCAGCAGTATACCTTGGCGGTGCAGGAGCTTGAGTTACTCCGTTCCCAGGCATCCCAGTGGCAGGAGTTGCTGCAGGCGCAACAGGAATGGCAAGCCCAGCGAGAACAACTGCAAACCCAGCTCAGCCAGATGGTCAGCGCCACTGAGTATGCCAGCCTGAAAGCGGAGCGGGATATTCTCCAGCGCCAATTGGCGGAATCCCAGCATAGCCCCAGTGCCGATCTAGAGCGGGAGGTGCAAAGTTTACGCCAGCACATTCAGTATGTGGAAGCGGAGCGGGATGCCTTGGCCCAACAATTGACAGCATTGCCCGGCAGCAGTCGCCATGGCCAGCTCAGTGCTAAGTTAACGCAGTTGCAAGAGTTGTTAACTGCCTACCGCCGTAGCCTGGAGGATGTGCAGGCAGAACTGGCAACCCAAAAACAGCTCAATCGCTGTCTGCAGGCACGGCTAGAACAACAGGAGGCGGTGCTGGATGTGGCGCGGGTGGAGTTGCGTTCGTCGGCTTCCCTAGCCCGGCGCTTGCAGGAGCGGCTAGATGCGGAGCGCAGCGGGCAGGGGATTGAACAGGCGCTCCATTGGGCGGAGCGGCTGCTGAATAGTTTGCAGGCAGCGGCGTTGATCTCCCCAGACCAGCACCAGCAGATCCTACACACCTGGCAAGAACAGGGGGGGGAACTGAGCCGGGTGGTGGCAACCCTTACCGGTCTCCATCCGCAGACGATTCAGTTCTTTAGCGATGAAGGTTATCTGGCCCGCCTGTTGGGCTGTCGCCGAATTGGGGAATACCTGCGAGCGGCCGGTCTAGTTACTAAGGAAGATGTGGAAGAAGCTTTGCAGATGATCCCACCGGCAACCCGGCTGGGGGAAGCCCTCTCCCAACGGGGCGTCCTCAATCCGGCGACCGCCGATTACTTTGCTAAAACTTTTACGGGACAATCCCAAGGTGATGACCCCAATTAGTGACCCAAGGTAATGCTTGATCCACTCCGCTGCCTGGGCGATGGACGCTGGGACTGGGCCGATCCGCGCCAAGCCTACGTCAACCTCTACCTGGAGGGCACCACCCTGCGGGGGCGGGCGGGTGGGATCCCTGGTTTGGGGGCTGGGATTGCTGCTTGGGCCAGGGCACAGGGCTGGCAGGTGGAGCTGCAGACCGATCCCTTGGGCTATGGGCTGGTCACTGCATCCCTGGTGGATCTCTGGGTGGATCCCCAGGTGGGGGAGGTGGAGTCGAATCGGGCTACCCAGGCCCGCTGGGGCACAGGCATCCGGATTTGGGAACGGCAGGGGGATTGGCTGTTGGGGCAGTTGGCCGATGATGGCTACTGCGGCTGGCTCAAGGGGGTGGGAGTGGCAGCCATCTCCGAACAGGAGTTTCAAGCTTTGCTGCAGGCACAGCGACGTATCCTCCCCAAGAGCAGCCAGCTGGGCAAGCACTGGCTCTGGGCCGGCACGGCTATCCCCCTTTGGAACCGGGATGCGGAATTGGAGCCGTTGGCCACAGCCCTGCCCCCACCCCCAGCATGTGGGCCAGCCCAGGTGATCCAAACAGCCCGGCGCTTTTTGCCCACAGGGGATGAGGCAGTCAGCGACTATCTTTGGGGTGGGACTGCGGGATCCCGTATGGATTGCAGTGGTTTTGTCCAGACGGTGGGCCGGTTGTGCGGGCGGGTTTTGCCCCGGGATGCGGATCAACAGGCCCAAGCCTGCCAACCCCTAGACTGGCACGCTCTCAAACCGGGGGATTTGATGTTTTTCGGTGAAAGGGAGATCACCCATGTAGGCATTGCCCTCGGGGCCGGGGCAGTGATCCACTGTTCCCGCTTCCACAACGGCGTTCGCATCGACCCAATTGGGGATCCGGAAACGGCCTATGGGGCCAAGTTACGCCGCCTGTTCCGGGGGGGTGGTCGCTGGTTCTGAGGGGCGATCCTGACCGGTGGCATACCAGCGCTGGATCCGCTCCCATTCAATCTGACGAAAACTGTCCACCACCCACTGGCTGCGCCGCTGCACCATGGGATAGGGAAATAGGGTTGCCAAGCCCAGCACCGGGATCCCGGCTGCTTTGGCTCCGGCCATGCCCGCATAGGTCGCTTCTAGGCTCAGACAGCTTTGGGGATCTAGCCCTAGGTCTGCCAGCAGTTGCCGGTGCAAATCCCCGCTGGCAACCGTCCCAGCTAGCCCCAAGCAATCCCCAAAATAAAGGTCTTGGCAGTAGGGTTGAACGGTATCCGCCAAGAGGAGAAGTTGGCGGCGGGTTTGGGCCGCCACCACCATCACCGATAAACCAAGGCGTTGAATCTCCATCAGTGCCTCAATCACCCCGGCGATCAAAGGCCAGCGCGCTTGGGATCGCAGCAGCTCAGCATAGTAGATTTGCGCCCGTTGATGTAGCCGGGATCCCAGTTCTGGGCTGAGGATCCGCCCCGTTTGTTGCCAAGCGTAGTGTAAGCGTTCCCCCAGGGTTGTGCCGTAGCAGCGGGGTCGGTAGTCATCATCTTGGCTCAGGGCGGGGGCATTTTCTTCCAACAAAACTTGGTTGATAACCCGAAGATAGAGGGGTTCATCGAACAACAGCCCCCCGCTACAGCCCAAGAGAATATGTCGCAACGTTGCCAAAGGGAACCTCAGCCCAGCCCCTCCTCAGCTTATCAAGGCTGGGGGCGGGCTTGGCGCAAAAACAAATTGACACTCGGGGACTGACTGCGAATCCGCCCCTCAATTAACCCCTGAAGCAAGAGGTTGACCTGCTGCAAATCCCCCTGATCGAACTGCTTCTGCCGCAATAACTGATCGATTTTGTACATTGCCTCCGAGGTCAGCACCCCCTGGGCCAGCACCTCCTCCACCAAAACCGCTAGCTCACTGCCCATCACAACCATGGCTACTCCTCAAGCAACACCTACGTCCTCGACCCGGAAGCCTACCCCTATTCTCGCCCCCGCACCCCTCCCCCTCAGTGATCCCCAGCACTTCTGTAACTTAAGATACTAAAATTTGCCCCTTTGGCGGCCCTTTCGTCCCAAGATGTCTTAGGGATCCCGAGTTAGCTGCGGGCCAGGAACAGATTGACACTGGGGGATTGGCTGCGGATGTGTCCTTCGATCAGGGCTTGCAGGAGGCGATCAAGGGCATTCATATCCTCTGGGGTGTAGTCATGGCGCCGCAGCAGGTGGTCAATGCTGTACATCGCTTCCGAAGTCAGCACCCCTTGCCCCATCACTTCATTAACCAAGTGCTTCAGTCTGCCGGTGGTCATGGTGATTTCTCCCTTACTGCCCTCACCATAACATGGCTTTTCCGTATTTTCACGATACTTAATCAAAATCAGCATTCATGCCGAGGTTGTTTTTGCGTGTTTTCCCGATGTTGGCGGTGGCTAGCTGGGGGGGAGCAAAAGCCGCTATCATGGCCCATACAGCCTAGAGGAACCGCCATGTCTTCACTTGCGTCTTTGCTGACGGCGCTGGCTCAGCGCCGGGCCTTAAAGGTCATTAGTGGTCTGAATAACTTCGATCCCCTGTCGGTGCAGCGGATTGTGCAGGCGGCTGCCGAGGGGGGGGCAACTTGGGTGGATATTGCCGCTGACCCAGCGTTAGTAGCCTTGGTGAAGCGGCAGGTGGATCTGCCGGTGTGTGTCTCGGCGGTGGATCCCCAAGCTCTGGCTGCCGCCGGGGCGGATCTGGTGGAAATCGGCAACTACGACAGCTTCTATGCCCAGGGGCGGCAGTTTACCGCTGAGGAAGTGCTACACCTAACCCGGACCACCCGTCGTCTCCTGCCCCAGACAATCCTCTGTGTGACGGTGCCGCACACATTACCCTTGGATCAGCAGGTGAGTCTGGCAGAAGACCTGGTCCAGGCGGGAGCAGACTGGATCCAAACGGAGGGAGGCACCAGCAGCCGCCCCATTCACAGTGGAACCCTGGGCTTAATTGAAAAGGCCGCCCCCACCCTTGCCGCCACCTATGAGATCAGCCGAGCTGTGACCGTACCGGTGATCTGTGCCTCCGGGCTTTCCACTGTCACCGTCCCCCTGGCCATTGCTGCCGGCGCCGCCGGGGTAGGGGTTGGCAGTGCCATCAATCGCCTCCACGACCCCCTAGCCATGGTGGCCCAAGTGCGAGCCCTCGTGGCCGCCCTCTCCCCCCAACCAGTGCCAACACCCTAGAGCTTAGGGATCCCGGAAAAATTGCTTACAATAGGCTAGCGTTTCGGGATCCCGAGCTTATGTGGGAGTGGTTGGCTGGTCTCAATCCGCGGCAGCGGCAGGCAGCGCAGCACTATTGTGGGCCGATGTTGGTGGTAGCTGGGGCCGGATCGGGCAAGACCCGCACCCTTACCTATCGCATTGCCCATCTTCTGGAGGCCCACGGGGTGGATCCCAGTGAGATTTTGGCGGTTACCTTCACCAACAAAGCGGCTCGGGAGATGAAGGAGCGGCTAGAGAGGCTGTTGGGGGAGCAGGCTGCCCAGAAGAGTTTTGGCAAGCCCCTGGGGGAGTTGAGTGGGGAGCAGCAGACGCAGATTCGCTCCCAACTTTACCGTCAGTACATCAAGCCCCTGTGGATGGGGACTTTTCACAGTTTATGTGCCCAGATTTTGCGGCTAGAAATTGAGCATTACCAGGATGAGCAGGGGCGGCGTTGGCAAAAGAGTTTTGTTATTTTTGATGAAAATGATGCCCAGAGTTTAATCAAGACGATCATTACCGACAGGCTCAACATTGACGAGAAGCGCTTTGAACCGCGGGCGATGCGCTACATCATCAGTGGGGCTAAAAATCAAGGGTTGACCCCTGGGCAGTTTCGCCAGGAACAACTGAATGTGCGGGGGCGAACAATTGCTCAGATCTATGAAGCCTATCAGGAAGAGCTGCACCGTCATAATGCCTTGGATTTTGATGATTTGATTTTGGTTCCGGTGAAGCTATTCCAGCAGCAGCCCGACATTTTGAACCACTGGCATCAGCAGTTTCGCCACATCTTGGTGGATGAATATCAAGATACCAATCGCACCCAGTATGAGTTGATCCGCTTGCTGGCAACCAACGGAGAAACCCGCAAGCACCACCTCAACTGGGACAATCGTTCGATTTTTGTGGTTGGAGATGCGGATCAAAGCATCTATCGTTTTCGCGGGGCTGATTTCACCATCCTGATGGAGTTCCAGGAGGCTTTTGGGGACAATTTGCCCGATGATGATTCCCGCACCCTGATCAAGCTAGAAGAAAACTATCGCTCCACCCCCACCATCCTGGCTGCCGCCAATGCCCTGATCGAAAACAATACCGAGCGCATCAAGAAAACCTTAATCCCCACCCGTAGCGGCGGCGATCCCATCCACTGCACTCGCCTGGACAATGAAGAACGAGAAGCAGACTTCGTCGTGGCCACCATCCGACACCTGCGGCAGGGGCAGCGGGATTGGCAGGATTTTGCCGTCCTGTACCGCACCAATGCCCAGTCCCGCCCTCTGGAAGAAGCCCTAGTCCGAGCCGGGATCCCCTATCGCATCTATGGGGGGCTGCGGTTCTATGACCGCAAAGAGATTCGCGACATGCTGGCCTATTTGCGCCTGCTGGTCAAT
This sequence comes from Thermostichales cyanobacterium HHBFW_bins_127, assembly GCA_039794745.1. Taxonomy (GTDB): domain Bacteria; phylum Cyanobacteriota; class Cyanobacteriia; order Thermostichales; family Thermostichaceae; genus JAUQVP01. The sequence continues at coordinate 5,446 of JAUQVP010000061.1, read as the reverse complement.
CCCAGCGATAGTTTGAGTCTGCTGAGGGTCATCAATGTGCCGCGGCGGGGAATCGGCAAGACCACTTTAGATCGGCTCCAGGAAGCAGCCCAAAGTCTGGGGATCCCGTTATGGGAGTTGTTGCAGGACAGCACCTCCGTGGAGAGTTTGGCGGGGCGGGCGGCGAAGGGGATTGAGGGTTTTGTGGCCCTGATCCGGCACTGGCAGAACCTCTTGGACGATCTGCCTTCGGCGGCTATTGTGGCGGGGATAGCCAAGGAGTCGGGGTATTTGGAGGAGCTGAACAGTCAGGGGACCGATGAAGCTCGGGAGCGGATCCAGAATATCCAAGAGTTGGTGAGTGCTGCCCGCCAATTTGATGAGGAGAACCCGGAGGACTTTCATCTGCGCACGTTTTTGGCCCAAGTGGCTTTGGCTTCCGATCAAGATGAAGCGGACTCAGGGGCGGCGCGGGTGACCCTGATGACATTGCATGCCTCCAAAGGCTTGGAGTTTCCGGTAGTGTTTTTGGTGGGGATGGAAGAAGGGCTATTTCCCAGTCACCGCTCCAGCGAAGATCCCGCTGCCTTGGAAGAAGAACGGCGCCTGTGCTATGTGGGCATGACCCGCGCCCAGGATCACCTGTATTTGACCCACGTGCGGGAACGACGGCTCTACGGTACCCGCGAACCAGCGACGGGATCCCGATTTTTGGATGAGATCCCCAAGGAACTGCTCCACAAGCCTTCCGGTCAACCTGTGGGATTGGGGAGCAGGGGTCGGCTGGTTGCGGGGAAGCCATCTCTCCCCAAGGGATCCTGGCAGGTGGGGGAACGGCTGGTGCACGAGCATTTTGGGGAAGGTACGGTGACCCATGTTTTTGGCAGTGGCAGCAAAATCACCTTGGCGGTGAAGTTTCGTTTTGGGCAGCAAAAGGTTTTGGATCCCCGCTTTGCCCCGATTAAGCGGTTGCCGAGCTGAAGGAGTCCTTGGCTTAGGCATGAAGGGGGCATGAGGGGTAGGTGGTTTACTCCTACAATAGGCCTAGAGGGTTGGGGGTGATTATGTCGGTTTCTTCGCCGACCGGGGTGGATGTGGTAGGCAGAAGTCGCCTTTGGTTTAGTCTTTCTTTGGGGATTTTGCTGGTGGGGATTGCCAGTGTGATTGTTTCCTGGACCCAGTTGGGGCAGCCCCTGCGCTTAGGCTTAGATTTTGCCGGGGGGACGCTGCTGGAAGTGACCTTTGAGCAGCCGGCCGGAGCAGAGGCGATTCGCACTGCTTTGCAGCCCATCGGCTCCAGTGTGGTGCAACTAGACACCGGCCAGCCTAGGGCGGCTATCATTCGCCTGCCGGCTTTGACGGAATCAGAGCGGGTGCGGGCGGAAGCTATCCTGCGCCAAGAGATTGGTCCTTTTGAGCGCAAACGGGTGGAAACTGTCGGTCCCACGGTGGGGCGCATGCTGCTCGGCACCGGACTCAACTCCCTGTTGATTGCCTTTATCTTGATCATGGGGTATTTGGGGCTGCGGTTTCAGTTGGACTATGCTGTTTTTGCCATTGTGGCCCTGCTCCACGATGTGTTTTTGACCACGGGTATTTTCTCCCTTTTGGGTTTGGTTGCCGGGGTCGAAATTGATAGCCTGTTTATTGTGGCGCTGCTGACGATTATTGGGTTTTCCGTCAATGATACGGTGGTTATTTATGACCGAATCCGGGAAAATCTGCGCCTGCGAAGCCGCAAAACAACCTTTGCTGATATTGTCAACCTTTCCCTAAATCAAACCTTTGCCCGCTCCATCAATACCACGTTGACAACGATGCTGCCCCTAGTAGCCATTTTCATTTTTGGTGGCAGCTCCCTGAAGATTTTTGCTCTGACTTTGTTGGTGGGATTTGCCATCGGTTCCTATTCCAGTATTTGCATTGCCGGACCGCTGCTGGTCTGGTGGCGAAACCGCCCAAGCGCTGCCCTAGCCCCTGAAACCCCTGAAGCCCCTGAATCCGTTGAATCGGAAGTATGACAGCTAAGCTCTCCCCCGCTGCTCAACGTCTGTGGGAATTTGAGCAAAAGCTGAAGTGGCTGGGGCTTGGGCTGCTGTGGCTCCTGGTGGGGATCCCCTGTTTGTGGCTGGAGCGGGCGGCCATTGCTCGCCTGTGGGAGCATTTTACCTGGACGGGGCTGCGGCTATTGCTGTTTGCCTACCGCAACTGGACGGGGGCTGGGATTGTGCTGTGTGTGGGCTTTACCCTCTCGGCTTTGCTCAGTGCCAGTTTTTACGAGCTGTTTGGGCTGATGCCTTGGGAAATCAAGTTCCTGGAAAAACGAGCCCAGTTCATCCAACAACTGGGATCCCGGCATCCTTTATGGCGAATCATCAGTGGTTCCCGGGACTAGCTGCTGTTCCCTCCGGAAGATAAGCTTGATAGCATCTATCCAGAGCAACTGCGGTTGGGAGTTGAGGCGGTGGGATTTTTTCGGCGTTTTTCCCGGGACATGGGCATTGACCTAGGCACAGCCAATACCCTGGTCTATGTGGCAGGGCGGGGGATTGTCCTGCAAGAACCGTCGGTGGTCGCCATTGACCAAAACACCAAGCAACCCCTAGCGGTGGGGGAGGAAGCCAAAAAAATGCTGGGCCGCACCCCCGGGGACATTATGGCGGTGCGCCCCCTGCGGGATGGGGTGATTGCGGATTTTGATACCGCTGAAATCATGCTCAAGCACTTCATCCAGCGGGTGCACGAAGGACGCTACCTGATTGCCCCCCGCATCGTCATCGGCATCCCTAGCGGGGTGACAGGGGTAGAACGACGGGCGGTGATGGAAGCAGCCCTGCAAGCGGGATCCCGGGAGGTGTATTTGGTGGAGGAGCCGGTGGCGGCGGCGATTGGGGCTGGGCTGCCGGTGCAGGAACCCACCGGCAACATGATTATTGACATTGGCGGTGGCACTACGGAGGTGGCGGTATTAAGTTTGCAGGGGATTGTCTTGAGTGAGTCGGTGCGGGTGGCAGGGGATGAGCTGAGTGAGTCCATTGCCCGCTATATGAAGCAGGTGCATAACCTGGTGATCGGGGAGCGCACTGCCGAAGAAATCAAAATCCAGATTGGCTCTGCCTATCCCCAAGAAGAGATGACCCTGGAGGTGCGGGGGTTGCACCTGTTGTCGGGGTTGCCGCGGGTGGTTTCGGTGAAAAGCTCGGAGATCCGGGAAAGCATGGCAGAGCCTCTGTCGGTGATTGTGGAAGCCATTAAGCGCACCCTGGAGCGGACACCGCCGGAGTTAGCTGCAGACATTATTGACCGGGGGATCATGTTGGCCGGGGGAGGTGCCCTCCTAAAAGGGATTGATGCCCTGATTAGTCATGAGACGGGGATTTTGGTCCATATTGCTGCCGACCCCCTCAGTTGTGTGGTGTTGGGTACAGGGCGGGTGCTGGAAGATTTCAAAACCCTAGGTCGAGTGCTCAGCAACGGTTTCAAAGGCTAAGGTCATGTTTGGCATCCGACGCTGGTGGTCACAGCATGCCCTCACCCTGATCCTGTCAGGGCTGGTTTTGGGAGGAGCCTGGGGGATCCGCAGCACCCGAGGTGCTTGGCTGGCCGAGGGCTTTTCCTGGCTCAACCGCCTCTGGACTCCCCAACCAGACCCCACCCTGCTGTATGCAGCCACCCAAGAATTGCAGGTGCAGCTGCAAGAACTGCAACGGCAAAATCAAGAACTGCGCCAACTCCTCAATGTCCCCTCCCCCTTGGGATCCCAGCCGGTGGTGGCAACGGTCATAGCTCGACAAGCTAGCCATTGGTGGCAGCAGTTCACCGTTAACCGCGGTCAAAAAGATAACATCATGCCGGGGGATGTGGTGGCTGCCCCAGGGGGATTGATGGGACGGGTGGAGATGGTCACCCCCAATACTAGCCGCGTCCTGCTGATCAGCGACCCCAGCAGCCGGGTAGGGGTGGTGGCGTCCCGCAGCCGGGAAATGGGTATCCTGCGCGGTCTGGGATCCCAGGAGGGGATTGTGGAGTTTTTCAGCAAAGATCCGGAGGTGCAGGTGGGGGATGCGGTTTTGACCTCGGGGTTGAGCAGTTTTTATCCTGCCGGTATGATGGTGGGGGTTATTCGCGGGGTGAACTTGGATGCCAGTCCTGCTCCCCAGGCGACTGTTGAGCTGAGTGCCCCATTGGGGATGGTGGAATGGGTTTTAATCTATCGCTATGACCCGGGGAGAACTTAAGTTTTGGTGACGTTAGGGCAACGGCTACTGACCTGGGTGGGCACGGTTGTGTCTGCGGTGGTGTGTGTGCTGGCCCCTTGGTGGCGCTGGCCGGGAACGGAGTTACTGGGTATTACTCCCGACTGGCCGTTGATGTGGGTGGTGTGCTGGAGTTTGCGCCGCAGCCCTTGGCAGGGAACCGTTGCCGGGCTGGGGGTGGGGATGTTACAGGATGGGTTGTCGGCGGCAGAACCGACCCACATGGTGAGCTTGGCGGTGGTGGGTTTTTTGACGGCACGCCTGCAAAAACAACGTTACATGCAGGAAGATTTTGTCTCGATTGCTTTGATTATCTTCGGGATGGTGGTGATTGCTGAAACCCTGCGGGCCCTGCAGTGGAGTCTGATGGCACTGTTTTTGGCGCAGTGGGATCTGGAAGCTTTGGGGTTTGCCGGAGATGCTCTCCCTGACATCAGCACCATTTGGCACAACCATCAGCGGGTAGCCCTCAGTTCGGCTATCCTCAGTAGCCTCTGGGGACCTGCCTTGCACCTGCCCCTGAAAACTTGGTGGGCACGGGAACAGGCAGCGGATGGGGTAGAGTGACAATAGGTTGATTTTGCCTCACTATGCCTCACACGATTGTTACGGATATTTGTGAAGGGATTGCCGACTGCGTTGCCGCCTGTCCGGTGGCCTGTATCCATCCTGGGGATAGCAAAAATGCCAAGGGCACAGATTATTTTTGGATTGATTTTGACACCTGTATTGACTGTGGCATTTGCTTGCAGGTCTGCCCGGTGGAGGGGGCAATTGTGCCGGAAGAAAAGCCAGCTTTACAACGAACCCCTGCTTGATCAGGGCTGATCCAGATTAGGGGATATTGTCCTGTGCCGGAAGAAGGCTGCTAATTTCTAACAATCCATGGCTAGGAGCAAGCAGCGGCATAAACTGATGCCTTGGTAAAACCATGAGCCATTGCATTTTTCTTGGGTTTGCTATGGTTCTTACTTGACCGGGATCCCAGTTTTACTGCATAGTGGTCAGTGCATTTGCCTGGCTGGCAAGATTCTGACGGCAAGGTAAGCCTAGGGTGCCCAAACAAGAAAGAGACATTTTCTGAATCCCTCTCTCCCGCTCAGGGAGAGGGACTAGGGGTGAGAAACATCTCAATTGAAATGACTATGTTTTAGGGGAAAAAGCTTCCATGGCCATGGATACTGAAGGGTAAGAAGTCATATCTTCAGTTT
>JAUQVP010000060.1:0-16418 GCA_039794745.1 Thermostichales cyanobacterium HHBFW_bins_127 | reverse complement strand
TGCTCCCCGTGATAACTGCGGAACAGAAATGGGATTGATCGGGCAGGGGATCCCTACAGCTACAGAGGTTTGCGTATCTTCTGACCAAGAAAATTCAGCTGTAAAAGTGAGGGCTTCTGGGTCATAAGTTCCCACCTGACAGTGTTGCAGACAGAGGGTTTCGCCGAGGAGTTTGACGGTGGTTTGGAGAATGGCTGCCGCTTCTAGGTTGCTGCGAATTCGATCACTAATAGTTCTGAGAAGTTCTTCATATCTAAGGGCTTGGGAAAGCTGGGCATTGCGGACTTCCACTTCATAGCGGAGGTTTTGATTTGCCAGCCTCAGACTCGTTTCATAGGCAACTCGTTCGCTAATATCTCGCACCACCGCTTGAATCTCGATAGGGTTCTGGGTTTGGGGATCCCGGATTAGGCGGGCAGAGGTTTCCACCCAGACATAGGTTTGGTTGCGGGTACGAATGCGGTGGCTGACGCGGACAAAATTATCCTGGAGCAGTTGTTGATGAAACTTTTGTAGGTTAGGAATATCTTCTGGATGGAGGAATTCATAGGTAGAGTGACCTATCATTTCCTCTGGGGTATAGCCGAGGATGGTTTGGCAAGCCGGAGAGACATAGGTATAGACTCCCTCGGGGGTTTTGGTGGAGATCATATCGTTGGCGTTTTCCGCCAGCAGTCGGAAGCGAGCCTCACTTTCTTGTAGGGCCAGTTGGGTGAGCTTACTTTGAGTTTGATTCCGAATAATTGCCAGAACTGAGTTAGAATCTAGGGGAACTACCCGCACACTTTCATATTGTTGCTGTCCTTGAATCTCCAGGCATTGCTCAAAGGTTTGCATTTGGCCTGTTGCCAAGCAGTTGTTGATAGCTTCTGACCAGCGGGCAGCCAAATCCGGCGGTAGAACATCGGCCTTGCGCGTCCCTGGGGGAAAATCTTTTTTGAGGAGTTGGGCAGATTCGGCATTAAAAATCTGCAAGCAGCGTCCCTCCCGATCCAGGTGCACAAGTAGATCGGGAATCGCCTGCACAATCGCACTTTTAAGCTGATTTTGCTGCTGCTGCTCGGTTACATCAACCAGCAAACAATCGATCACAACTTGTCCAGAGCAAAGGGGCTGAACCTGGGCATAACTCTGCAAGTAGCAAACTTGTTGATCGGCTTTTATCAGTCGGATCAAGCCAGGGCGAGTCACCCCGTACCTCAGGAGTTCTTCTAGATTTTCTTTAAGCTTAATCTGATCTTCAGGATGAATAAATTGCTCAGTCAACCGGTAAACATCCCGTTCTAAGCTCTCCCGCTTGACCCCTAAAATGCGCTCAACCCCACCACTGACATAAACCAAGGACAACGACTCATCGCTAGGATCCCAAATCAGTCGTTGTACATAGCCCGGGATCCCCTGATCCACCAGATTGAACAGACCCTGGTCCTTAGGAACAGGGGTTTTGGGGTGGGGGGAATCTAGGGTTTGCATTATCTGTCGGGCTGAGATTTCCTCCGGCAGCGGTTGTCCCACCCACTTGAGCAAACAGCGCGCCTGAATCTGCCCAATCACCTGCCCCCCCTCATCAACCACCCACAGGGGATCCCGGTTTTGCAGTTGGGCAATCACCTGATCCAGGGTTGCTGTAGCGGCAATAAAGCTACTGGGATCCCGTCCTCCCAACTCGGCTGCCAACATGGGTAGAAAATAATACTTCCCCTATACATACCACATTGCTGTTAAGTTATATTTGGAGACTGCAGGGAGAAAGCCAAGCTCCTGGGAGCACCAGAGATTGCCAGGATTACAAGGAGGTCTTGCTTCCTACTCCCCCTCCACCTGAGCCCGGTAATCCTCCGCCGACATGGTATCTTCCAAATCCTCGGGATCCCGCAGGGCAATTTTCAGCAACCAGCCGTCCCCATAGGGATCCGCTGCTAGGGCTTCTGGGTTATCAATGAGGGCACTATTGACAGCGATCACCTCACCACTCACCGGGGCATAGAGTTCTTCCACCGCTTTGACCGATTCCACAGTACCGAAGCTATCTCCTTTGGTGAGGGTTGTGCCTTCCTCCGGCAGGCCCACGTAGACAATATCCCCCAATTGATCAACCGCATAGGCTGTAATCCCAATGGTTGCCACCCCATCTTCCAGGCGAATGTACTCATGGGAGTCCAAATAGTAGAGATCGTCGGGGTATTCCAGGGCCATAGAACCAGTGCCAATGACTGGGACTTATCGTATCAGGAATCGCCACCCCAATAGAACCCCTAGGCTCCCGAACACCAGACTGTGACTCCAGGCGGCTACCCAAGGGGGGACGGCCCCGGCATTGCCCAAACTACGGGCAAGGTTCAGGATCAAATAATAGAAAAAAACCAGCACAATCCCAGCCACAACCCCGCCATAGCGCCCCACCTGTCGGCTGGCCTGCACACTCAGGGGCAAGGCCAACAGCACACAAAAAAAACAGGCCCAGGGCAGGGAAAACCGGGAATACCACTCCGTCAGCCATTCCCGCCTTTGTACATTTGACTGGGACAAAAACCGCACCTTTGCCGCCAGAGCCGGCAGGGAGAGTTCCTCTGGAGCCACGGGCGGTTGCATCAGTGTTGCCAGATCCTCCCCAATGGGCAAGCGCAGGCTGGCAAAGGGTTGTTCCCACAGGGATAGCCCCTGGGGCCCATAGGTATGTTCCACCCCTTGGCGTAGCTCCCATTCCTGACCGTCCCAGGCCGCCTCCCGCGCCACCAGCACCTGAGCCAAGCGTTGGTCTTGGATCAGCAAAACCGTGACATCTTGCATCACATTCAATTCCGGCAAAACCTGACGAATAAAAAACCAATAGTGGTCATTGGCCTTAAAAAAAATATCTTGATATTGGCTGGGCACAAATTGGGTCAGCAAAGCCCGCTGATCCAACTCCCGAATCCGGGCTCGGCTAGCCGGCACCACCTGATTGGTAATCCCAAAAGAGATGCCACTCAAACACAACCCCACCAGCAAAATCGGCAAAAAAATTCGCCGCCAGGAAATCCCCGCCGCCCGCAAGGCAGTAATCTCACTTTGACTAGCCAAAGCACCCAAGGTCAGTAACGTGGCAAACATGGCCCCAATGGGCAGGGCTAAAACCACCGTTGCTGGCAAATCCAAAACTAACAACTGCAACACTATCCCCAGCGGGATCCGCTCCACCACCAACCGCTCTGCCAAAGGAAACAGCTTACCCGCCGTTACCAGCAGTGTCCCACCGCCAATGCCAGCCAAAACCGGGCCCAGCATCTGCCCCATGATATAGCGCTCGAGGATCCAGGCCACCACCCCTTCCCACATCTATTGCCACTATAAGGGGAGCTTAGGAGCAGCAGGAATTGGGGTCAAGGTTAGATTTAGACTCTCTTCCCACCTAACCCGGTCGCCATAATCTCAAATGCCGCCGCCCCACCCTTGGGAGCTTACTCATCTCATACCTTTAGGGAATTTTATATGTCAATGAGAATGTAACTATACTTCATCTGCTTTGTAGCGTTAAACTAGCTATAACAGATTTCCCAGAGCGGCAGATAGATTCAGAAAATGTATTTTTCTTAGGGATCCCGAAGTGGCTACAGTAACCTTCCGGTGGCAAAGAAAATCATGGCACTACCTGTAGATGGGCCCTTCCATAGGCCCTATAACTATAAACTGATGGAGAGCTTTTACCCTCATTGGAATGGAGCCTGAACCCCCCTTCGCCTAGGCGCTATCCGTAACCCTTCTGCCAAAGCGGGGGCTAGGGGCTGTTTCCGACTCGCCAAACAACCCGTGCTGCCAGAACTTGCCAATCTGTTGGAGCCATCGGCAAGGGGCTTACCAGCGGGGCATCACCTCAGGCTCCGGCTCCGGCATCGCCATCTCGAAGTTGCTGCGATCGTACAGGAAGCGCATCACTTCCTCCTCGAGGCGGTAAATCTCGTAGGGCTCGAACACCCGTGCCGTCTTCAACGCCAAAAGATAGCCATCCACCAGCGCCCGCAACTCCTGCAAATCCTGATAACCCCGCTGCCACATGTCCACCAAACTGTCCGTCAACGCTTGATAGTGACGAATTAAACGCGCATCCTGTAACATAGCAGCGGCTCCTTCCGGGATCCCTAATTTTATTCTATAAATAACCGTTGGCAAATGTTGCTATTTTGTGCAGTTTAGTGATGATCTCCATCACAGGTACTTTTTCTGAGTGCTTCAGCTAGGGGTTAGCGGGGGGGCTGGCCGTAGGCCGATTAGCCGATAAAGGCCCGATGAATCGCCTCTACCGCCCGTTGCCCGTCCTGTTCGTGGATAATGCAACTGACCTTAATTTCCGAAGTGGCAATCATCTCAATATTGATGCCAGCCTCCCCAAGGGCCCGAAACATCCTGGCTGCCACCCCAGGGTAGTGCTCCATATCCGCTCCCACAATGCTAACTTTGGCCACATGCCGGTCGCAAAAAACCTCCACATCCCCAAACTCCTGCGCCAAAGCCGTCAAAATCTCCCCGGCCCGCTGGCTGTGATCCCGATGGACGGTAAAAGCAATCGTCGTCGTCGGGATCCCGGCCCGGCGTTGGCTTTGGATGATGGTATCGACGCTGATGCCGGCCTCGGCCAGACGACCGAACATATGGGCAGCAATGCCAGGGCGATCGGGAATGTTGCGCAGTCCCAACCGGGCTTGTTTGGGATCTAGAGCTACCCCCCGCACTGGTAGATTGGGTAGGGGGATGGCGCTGGCAGGACGATAGCGGTGGGGAATCACCTGAAAAAACTCCCCCAAAGCCAGCGCCCCATCACTGGCTAGTTGTCGTTCCACCACACAACTGACCCGCATCTCCGAAGTTGAGATCATCTGCAAGTTAATCCCCTGCTGGGCTAGCACCCGAAACATCTCCGCTGCCACCTCCGGTCGCCCTTGCATCCCTACCCCGGCAATGCTCAGCTTGGCCACCTGCGGGTCCACCAGCAAATCCCCCGCCCCCAGCTCCGTCACAATCCCCTCAGCCACCGGGTAGAGGGCTGCTAGATCGGTTTCTGGAATCGTAAAGGCCAAATCCGCCACCTGCTGCCCCTGCTCCGTTGCACTCAAGGACTGCAACACCAAATCCACGTTGATCCCAGCCGCAGCAATGGCACTAAACACCGCTGCCGCTATCCCCGGGCGATCCGGCACCTGCAGTATCGCTACCTTCACCTGGTGCCGATCCACCTCCACCCGATTCACCGGCTGCACCAACTCCAACCCCTGCCCCATCCGGGATCCCTCTGGCTTGGGGGAAGTGATCAGGGTGCCGGAGGGATTGAGTTGCCCGAGGGGCGGCAGGGGCGACCAACTGGAGAGCACCTTCACTGGCATACCAAAGTTGCGGGCAATCTCCATGGCGCGGGGATGCATCACCTGGGCCCCCAAACTGGCCAGTTCCAGCATTTCATCACTGGTCAATTCTGGAATTAACTGCGCTTCCGGCACTAAACGGGGATCGGTACTCAACACCCCCGGCACATCTGTGTAGATCTCGCAGCACTCCGCTTGTAATGCCACCGCCACCGCCACCGCCGTCGTATCCGAACCCCCCCGCCCCAAAGTCGTAATCCCCCAATCCGTTGCCGATCCCGTCATCCCTTGGAAGCCGGCGATCACCACCACTTCCCCCTGCTCCAGGTGATGATGAATCCGGTCGGTGTGGATCTGTTGGATGCGGGCGGCGGTATGGACAGGGGTGGTGTGGATCCCTGCCTGGGGCCCGGTGAGGGCGACTGCCGGACAGCCCAACTGTTGCAAGGCCAACGCCACCAAAGCAATACTGACCTGTTCCCCCGTTGCCAGTAGCATATCCAGCTCCCGTGGCTGCCAGGGTTGGCTGGGATCCACCAACTCCTCAAACAACCCCAGCAACCGATCCGTCTCATGCCCCATCGCCGAGACCACCACCGCCACCTGATAGCCACCCTTCACCGTATGGGCAATCCGCTCCGCCACCCGGCGCACCCGCTCCAGGGATCCCACAGAGGTGCCGCCGTACTTTTGCACAATTCGAGGCATAGGTGCTGATGATCAAGGCGATCCCTATGGTACCGAAGGGTCAGCCGGTTTGGCGGGGGCAGGATCTCTCTGGGAGCTAAAAACGGTGAGATGGGGATCCCTTGATTTCATTCATCTCGACCGAGGGCACCTGCTCTGCGGTTTGTTCCAGATCAGTCCAGAGGGACTCCATCATCCTGTAGGCTTCCAGAGGGGTCAGCTTTTGTCCAGCTTCCAGGGAAGCCAGAATCGAAACCCGATAGGCAAAGTACTGCAGCTTCTTTTCAAACTGATTCAACGCCGTCAAGTTCATAACACACCTCCTAAAGGGGATATAGGCTTTTGCCAAAGAAACATTTTCCCAATCCCCCTCTCCTGCTCTGGGAGAGGGGCAGGGGGTGAGGGATCTGTTGCTGGATTTTTGCGGTGGTTGGGATTGGCCGGGGATAACCCTGATGAGGACGGGTTCCATACCTCAAGGCTTAAAATCGAGATGGCTGACTAGGTTTGGATATTGAGCAACCAAGACACCATGACAAAATAAAACCACAGCCCCGTGAAATCCTTGATGGTAGTGATAAAGGGATCTGCCCCTGGGCCATGGTCAAAGCCCAACTTCAGCAACACCCACGGTAAAATCGCCCCCAAAACAGCCCCCAGGGTGACAACAAAAAACAGAGCCAACCCCACCGCTAACCCCAACTGGGGAACACCATTGGGTAAGCCCTGCCAGAAGTAGGCAATCACCCCCGCTGCCACCCCCAAGATCAACCCCATGGTGGCACCGATACGCGCTTCCCGCAGAACATAGGGGATAAACTGCTTGGTATCAATGTGCCGCCAAGCCAAACCCCGAGCAAAAATCGTCGTCGACTGGGTGCCGGTATTACCCCCCATGTCCATCACCACCGGAATAAACACTGCCGCTATCGCCACCGTTTCCAAAACTTCTTCGTAGGTGGTAATCACCGTGCCAACCAACATTCCCCCGATCAAAGTAACAATCAGAAAGGCGATCCGTAACTTCACCGAGTACCACAGGGATCCCTTGACCAGGTTTTCGCTCCAGACCTTATCGCGGCTGAGCAGGTTGCCTACCCCAGCTTTGGCCAGGGCCGCGTCGGTGGCTTCTTCTTCCACCAAGTCGATGACATCATCAAAAGTGAGGTCCCCGATCAGCCGTCCTTCCCGATCCACCACCGCTACGGCGGGCAGGTCATAATCCTTGAGGAGTTTAGCGGCTACTAGGTCTTTTTCCGTGGCCGCCACACAGACCCGTTCCCCCTCCATCAGGGAGGTGATGGGCAATTCCGGGTCAGCTTTGATCAGGCGGATGGTACGCACAAAGCCCCGGTAGAAGCGCTGGCTGTCAACTACAAAAACGATCGCCAATTCATTATCAGAAAGATTGGACTGGCGCACCTGCTCTAGGGCTTCCCGGTTGGTGATGGTGTCCCGCACAGCCAGGTAGCGAACGTTCATGATGTGCCCGACGGTGCGCGGCGGATACCCCAAAAGCAGGTTGATGCTTTCCCGCGCCTGGGGGCTGAGTCCGGCCATGAGGCGCTTGGTCACCTTCGCCGGCAGCTCATCAAACAGGCGCACCCGGTCATCTGGTTTGAGGGTTTCGATCAATTTCAGGGCTTCCGGGTTTTCCATGGAGCGAATCAGATCCGCCTGCTGCTCGGGGCGCAAATACTCGAAGACGGCAATAGCTTTGTCCTTATCCAAAAGCCGAAAAGCCAAAATCCGCTTATCCGGCGGTAATTCCAACAGCAGTTGCACCAATTCCACAGCAGCAATGCGATTGGCTTCTTTTTTAGCTGCTTCCAGGGCAAAAGGCTGCAGCAAATCCTTCAACACATTCCCTTTTCCTTGCATGGTAAATCTCCTCAAATCTATGGACAATGCAGGACAATCAAAGCAATAAAAACCCCCAGGAACTGTCTGCTCCTGACCAAACTTTGCTACCCTTCCCTACCCCCAGCCCTAATACCTAGGTGCGGCAAATCCAAAACCGCCCCTGGCAGTAGGCAGCAAATACCCTAAAAAATAAAGGGATACCTAGGCTTCCCGCAGCCTCAGTATCCCCACCTAAAGTCTTCCATAGGCTACCTCCTCAGTAACAGTCGCTCCGCTTGGCGGCGACCGGAGGTTAACCTCAAAAAGTGATTCCCCCGCCGATCACCAGCCAATCAGTCGTGGATAATTCCTGAGAATCCACCCATAAATGGGGATCCCCATCTGCATCGGTTTGTAGAGCCGTAGCTAGGCTACAACTACCACAGTTCTCCATGGGAGAAATCCTAAACATAATCACCCTGAGCTAGCTTACTGAATGTCGGAAAATAATGTCAACCCAATTAGGGATTGACTAGGGATGGATTAGAGATCTGGATTGCTCCAATTGATGGGGACGAGTTTGGGGCGTTCGTCTTCGAGGAGGGTGATGCGTTCATCAAGCTTTTGCAGGTAGCGCTGGGCTTTGCGATCCCGCAGGTAGTCCCGGAAAAACCAAAGCAACTCCCAGCCACTGCCCAACAGGAGCCCCACTCCATAGGCCACCACCAATAACAGACCCAAGGAAACTTGAGGAATTACCCGTCCGAACCAGACCCAGTCCACGAAAACCTCTTGCTGCTGGATAAAAATCACCATCACCAGGCCAACTAGGAGGATGATGGGAATCAGGCGGAGGGAGGAGTTGCGCATGGTCAGGGGTTAAACTCGGCGGCGAGGGATTCGTCGTATTCGTCGGCTAGGGTGGCGACAACGGTAATGGCGCGGGTGATTTCAGAAAGATTCAAGCCCTCCAGAGAACGGCTGTGGTTGAGGATGACTTGGTTGTTCCAGACACAGAAGCGGGCTTCTAGGGTCTCGCTCCAGTTTTTCTCTAAAAGGGTGGCGTAGAGGGCTTCCTGCTTGCTGACGGGGAGGTTGAGCACCGGAGCCCAAACGGTAAAGATGTCGCTGCTGGCTTCCCCACTCAGGTGCACATAGACGGTGACGGTGCCGTAGGTAAATTTCCAGGTGTGCCCCGATTGATGGTTTTCGTAGATGGGGTCGCTGGTCAGGGCGGAAATGGCGGTAACAACTTGATCCTGAATCGAGAGGGGCAACTCCGTATCTAGGGCCAAGGAATCCAGGCTAGGCTCTGGGGAAACCAGTTGCGTCATGGGGGCCTCCGATGGCTGACGCCTATTAGTGTATCGGTTGATCCCGAACTTTGCGTAGGACGTAATCCGCAGCAACGGTGGTGCCAATGCTTTCGCCGGTGACCACTCGCTGGATGTTGCCCTTGACGTTGAGGTCAAAGACCACGATGGGAATGCGGTTTTCTTTACAAAGGGCGATGGCGGTGGCATCCATAACTTTCAGGTCTTGGGTGAGGACGTCCTGGTAGCTGAGGGTTTCGTAGCGCTGGGCATTGGGGTTGAGTTTGGGGTCGGAATCGTAAATGCCGTCCACTTTGGTGGCTTTGAAAATGACTTGGGCGTCAATCTCGGCAGCCCGCAGGGCGGCGGTGGTGTCGGTGGTAAAAAAAGGGTTGCCCGACCCAGCCCCAAAAATCACCACCCGACCTTTTTCGAGGTGGCGAATCGCCCGCCGCCGAATATATGGCTCGGCAACTTGCTCCATTTTGATCGCCGTCAACACCCGCGTCGGGATCCCGGATTGTTCTAGGACGTCTTGGAGGGTGAGGGCATTCATGACGGTGGCGAGCATGCCGACGTAGTCGGCGCTGGCTCGATCCATGCCTTTGCTGGCAGCTTGCACTCCCCGGAAGATATTCCCACCGCCCACCACAATTGCTACCTGTACACCTGCCTGAACCACGGAGGCAATTTCATCGGTAATCCGCTGCAAGGTGGTGGGGTCGATGCCGTAGGCTTGGTCACCCATGAGCGCTTCGCCACTGAGTTTGAGCAATATGCGTTCGTATTTCATGATCCTGTCTGCCCTCGCCTGAAATACGATAACTCAGTTTGGCACCGAGGATGTGGGCGGATCTGGGCTTACATCATCACCAGCAGGGGCAGGGGTTGGCTGTCGCCGTCGGGGCTATGTAAAATCACCCGTTTGTCGCCGGGATAGGTTTTTTTGTCAATGGTCAGGGTGAGGGTAATTTGGGTGGGGCTGCTGGACTGGATGCTCAGGGTGATGCCTTTGCCAAGGGGGCTAATGCTAGCCCCGGTGATCCCGGCCAAGTTCTCGCCGGTGAGGGTCAGGGTCAAGGTGTCGCCAACAAAGGCTTCCAAGACCCATCCCCCGGTAATCCGCGGCGCTGCCATCACTTCACCTCCACCCGCGCCAAACCAAGGCGACTCTGTAACACAGCCGGGATCCCAAGGCTGCCGTCGGGCTGTTGGTAGTTTTCCAGGATGGCGGCTAGGGTGCGACCGACGGCTAGGGCGGAGCCGTTGAGGGTATGGACGAATTGGGTGCCTTTCTGGCCGGGGTCTTTGCAGCGGATGTCGGCGCGGCGAGCTTGAAAGTCCCAGCAGTTGGAGCAACTGGAGATCTCCCGGTAGGTCTGGCTGGAGGGGAGCCAAACTTCTAGATCAAAGCAACGGCTGGCGGCAAACCCCAGATCGGCGGTGCACAGTTCCACCACTCGGTAGGGCAGGCAGAGCTGTTGCAGGATGGCTTCCGCATCCTGAAGCAGTTTTTCGTGTTCCTGGGGGGACTGGTCGGGGTGGGTGATTTTTACCAGTTCGACTTTGTGAAACTGATGCAGGCGAATTAAGCCCTTGAGATCCCGACCGTAGCTGCCGGCCTCGCGGCGAAAACAGGGGGTAAAGGCGCAGAAGTTGAGGGGAAGTTGGTCGCTGGGAATGATTTCCCCTTGGTAAAGGTTGGTGAGGGGCACTTCTGAGGTGGGAATTAACCAGAGATCATCTTGGGCGCAGCGAAAGCTTTCCTCGGCAAATTTGGGCAATTGACCGGTGCCGCGCAGGGCCTGGCTGTTTACCAGCAGGGGGGGAAGATATTCGGTGTAGCCAGCTTGTATGTGGCGACTCAACATGAAGTCAATCAGGGCCCGCTCTAGGGCCGCTCCTAGGCCCCTGAGGGCAACAAAGCGACTCTGGGCCACTTTGACGGCGCGGGGGATCTCTAACCAGCCCAGTTTTTCGGCCATCTCATCGTGGGACAGAACCGGATGCTGGGGCTTGAATTCCTCCCCCCAGCGGCGGATCTCTTGGTTGTCGGCTTCGCTGCTGCCCACGGGAACAACCTCTTGGGGCAGGTTGGGCAGGGTCAACAGAAGAGCTTCCATTTCCGCTTGGGCCTGGCGCTCTTGGGCTTCTAGGTCGGCAATCAAGGCCTTCAGCGCTGTACCCCGCTCCCGCAAGGCCTGCACCACCTCGGGATCCCCTCCTTGGCGGAGGGCTTGGGCGACTTGTTTGCCGATGCTGTTGCTTTCGCTTTGGTAGGTGGAGCGCTGGGTTTCCCACTGGCGACACTGGCTATCGAGGGCCAAAATCCGATCCAAATCGGGGAGGATGCCACGGCTGGCGAGGCGCTGACGCACCTGATCGGGGTGGTGACGCAGCAGTTTCAAGTCCAGCACGGTGCGGCTCCTGAAGCGGTCTTCTGGATTATAAGATCGGGTAGGTGGGCAGGCAAAGAAGGTGGCTATGACGACGGTGCGCAATGCTTTAGTGGCGGTGGTGGCGATGGTGCTGACGGTGGCCTTGGCCGTGGCGGTGCAGTTCAACCGTGCCCAGGTATCCTTGGCGGAGCTGGCAGCCGAGGCTACGGATTGGCAGGTGGCGCAAACCAACGGCGCACCGACGCTGCTGGAGTTTTATGCGGATTGGTGTAGCAGCTGCCGAGCCATGGCACCAATGCTGGCGGAGGTGAAGGCGGCATACCGGGATCGGATCAATTTCGTGATGCTGAATGTGGACAACCCCCGCTGGCTGCCGGAATTGAATACCTTCCGGGTGAGTGGCATTCCCCATTTTGTGTTTCTGGATGCCCAAAACCAGGTGGTGGCCCAGGCGGTGGGGGAACAACCGCGGGCAGTGCTGGTAGCCCAGTTGGAGGGGCTGCTAGGGGGACAGGAGGGGGATACTCCCCTGATAATCGGTAAGACTTCCACCCTGCCAGCAGCTACCCTACCCAAGCCGGTGCAACCCCGCACCCATGGCTAGTCGCTACCGCCGGTCAGATTGGATCTGCTACTGGCTGCTGAAATGGCTGCTGGTCAATCCGGCTTTCCGACTGCTGTTCCAAGGACGCATCCAGGGATCCCTACCCCGTTCGGGGCCGTTGATTGTGGTCAGCAATCATGCCAGCCATCTGGATCCACCCCTGGTGGCCAATGCGGCGCGGCGACCGGTGGCATTTATGGCTAAGGAGGAACTGTTTCGGGTGCCGCTTCTCAGCCAGGTGATCCGCCTCTA
This sequence comes from Thermostichales cyanobacterium HHBFW_bins_127, assembly GCA_039794745.1. Classification (GTDB taxonomy): domain Bacteria; phylum Cyanobacteriota; class Cyanobacteriia; order Thermostichales; family Thermostichaceae; genus JAUQVP01. The sequence continues at coordinate 3,985 of JAUQVP010000060.1, read as the reverse complement.
CGGGGCCTATCCGGTGCGGCGGGGGGGGGCAGACCGCAGGGCAATCCAGGCCGCTCAGCAGGCTTTGGCCCGGGGGTGGGCGGTGGGGATTTTTCTCAATGGCACCCGCAGCCTCACCGGTCGGGTGGAAACCCCCCATCTGGGAGCAGCCCTGATCGCTGCCCAAACCCAAACCCCCCTGGTGCCCGTGGCCCTCTGGGGCACCGAACGCATCCAACCCAAGGGACGCAAGTTCCCCCGCCTGTTTGCTCCCATCACCGTTCGCATCGGGGATCCCATCCCGCCCCCACCCTCCACCGACCGCCAGGAACTGCAAGCTGTCACCGACCGCTGTGTCGCCGCCATCCATCACCTCCTCGAGCAAGGACGCTAATGACCCAACGCCTCATCGGCCTCACCGGCAGCCTCGGCAGCGGCAAAACCACCGCCGCCACTTACCTCCGCCACCGCAGTATCCCGGTTTTCGATGCCGACCAAGTTGCCCGCCACCTCCTCACACCGGGATCCCCAATCCTGGAGACTGTTATCAATCACTTCGGCCCAACTATCCTTGATCCCCAAGGTAACCTCGACCGCCTGACCCTGGCAGAGATCATCTTTCGGGATCCCCAGGAGCGCCGCTGGCTCGAGCAGTTAATCCATCCCCAGGTGCGGCAGCAGGCCCAGGAGTTTATCGCCAAGCATCAGGATCCCGTGGTGGTGTTGGATGTGCCTTTGTTGTTTGAGGCGGGGATGGAGGATTTGGTGACGGAGATTTGGGTGGTGAGCTGTGGTTGTGAGCAGCAGTGGCAGCGGCTGCGCCGGCGCCATCCCCACTGGAGCCCAGAGCATATCCAAGCCCGCCTCGCCCAGCAATGGCCCCTAGCCGAGAAAGTCGCCCGCGCCGATCGGGTCTTGGACAACTCGGGATCCCTAGAGTGGCTTTACCGGCAGCTTGAGCAGGCCTTAGCGGGGCCAGCAGCGCAGCAGGGTTTGCAGCAGGGCTAGGCGTTTGCGGTTGGTGGTCCAGGTTTGCCGGCTATGTTTGAGGGTTTTGGCGGTTCGCTGTAAGAGGGTAGGCAGGGGATGGAAAGCGGCTTCTGCCCCCTGGCGCCAATGGGTAAAGGAGCGGGCAGTGGTGCGGAAGAGGCCGCTCAGCTTAGCCAGGCTCGGCAACAACCACAGACCCACCGCCACCATCGCGAGATTGACACCGATGACAATGGCAACACTGCTGTTGGTCATGGGAGTTTTCTGGGCACAAGCTGATTCTAGTTTACGGGAAATCCCCCCTTGATTGAGGGCTAAGCGCAGGATCACAGGGGTTGATCGAAAGGGGAAATCCCCATGGGCACAAGGATTGTTTTATACTTAAACTAGAAAAATTATGGTTTCAAGTGTCCTATTCTGAGATGGATTTCATCAGCACGCTTAAGCATCTAGGGGAGCAGCGGACGGAAGAGGTGTCCCCCATGCAGGCGCTGAAAACCCTCAATGAAACCGTAACGGAAGCATTTTTGGCTTGTTTGCGCGGGCAACCGGATTTGATCAGCCAACATTTGATTCAGGCTTTGCCACAACTGCTACAGGCGATGGCGGTTTTGAACATTGACCCGGTACAAGCCCTCCGCCACCAATCCCAACCGAGCCCTAACCACCACCGCTTGATTTATGTGGAAGGCAACCGGGTGGAGGTGCGGGTCAATGATGAGCTGCGGGGCAGTTGGAGCATTTGGTCGGTGGCGGATCTCAAGGAGGTGTGTCGGCTGGCGGAGGAGTTTGACTGTGGTTTGGTCTATTCCCTCAAGGGCTTTAGCGAAGGACGGGAATCTCTGACGGCCAGCGAATTGATGAAAATCTCCCAACTGCTCTCGGCCATCCCCGATACCCCCCCCGATCCCACCCCATGACCGCTGAACGGATCCAAAAACTCCTCGCCCACTGGGGCATTGCCTCCCGCCGCCACGCTGAAGCCCTGATCCAAGCAGGCCGTATCTCCCTCAACGGCGAGATTGTCCGCTCCCTCGGCAGCAAAGCCGACCCCACAACCGATACCCTCGCCCTCGACGGCCAGATCCTGCACCCCCCCCACCGCCAACCCCAAACCCTGCTCCTCCACAAACCCATCGGCATCCTCTCCACCTGCCGGGATCCCCAAGGGCGACGGACGGTTTTGGATCTATTGCCGGCGGCGTGGCGGGCCCAAGGGCGCTTTTATCCCATTGGCCGCTTAGATGCCGATAGCAGTGGTGCCTTGCTGCTGACCAACGATGGGGAACTGACCCTGCGCCTGTCCCATCCCCGCTACCATGTGCCCAAAACCTACCGGGTGCGGATTCAAGGGATCCCTAGGGCGGAGGCTTGGCAGCAGCTTCGGGGTGGCATGGTGCTGACGGATGGTCCTACCCAACCGGTGCAGGTGCGGCTGTTGCGGCAGGGGGAGGACTGGGCGGAGGTGGAGATGATTTTGCGGGAGGGGCGGAATCGCCAGATTCGCCGCATGTGGGCCCAGTTGGGGCACCCGGTTTTACGGCTACACCGCACGGCTATTGGTTCTCTCCGCTTAGGTGCTTTAGGATTAGGGAAGTTTCGCCCTCTTGATTCTGCAGAAGTTCGACAACTGATCCATGAGTCCCACCAGTCCCACACCAGGCTTTAGTTCACTGGCTGCCATTGGTGCTTTTTTGCGGGAGCAGCGGGAATTGCGGCAGTTGACCTTGCATACCGTTGCCCATGACACCCACATTCGCCTCTGCTACCTAGATGCCCTGGAGCAAGGACAGCCCCAGCAGTTGCCGGAGTTGGTCTATGTGCGGGGATTTCTCACCCGCTACGGCGACTATTTGGGTTTGGATGGGCGGGCCCTCAGCCAGGCTTGGGTTGAGCTAGCCGAAGATAAACCAGGGGATCCCCGCTGGGCCAAGAAGGGCAGCCGCGAGCCGATTGTGGCCTTGCGTCCCCTGCATCTTTGGGCCGTTTATGTGGGGGTGGTGATTGCAGCCGTAAGTGGTCTGTCCTATGTAGTGGGGGGATCGGCCAGTCCACTGGGGCGCTGGTGGCAAGCCTGGCGCACGCCCCCCAGTGCTGAGCCGGAGCCGGAGCGTCTGTTTGCAACGCCCCAGGATTGGACGGCCATCCAGGGGGTATTCCCGGTTAGCGAACCCACCCCCCCCTCGGCCCCTCCCGATGGGGTTCTAGATGGGGTTTTGGTGGAAATCCGCGTCCTGGATCGCCCTTCCTGGATCCGGGTGATCGCCGACAACCGCACCGTCTTGGAAGACACCTTACCCCCAGGCACGGAAATGCGCTGGACCGCAGATGAGTCGATTGTGCTGCGGGCAGGCAACGCCGGCAGCGTTGCCGTCACCTGGAACCACCAACCCCAAGGGATCCTGGGCAATTTTGGGGAGGTGCGGGAGAAAGTCTACGGCCGCCATACCCCCTAGGGATCCCCCCGGCTCCACTTCAACAGCACTGGGGCCAGACCCGCTATAATCAAAGTTAGGAGCTAGCATAGAGGGCTTGATTATGCTGTCCACTATGAACATTTCTTCCAAGAAGTCTGGCTGGCAGGCGACCCAGCGGATGCATTTGTGGCGGCGCCTGCAGCAGCGGATGGCAGCAGCTCAGGGAAACCCCGCTTTGCTGGCCCTACTGAGGAAGGAAGCAGCGGATCTGGCTTTAGAGGGGATCACCAGCCGCCAACAGCGCACCATTGCCGCCCTGCAGCACCTACGGGTGGATCACGGGGAAGGATAAACGGGGTCGTAGTGCTCCACCTGGGGATCCCGGGTGAAAAAAGGGCCGAGAATCTCTCGCCAGGCCAGGAAATCCTCAGATTGGCGGAACCCTTCTAGGTGGTCGGCGAGGGTCTGCCAGTGCACCAAAAGCAGGTAGCGACCGGGGGTTTCCTGGCAGCGGTGAACGGTGTGCCCCAAATACCCCCTAGCTTTGGCAATATAGGGGGAAGCCATCTGGATAGCCCTGTGAAACTCGGGATCCCGAG
>JAUQVP010000059.1:0-17054 GCA_039794745.1 Thermostichales cyanobacterium HHBFW_bins_127 | reverse complement strand
CCCACCTGCTGCAGCCCCTGCCCGTCACCGACCACAGCACCATCCACTACCAACCTCTGGGGGTGCTTTTGGCGGTCATGCCCTGGAACTTTCCCTTCTGGCAGGTGTTTCGCTTCGCAGCCCCAGCTCTGGTTGCCGGTAACACTGCCCTGCTCAAACATGCTGCCAATGTGCCCCAATGTGCCCTGGCCATTGCCGAGCTGCTGCACCAAGCCGGCTTTCCCGAGGATGTCTTCCAAACTCTGCTGATTTCCGGATCCCAAGTGGCGGAGGTGATTGGGGATGGGCGGGTGCGGGGGGCGTCCCTCACCGGCAGTGAACCGGCGGGCATCAGTCTGGCCACCGCTGCTGCCCAGGGGATCAAACCCCTGGTGCTGGAATTGGGGGGCAGTGACCCCTTTATCATCCTCCCCAGTGCCGATCTGGAGGTCGCTATCCCCACCGCCGTGGCTGCCCGCCTGATCGCTAACGGGCAATCCTGCATCGCCGCCAAACGCTTCATCATCCACGAACAGATCTGGGAACCGGTGCTGGCGGGCTTGCTGGAACGCTTTCAAGCCGTCAAACTAGGGGATCCCAGGGATCCGGGGACGGATTTGGGGCCCTTGGCAACGGAGGCGATTCGCCTGGAGCTGCACGGTCAGGTGCAGCGGGCGGTGGCGGCCGGCGCTCAGGTGCTGTTAGGGGGGGAGCTGCCCCCTGGCCCTGGCTATTTTTATCCGCCAACCCTGCTTGTGGGACTAGACCCGCAAGAGGCAGTTGCTCAGGAAGAGTTTTTCGGACCCGTAGCCCTGCTGTTCCAAGTTCAAGATCTGGAGGAAGCCATCCAAGTTGCCAATGCCACCCCCTTTGGGCTAGGGGCCAGCGCCTGGACCCGGGATCCCCAGGAGCAAGCCCGCTTGATCCGGGATCTACAGGCGGGGTCGGTGTTTATCAATGCCATGACCCAGTCCGATCCCCGGGTTCCCTTTGGCGGGATCAAACGCTCCGGCTACGGGCGGGAATTGGGATCCTTTGGGCTTTATGAGTTGGTGAATATCCAAGCGGTCAGCATCTACTAGGGATGGGGAACCCGATGGGTAGTGCCGATGGCAGGGTGAGGGATTTTTTGGGTCACCCCGTCTGGCCAGCGAATAAAAATCCAGTCCACCTGGGTTTGGGATCCCAGGCCAAAGTGGGCGATGGGTTCCATTTGGCACAAATAGCCACTGCCGCCGTCGATCACCCGCTGCTGCCGTCCCTGGGCCGTTGCCAGCACCACCACCGCTCCCCGGGCTGGGGATCCCGCTGGGGTGAGGGGCTGAACCCGGATCCAGTGGGGTTGGGGGGCAAGGGGTTTATAGAGGCTGAGGGGCTGGCGACCGGATTCCCCGTGGCTGATCAGCAGCTCCAGCACCCCATCCTGGTCAAAATCAGCCACCGCCGCGCCGGTGCCTAGGGCAGTGGGTTCCAGGGCTGCAAGCGGATCTAGGCTTTGCCAGCAACCATCCCGCCAGCCGAACAAACGATTGGGCTCGCCGATGTTATTAAAAAAAATTTCCTCATAGCCATCGTTGTCGAAATCGGCAGCAATCACCGTGCGGATGCGGGAAGGATAGGCCATCTCCGGCGGCGCCTGATCCCGAAACCCCTCCCGAGTTTTGTGCAGCAAACGGTGCGGCCCCTCCCAGTTGCCGTACACCACATCCCAACCCTCCCCCCGACTGACAAGAGCCACCCCCCGCCCATGCTCCAAAGGATCCCGAAAGCCCCACAGGGCTGCTACTTCTTCGTAGGTGCCATCGCCGCGGGAGCGAAACAGAAAATTGGGGCCATTTTCATTCACCGCCACAATGTCTAGGCGTTCCGAGAGCAGAGGAGCCGCCAATAGCCCTCGTCCCCCCGTCGTCAACGCCAAGCCGACTTGGGGCGCCACATCCGCAATCATCCCCTGGGGATCCAGTTCATAGAGCCGCATCGGCCCCCCATAGTTAGCCACCACAAACCCATAACGTCCCCGCCCCAGGCGATCCAAGGCCAGCACCGACCGTCCCGCCGTTAAATTGAGGGCATCCTGATTTTGGGGCAAAGCAAACAAATCCTGCCATCGGGATCCCTGCCAGGCAAACAGGCGGTCGGCGAAGCGCTTGCGTCCTCCGAAGGTATCGGTATTGAGGACATAGATGGCTTCCCGTCCGTCCCCATTCAGATCCCCGGCTGCTACCCCAATGGCTTGGCGGTCCGGGTCGGCGAGGACCGGGTCGGCAACATTGACGAGTCGAGAGCCGTCCCATTTCCAGACCTCATTGGGGCAGCCGAAGCCGGCCACAAAAGCCTCACAGACCCCATCTCCATCCACATCGGTGATGGCCACACCATAGCGCAGTTGAGGGGAATTGCCGACCAACCAATCGGAAACACTGGCAAACATAGAAAGACACATCCACGGTTTACCGATAGCCTTCTACAAATTGACATCCGTTGCAAGTCAAGTTCTGGGGATACTCTCAATCCCCCTCTCCCGCTCTGGGAGAGGGGCAGGGGGTGAGGGCTCGGTTGCCAAGGCTATCCGTCTCCCCCCGCCTTTGAGGGGTGAAGGCCTAGGAACGACTGCTTAAAGCCAAGCGCATGTACCGTCCCCAGATTAGGGCCGCATGGCCGCTGGTGCCGTGGGTCGGGCTGCTGTCATCATTCCCCAGCCACACCGTGGTCACCCAAGCTGGCTGCGGCAAATAACCCACAAACCACAGATCCTTGTTCCCGGTGGTGGTACCGGTTTTCCCTGCTTCCCCCATCCCCAAGTAAGCCGCCCGCCCCGTGCCTCGAGCCACTGCCTCCTGCAAAATCTGAGTCAACTGCTGAGCCGTCTGCGGACTGATCACCTGTTCTCCCCTCAAGGGTTGGTCACGACTGGAGTAAAGCTCTGGACAGGTGCGGGGCTCCTGGGGATCACTACAGCGGCGGGGATCGGCAGTGTCGTAAATCCGCTGAATCGTCCGCGGCTGCAGCCGGGATCCCCCACTGGCCAGGGTGGCAAAAGCCCGGGTCAGCTCCAGCATCGTCACCTCACTGGTGCCCAAAATGGCTGCTGGGTACGGGGGCACCGGCGATTCAATCCCCAACCGCTCGGCCATGTGCACCACCCCCGCCAAACCCAAATCCTGAGCCAACCGCAGGGCGATCACATTCTCCGAATACACCAACCCTGCCGCCAAACTCATCTCCGCCGTCGCCGTCCGGCACCCCCGAAAAAAACTCTGCCAAACCAAAGGCTGACAACTGTAGGTGCGCCCCATCGGGATCCCCCTTTCCAAGGCCAGGGCATAGGGGACAATTTTGAACGTCGAACCCGGCTGCCGTTGGGCTTGGATCACCCGGTTGAATTGGCTGCGGCGGTAGTCCGTCCCCCCCACCAGGGCTAAAACCGCTCCAGTCTGACTATCTAGGGTGACGATAGCCCCCTGCTGCACCCCCACCCGGGATCCGAATTCTGCCAGACTGGATTGTAGGGTTTGTTCCGCCAGGCGTTGTAGGCGGGGATCCAAGTAGGTCTCGATAAAAAAGTTGCCTTGCCGGGCCAGCTCCGCCCCCAAAATCTGCTCCAACTCATGCAGCACCGTTGCGTAATAATAGGGGGCCAAAGTTGTTGGGATGGTGCGCATCTGGGGATTGAACACCATCTTCTGTTGGCGAGCGGCAGCCAACTCCGCGTCCCTAAAATGGGGATCGCGATCGAGTTGTTCTAGAACCCGATTGCGCTGACGAATGGACAACTCCGGGTCAACCAGGGGATTAAAGGCATTGGGCCCCGGCAGTAGCCCCACTAGCAGGGCCGCTTCCGCCAAATCCAGCTGATGGGGTGGTTTGCCAAAGTAAAACTGGGAAGCCGTAGCAAACCCGGAAATGCCATTGCCCAGATACACATGATTGAGATAGAGGAGCAGAATCTCCTCCTTGCTGTATTGCCATTCCAGCTTTAGGGCTGCTAGGGCTTCCCGCCACTTCCGCCCCAAGCTAGCATCCTCCCCCGTGTAGTCCCGCAGAATCGTGCGCGCCAACTGCTGGCTGATCGTACTGCCCCCTTGGCGGATTTGTCCCCCGGTCACATTCACCCACAACGCCCGGGCAATGCCGATCAAATCAACCCCCCAATGGGAGTAAAAACGCCGATCCTCTGCTCCCACCAGCACCTGGGGCAGCAAGCCAAAATCCTCCAGCCGCCCCAACGCCACCGGGGCATCACTCCAACTCCGCCGCAGCATCGTCCGCTGATCCGCCGCCACCGCCACCACCGGGCCCCGCGGCAGATCCGCCAAATCGGGAATCTGCTGCCACTCCCGCCCCAACCTCACCAGCCCCCAGAGCATCCCCGCCGCCAGCAAACCACTCAACCCCCGCCGCACATAAACCCCCACCCCCGGCGGATCCAGCACCCGAATCTCCACACTCTCCCCATGCCCCGGGGATCCCAAACTCAGCCGTACCCCATGGTGGAGGGCCACCCGCCGCACCCGTCGGGATCCCTGGTAGATGCCATTGGCGGAATCCTGATCCCAGAGTTGATAGCGGGCGCTAGGCCAGCCTAGCCAGCGGCGCAACCGTTGCCAGAGGGGCAATGGGCGAGTGGGTTTGACCAGGGCGTGGATGCGGCTGACCACCTCACTGTCCAAATAGATCTGACAATGTTCGCGGCTGCGGCCGATGCGGGTCTCCCCATCCCCCAGGGGATAGAAAACCGTTGGGGATCCCGGGATTGTCAGTTGTAGGACAAGGGGGTGGGTGGGCACAGGGATGGGTGACCAAATTTCTTCTAGCCTAATCGAGAGGTTTGAGGTCTTCCAGGGCTCGTGATCGGGGTTACGGTTCCAACTGTTGGGTGACCATTTGTTTAAGGATACGGCGCACCCGATTTTGGATACCGCTGATGCGGTCGTAGGCATCCATCAGTTCAAACAAAGCCCGCATATCCTCAAGGGCTTGGCGGGTGACATAGGGGGGGAGCAACTGGGCTGCCAAAGCTGCCAATTCTCGGTGGTAGGCCGCTTCCACCTTTTCCCGGCGGACAAAAAACGGCAAAGTACTGTAGCGACGGCGATCCATCCCCAGCCAAGCCACAATCAGATCATCTAGGGTCGTCCCCGGCGGGTCCAGAGGATTTTGGGGCGGCACCCTCAAAGAGCCCAGGGAACAATCCCCCGTAAACCCCTGCACATAGAGATAGTTTTCCAACTCTTGGGTCAGGCAGGCGGGCGCAGCCGTATCGTCCGCACTACCGCCAGCAAAAGACTGACTCATGGCAACACTTTCAAGTGATCCTAATTTATTTTAGCTTTTCCGCCGGAGTCCTTACCCTTCCCTGTCACCCCCGGCCAACAATCAGCTAGCATACTCCGCCAGCAGCTCATCTGCCAGCTCCAAAAAAGCATCCCGCTTCAAATAGGACACATCCCCGATCCACTCATTCAACTTGACGATATAGACCTCAGAAAGCACCGGCCGCCGCTGTAAATCCGGGGAATAAGCCTTCACCATCGCCAAAACCGTCTGATTTTTCACAATCGAATCATAGCGCGGCTCATCCCGCACCCGAATCGTATATCGGGATCCCTCCTTATCGCCGATTTCAATTTCCAGTTGTCGTTCCCGCACCTCCTCAATGTAAACCTCCCCATCCTCACTCACTTTTTCCCGTTCCTCCACCACCACGGTCCGGCGGCGGACATTCAGCACCTTGCCAAAAAACAAGCCACTGTAGGGCAATTCCCGAAAGGCCAAATTGCGGCGGGCAATCGCATACAAAGGACCCCAAAAAAAGGGGTACAACAACGTCAGCATCCCAGCAATAAACATCGTCACCCCCAGCAAAGATCCCTCCCCCCCCACCCGGGAGAGCAACAAAAACGCTGCCCCCACCCCGATGGCAATCACAATCCGCTGGGCCGTCAGGGCGGCGCTGCCCAAATAACGGATGTACTGTTCCCAAGTTGGGACAATCGGGGTGACTTGCTCCACTTCCTCAGGGGTCAGCTCAAGCAGCATAGGCACTCCGGGATCCCGATCAAGCTGATCCTAAGGGTGGCTTGGGACTGGGCACAAGGGTAGGCTGGCGATCCATTCTTTGAGGAGGGTATTGACCCAGGTGGGGAGTTCATCGTGGGCGCAGTGGCCGATGCCAGGGAGTTTGACCAGGGTGAGGCGGGGTTGCCATTCCTTGAACTTATCGGCTAGGAAGCTAGGCACTGCCGGATCCTCTTGTCCCCAGAGGAGCAGGATGGGCTTGTGGATGGTGGGCAGCAGCAGTCGGGGGCTGGTGAAGCGGCGGGTGAGAATAGCTTTCAAGGCTTCAATAAACACCTGCTGGGCATTGGCATCATAGGCAGGTTGTTGAAAAATCGTCACCAACTCATCGTCCACCGCCTCCGTTCGCCGATAGACATTTTGGATCCAGAGCCGCAGCACTTCCTTTTGGCGAATCCAATTAAACAGGGCTGGGTAGGTGAGCGGACAGGCTAAAACCGCCACCAACCCCTCACACAGCCCTTGCACCAGCCACCCCAAAGGGGCCGGCAACTCCTCCGGATGGGGGCCATCGGCACAACTGATCAGACACAGCCCCGCCGTCAGCTCCCTATCCCGGGCAGCCAACTCCAGGCTCACCAACCCCCCCACCGAATGGCCCACCAAGATCACCGGGCGCCGGATCAGTGCCTGCCAGAAATCCCGCACCTGATTCACCCACAGATCAATCGTATAGTTGAGGATCGGCTTGGCACTATTGCCAAACCCCAGCAAATCCAGCGCATACACCGGATGCTCCTCCGCCAAAGCCAAGATATTGCGCCGCCAATGCCCCACCGATGCCCCAAACCCGTGGATCAACAAAATCGGCAACCCCCGACGGTCTTCCCCCGCCTTGGTGTAATGGATCGGCCACCCCTGCCACGTCCACTCCCCAGGGATCCCTAGTGCCACCATGGCTGATTGCCCACGCTTCATTAAGAATTGTATCTAAGATCCCCTACTTGCTACCCTTGGGGCTACCCGAAGCTTGGGGGGCGGTGGGGTTTGCCGACTAGGCAGAGCCAGAATAAATCGTGCCATCGGGCATGATAGTATCTTTGAGGATGGCGCCGGTCAGCTTAGCCCGGCCGCGGTTGCCAAAGCCCAGGCGAGCATTGGTGAGATTAGCCCCGGAAAGATTAGCCCCACTCAGGTCAGCGCATTCCAGATTAGCTTCCTGCAGATCTGCCTGGCTGAGATCCGCCTGTAGCAGGTTAGCCCGGAACAGATTGGCCTGGCGCAGATTGGCTCCACTGAGATTGACCCGGTGCATGAACGCATCCGTCAGATCCGCCTGGCTCAAGTTAGCCCCGGAAAGATTGCGCCCCTCCAGATATTTCTCCTTCAGATCCCGTCCTTGCCAATTCACCCCACTCAAATCCGGGTGGACCGGTCGTTTAGGTGGGGTTGGCTCCGGCATCGGCCGGGGCTTGGGCGGCGGCGGTTGCACCCGCTGCACCGGTTCCGGCTTGGGTCGAGCCGGTTCCGTGGGGCGGGGCACCGGCTGATACCAACGGGGTGAGTTGGGGGACTGGGAACGGTGAGTATCCCGATGGGGGCGAGGTTTCAGCGGCTGCAGGCGATTGAGGCGTTCCCGCAACGCTTCCCGGGCCTGGTTAAGGGCCTTAATTTTTTCCTGGGCCTTCGCTTGCAGGCGGGGATTGTCCGGTGGCAGGCGATCCGGATGCCAGACAAACACCAAATCCTTATAGGCCTGCTCAATCTCCTCCAGGCTAGCTCCTGGCTCCAGTTCCAACACGCGGTAGTGACGAGTCAGATCGAACATCCCACCAATGTACTGCACTCACCCGCCCCTGCTGGGGATTTGCTAAATATCTAAAGCTGCCAGATCCAACTGAGCACTGTGGGTCTCAATGAACTCCCGCCGCGGCCCCACCGCATCCCCCATCAACATCGTAAAGATCCGATCCGCCTCCACCGCATCCTCAATCGTCACCTGCTTGAGAGTGCGGGTTTCCGGGTTCATGGTGGTTTCCCACAACTGCTCCGGCATCATCTCCCCTAACCCCTTAAACCGCTGCAAAGTATACTTAGTCCCCGGCCCGAGGGAGCGAATCAACTGCTCCTTTTCCGCTTCATTATAGACATAGCGGGTATTGCGCCCCCACTCCACCTTATACAGAGGCGGACAGGCAATGTACACAAACCCCTGCTCCAACACCGCCTTCTGGTAGCGATAAAAAAACGTCAACAAAAGCGTGCGAATATGACTGCCATCCACATCCGCATCCGTCATCAGAATAATCCGGTGGTAGCGCAGATTCTTGACATCAAACTCCTCCCCCTTAATCCCTAGCCCCAAAGCCGTAATCATCGCCTGAATCTCAGCATTTTTGTAGATTTTTGCCGGATCTGCCTTCTCAATATTCAAAATCTTGCCCCGCAACGGCAAAATCGCCTGAAACTGTCGATCCCGCCCCTGCTTGGCACTGCCCCCAGCCGAATCCCCCTCCACCAAATACACCTCCGACTCCCGGGGATCCCGAGAGCTGCAATCCGCCAGCTTGCCGGGGAGGGTAGAAGATTCCAGGGCGGATTTGCGGCGCACCAGATCCCGGGCCCGGCGGGCGGCATCCGCCGCTTGAAACGATTGAATCGCCTTATCAATAATTCCCTTAGCCACCGTGGGGTTGAACTCTAGAAATTCGCTTAAAAAATCCCCCACCGTGGACTGGACGATCCCCCGCACCTCAGGATTGCCTAGCTTGGTTTTGGTCTGCCCTTCAAACTCAGGATTGGGCACCTTCACCGAAATAATCCCTGTCAGACCCTCGCGGATATTTTCCCCGGCCAGATTGCTATCCTTGAGTTCCTTGAGGCGATTGAGCTTGCGGGCAACACTGTTGATGGTGACCGTCAGAGCCGCCTTCAGCCCTTCTAGGTGGGTTCCGCCTTCGTCGGTGCGGATATTATTGGCAAACCCCACCACATTGTCCGTATAGACGTCGGCGCACCACTGTAGGGCGACCTCAATTTGAATCCCCTCTTTTTCCGTTTGGAAATAAATGATTTCCGGGTGGACAGGGGTTTTTTCGTGGTTGATATAGCTGACATACTCCTTGATCCCGCCCGCATAGCAGTAGGATTCACTGTGGGGCGTTTCTCCCCGCCGATCGTGAAAGTGAATCTCTAGACCAGCATTCAAATAGGCCAATTCCCGGAAACGATTGGCCAAACGGGCATAGTCAAACTCCGTGCCGGTCGTAAAAATCTCCGGGTCGGGCTTGAAGGTCACCTCCGTCCCGCGCCGCCCCTGCAGATCCGGACGCTTATCCAGGGATCCCACCACCGCCCCCCGTTCGAAGCGCTGCTGATACTCGTAGCCATCCCGCCACACCCGCACCACCACAAACTCCGACAGGGCATTCACCACCGAAACCCCCACCCCATGCAGCCCCCCGGAGACCTTGTAACCCCCGCCACCGAACTTGCCCCCCGCATGCAACACCGTCAACACCGTGATCAGGGCCGATGTTCCGGTCTTGGGGTGGATGTCCACCGGGATCCCCCGGCCATTGTCCAGCACCGTCACCGAGCCATCCGGGTTGAGGGTGATGTCAATGCGGGTGCAATAGCCCGCCAAAGCCTCATCCACGGAATTGTCCACCACCTCATAGACGAGATGGTGCAACCCCTTTGGCCCCGTCGAACCAATGTACATCCCCGGCCGCTTCCGCACCGCCTCCAACCCTTCCAAAACCTGTATCTGTTGGGCATCGTAGGCAGCAGTCATACTCTCACCCGTAACGGCAAAGGGGTTAGGCAAGCTAGAAAGCCAAATTTGCTCTCTGACTTCAAAACACAAGCCAATTCTAGCACACAATCCCTGAGCAGCCCGTTAGGTGGCTTAGAAGTCATATTTAGGACTGACCGGGATCCCCAAAGATGATCCGTTCTAATTGGGCAAGGGCGGTGTCGAGATCATCGTTGAGGATCACGTAGTCGAACTCGTGGGCGGCGGAGAGTTCGGTTTCCGCTTGGCGGAGGCGGCTTTGGATGCTGGCTTCCGAGTCCACTCCCCGTTCCCGCAGTCGCCGTTCCAATTCCGCCATGGAGGGGGGCTGAATAAAAATGCGGATGGCCTCAGGGCAGCGCTCCGCCACCTGCCGGGCTCCTTTCAGCTCAATTTCCAGGATCACATCCTGCCCCGCTTGCCGGTAGCTCTGCACGGGAGCGGCGGGAGTACCATACAGATGGTCGGCATATTCAGCCCATTCCAACAGCCCCCCTTCCGCCTCTAGGCGCATAAACTCTTCCCGGCTGCGGAAAAAATAATTCACCCCCTCCTGTTCCCCCGGGCGGGCGGGGCGGGTGGTCACCGAAACAGAAAAATGCAACTCCGGATGCCGTTGCCGCAAGGCTTGAATCAGGGTCCCCTTCCCCACCCCACTTGGGCCTGTGATCACCCACAAACGACCCAAACGAGGCTGGGTAGGCTGGGAATCCGGAGGAGAAGCAGTGACCAAATCGGGCATACAACAGGCAGCTACTCTTCTTCCAGGGTATCGTTTTTGCTGACCACAAAACGATTGGCCACCGTTTCCGGCTGAATCGCCGACAGCACCACATGCCCCGAATCCATCACCACCACCGCCCGGGTGCGACGACCATAGGTGGCATCAATCAAATGCCCCTGCTCCCTGGCATCACTGATAATCCGTTTGATCGGTGCCGATTCTGGGCTGACGATGGCCACCACCCGGTGGGCCGCCACAATGTTGCCAAAACCAATGTTGATCAGTTTCATGTCCATACTGTTCATGGTAGCGGAGAGGACTGACAATGTGGCAGGCTGGATGGGGGGTTGTAGGAAGCATGCTCCTGATTGCACTGGCAGTAAACTTGGGGATCCCCTGTGATTACGAGTGGTTTCGCCGGCTACGGCGACCGAGGTGGTTGACCTTTGAGGCTATTATCCCCTGGATTTGGCTGGGGATTTTCACGAGTGGGGCTTTCTCGGCCCTGTGGGTTTGGCAGCGGGGGCTGGGCTGGGGCTGGATGCTGGCCTACGGGATTTTGGAAGTCTTGATCTTGGCCTATATGCCGGTGCTGTGTGGCCTCAAAAATCTGCGGGCCGCTGCCATCGTCGGCTTGAGCGGTTGGGTGTGGGGGATGGGGATGGCAATCCTATTGTGGCCCCATCTGCCTGGAGCGGCAGCCTTGCTCGCCCCCTACCTGCTCTGGAGCCCGGTAGGAATCTATGTGACCTGGGAACTGATATGGCTCAATCCCCATCTCCCCTAAAGCGGGATCCCAATGCTGACAAGCTGCAATTGTATCAGTTTTTATCGAGGATTAAACCGCTTTCCAACAGCTACATCGCCAAAATGATGTCTGTGATCGTTTTGTGCAGTTATGTTCCGTTATTAGTATTAGTTATTAGCTTTATTTTTGCCAATTTCTTAGCCGGACAAACAGCACTTAAGGTTTTAGGAATTTCCATTGTCGGCACCTTAATTGGCTCGGGAATCACCCTCGTAGCTCTGCGTCAGTTGCTTTCACCGATTTTAATCAGTGTTACCGCTCTTAAAAACTACCTCTACCAGCAGACCCTTCCTATTTTGCCGACAAAGTTCAGGGATGAAGCCGGTACCCTGATGGAAAACATTACCAAAACAGTCCATCGTTTAGATCAACTTATTCTTCAGGTCACTTACTTTAATTATATCACCGGGCTTCCCAATCGCACTTTTCTTTTGCGCAAACTCAAGGAACTGATCGAAGCTAGGCTGACTCAGGGAATTGTGCTTTATTTAATTGCGGTGGAAGACTTTGAAGTTATCATCAATACTATCGATTTTAATGATATTCTACAAAAGACCATTGCCCAGCGCCTTAGCCTAGAGCTAAAACCCATAGATACATTATCCCAAATCGGAAATCGGGAATTTGTACTGATGAGCCAAGAGCTACAAAAACTCGATACCATTTCTGGAGTTGTTGCCAGGATTTTAGATGCCCTATCTCAGGTTTACCGAGTTGGAGAGGAAGAAATTAAACTCTCCTTTAATGTCGGCATTGTTGTCAAGAGATTTACGGAAGATACAACTCCTGAGCAGATTTTACAAGAGGCCCATTCTGCCCTCTACCAAGCCCAAAAGCAAGGACGTAATTGCTACCAGTTTTATTCACCTGATCTGAATTTCCAACTCAGAGAACGCCTGCAAATCGAAACGGGGCTCTATGAAGCCCTTTCCCAGAATCAACTGCGAGTTTTTTATCAACCTGTGGTGAACTTGAAAACCCAAAAGGTCACTGCTGTAGAGGCCCTGTTGAGATGGCAGCACCCTACCTTAGGCATGGTCCCACCGGTTAAGTTCATTCCCGTTGCGGAAGAAAGTGGGCTAATTCTTCCCATCGGGGAATGGGTGCTGAGGACTGCCTGCCACGACCATCACGCTTGGCAAAAATTGGGGATCCCCCCTCTCAAGGTAGCTGTGAATCTTTCCGGGCGGCAGTTTGAAACTGATGATCTGATGGATAAAATTAACAGAATCCTTGAGGAAACTGGTATGGATCCCCAATATTTGAAGCTGGAGGTGACAGAAAGTTTTTTGATGAGGGATATTCAGCGTTCGGTTGGGGTACTATCGGCGTTGCGGCAGAGGGGGATTGATTTGGCTTTGGATGATTTTGGCACAGGCTATTCTTCCTTGAGCTATTTGAAGAAATTGCCGATCAATTATCTGAAGATTGACCGCTCTTTTGTGACCGATCTGGAAACAAACCCTGAAAGTACAGTGGTAACCGATGCAATAATTGCCTTAGGCAAAAGTTTATCGCTGACGATTACGGCAGAAGGCATTGAAACTCAGGCCCAGCTTGATTATCTGCTGGAACGAGGCTGTGATGAGGGGCAAGGCTATTTCTTCAGCCCGCCTTTGCCCACTACAGACCTGGTGGACTATTTGTATCTCCATTGCTCCTGGGGATCCCAACTTCAGCCCTGATCGCGATGATCGGAAATGAGGACAACAGACTACTGAACGAAGGGGGTGAGGGATCTGTTGCAGTCTTACCAGATAGGTGCATGCTGGCGCCTGGGGTGGGGCACTCTCAGGGACAATCCAATCAAGGGAATTGAGTAGAATGTCCCATGTCACCGGGTCAAGCTAGCTGGCGAAGTTTTTTATTCCGGATCAATGCGATTGGCAATGGTGGCGACAAAAATCATCGGTAAGCCCACCAGGATACACAGCCCCCACTGGGACCAGGTGAGGGGGTGGGTTTCAAAAATGGTATTCAAGACATTCCACTGGCTAAAGAGAATCTGGGAAACTAAAGTAGCCAAAAGCCCTAAAATCATAGCAGTAATATCTGTCAAACTCTCATAGAGCTGCAGCCCAGTTTTACCCCAACTTTGGGTCAACACACTTACCAAGGTCGGGAAGGCTTGGCTCAAACTCAGGAGGTAAATTACCCGCCCCATCACCAAGGCCTGAATCGCCATGCTGCGAGCCAAGGGGATATTGCCAGTGGTAGCCTCTACATATTCAAACAAGCCAAATATCAAAATCCAGTTAAATACAGAAATCAATAAAATCCGCTGCAATAATTTGGGCGATAGCAAGGGCGCCTTGGGATCCCGGGGGGGTCGTTTCATTTCCCGGCCAGTGCTGGGCTCGAAGGATAAAGGTAGGGTCATGGCCACGGAATTGAGCATATTCAGCCACAGGACTTGGATGGCTAGAATCGGTAGCTCTCGCCCCAACAGGACACTGATCAAAATCGTCATGGATTCCCCGCCGTTGACCGGCAGGATAAAGGCAATGGCTTTGAGTAAGTTGTTGTAGACGGTGCGCCCTTCTTCGACCGCGGCTTCGATGGAGGCAAAATTGTCGTCGGTCAGAATCATGTCCGCCGCCGCTTTGGCCACTTCTGTACCCCCTTTGCCCATGGCGATCCCTACATCCGCCTGCTTCAGGGCTGGGGCATCGTTCACTCCATCTCCGGTCATAGCCACTACCTGACCGCGGCTCTGCAAGGCTTCCACCAGGCGCAGCTTTTGCTCCGGCACCACCCTGGCAAACACACAAGCCTGATTCACCGCTTCCACCAAAGCAGGGGGATCCAGTTTTTCCAACTCGGCCCCACTGTAGGCCTGAATCGGGGATCCCGCCCCTAGCCCTAGTTGTTCAGCAATGGCTTTGGCCGTGAGAATGTGATCCCCGGTGATCATCTTGACTTGGATGCCGGCGGTCTGGCAGGAATGCACCGCCGCAATCGCTTCCGGTCGCGGGGGGTCAATCATCCCCTGCAAACCCAAAAACACTAGCCCCCCAGCCACATCGGCATGATCCACCGTCTGTTGTTGGCAGAACTTCTGGGCAAATGCCAACACCCGCAACCCCTGCTTAGCCATACTGTCAGCCACCGCACTGATGCGATCCCGATCCAAAGGCTGCCGGTGCCCGGAATGATCCAATTGCCACTGACAACGACTCACAATCGCCTCCAGGGATCCCTTGACGTAGATGATGGTTTCCTGGTCGGAGAGGCGGTGGAGGGTGGCCATGTACTGGAATTGGGACTCAAAGGGGATACTGTCGAGGCGGGGGTAGCGTTGCGCCAGGATTTCACTGTCGAGGCCGGCTTTTTGTCCCACCACTAGCAGGGCTGCCTCTGTGGGATCCCCGACCACTTCCACTTGGCCGCCATCGCCGATGATCAGGCGGGTGTCATTGCAGAGGACCCCCGCTTGGAGGGTAGCGACCAGGGCGGGGACCGCCTCCCAATCGGTCATCATTTGGTTATGCCGGTAGAGGTGTCCTGCGGGACTGTAGCCGCCCCCGGTGACTTGAAACTCCTCATCCCCGGCGTAGAGCCGCTGCACCGTCATCTGATTTTTGGTGAGGGTGCCGGTTTTATCGGAGCAGATCACCGTGGCTCCTCCCAAAGTTTCCACCGCCGGCAGCTTGCGAATAATGGCATGGCGCTGGGCCATACGGTTGACGCCAATGGCTAAGGTCACCGTCACCACCGCCGGCAGTCCTTCTGGGATAGCACTCACCGCCAGGGCCACCGCAGCCTCAAACACCGTTGCCACCCCTTGCCCCTGGATCACCCCGACGATAAAGGTCACCGCCGCCAAACCCAGGATGATCTTGAGCAGGGTCTCGCTGAAGTGGGCAAACTTGCGCGTCAGGGGCGTTTGCAACGATCCCCCCCGTTCGATCAGGCCGGAGATCTTCCCCGTTTGGGTCTGATCGCCGATGGCAATCACCACTCCGGTAGCCTGGCCGAAGGTGACAAAACTACCGGCAAAAGCCATATTCACCCGGTCTGCCAAGGGGGTTTCCTCCCCTAGCACCCCCACCCGTTTTTGTACCGGCACCGATTCTCCGGTCAGGGCGGATTCATCCACTTGTAAGTTGCGGACCGCAATCAGGCGCAGGTCCGCCGGCACCTTGTCCCCGGAATTGAGCACCACCAGATCCCCCGGCACCAATTCTTCTGAGGGGATGCTCAGTTTTTGGCCACCGCGGATCACCGTGGCTTCCGTCACCACCGATTGGGCCAGGGCATTGATGGCTTCCTCCGCCTTGGATTCCTGGATATAGCTGATGATGCCGTTGATCAGCACCACCCCCCAGATCACCAAAGCATTGCGCCAGGATCCCAGAAAGGCTTTGACCGTGCCGGCGATCATCAGGATATAGAGCAAAGACTGGTTAAATTGCAGCAAAAACCGCTGCCAAGCCGGCATTTTGGCCTTGGCCGTGAGGCGATTGGGGCCATAATGGCTTTGCCGGGCCGCAATTTCCGTCAAGGACAACCCCTGCTGCCGGTCACTCCCTACCATCTCCAGGACCTTGCTTTCCTCAAGGGTGTGCCAGGGGACAGCAGTCAGATTCGGCAGTGACAGCATCAGGTTCCTCCTATGGACTCGCCTTTATCCTAAGCCTTTCTTAATAGTTTATTCATGATCACGGTCTATGAATTTTCTCCCCCCTTGCTCCTGGGTCGTCTGGAGCGGCGCTATCAACGTTTCTTGGCGGACATCACCCTCGATGCCGGCCCCACCATCACCGCCCACTGCCCTAACACCGGCCCCATGACCGGGGTCTGCCAGCCGGGATCCCGGGTAGCGGTGTCGTGGCACGGACAGGGACGGCGCAAGTTGCCCTACACCTGGGACTTGATTGAGGTTGGCGGGGTTTGGGTGGGGATCAACACAGCTCTGCCCAACCGGGTGCTGGGCTTTGGTCTCGAGCAGGGCTGGTTCCCCCACTGGTCCAACCTGAGGGCTATCGAGCGGGAAGTCCCCTACGGCAACAGTCGCCTGGACTTCTGCCTCACCCTTGCCGACAGATCCCAGGTTTACTTGGAAGTCAAAAATACCACCTGGTGCCAGGGATCCCTGGCTTTATTCCCCGACACCGTGACCACCCGGGGGCAGAAGCATTTGCGGCAACTGACCCAGATGGCCCAAGCTGGGATCCGCACTGCCCTGGTCTATTTCATCCATCGGGGAGACTGTGATGCCTTTGCCCCCGGCACCCTCCGGGATCCCGAATATGGGCGCTTATTTCAGGAGGCGGTGGCGGCTGGGGTGGAGGTCTATCCCTATCGGTTTCAGGTCAGCCCGGTGGGGATCAGCTACCTGGGTTTGGCTAGCCTCGGGTGAGTCGCTGCGCCAAAGCCTGGGGGGATCCCTGGGCAGTGATCTGGCCTTGTTCCAGGATCACCACCTGATCGGCCCAGGGGAGTTCTTCCAGGCGGTGAGTGATCCAGAGGACAGTGATCCCCTGTTCATCGACCAGGCGCCGCACTTGGCCCACCAGCTCCAATTGGCTCTCTTGGTCGAGCAGGGCGGTGGGTTCATCGAGGAGGAGCACCTGGCAGCGGCGAGCCAGGGCCCCGGCGATGGCAACCCGTTGTTTTTGGCCACCGCTGAGGGTATAGATAGGGCGTTGGATCAGATCCTCCAGACCCACCTGCTGTAGGGCTGAGCGCACCCGTTCCAGCACCTGCCCGTGGGACAAAAACTCCCG